>NZ_JAQFJC010000013.1:0-34865 GCF_030439935.1 Streptococcus sp. SG1 | reverse complement strand
ATTTCCAAGTCAAAGAAGTTCCAAATCCAGCCCTTCCAGAAGGTGTCCGCAATGTAACAACTCCAGGTAAAAAAGGTGTTCGTACAATCGTTGAGACAGTAACCTACACTGACGGCAAAGAAACAGGCCGTGTAGTGAAATCAAACGAAATCACAACTCCAGCAGTTGATGAAGTTGTTGAAGTAGGAACTAAGAAAGCTCCAGTTGTTACCACTAAGGAAGAAACTAAGACAGAAGAAGTAGATTTCCAAGTCAAAGAAGTTCCAAATCCAGCCCTTCCAGAAGGTGTCCGCAATGTAACAACTCCAGGTAAAAAAGGTGTTCGTACAATCGTTGAGACAGTAACCTACACTGACGGCAAAGAAACAGGTCGTGTAGTGAAATCAAACGAAATCACAACTCCAGCAGTTGATGAAGTCGTTGAAGTAGGTACTAAGAAAGGCGTAGTTACTACAACTGAAGAAGTAGTAGAAAAAGAAGTTATCAAACATGGTAGCTCTACAGTGCAAAATCCAGCTTTACCAAAAGGCACAAGAAACGTAAAAGTTCAAGGTGTAGATGGAGAGAAGGAAGTAACTTATACTGTTACGAAAGCTGATGGCCAAGAAGTTAGCAAGGTTAAGAAGTCAGAAACCGTGACAAAACCAGCAGTTGACGAAGTCATCGAAGAAGGTACTGGTCCAGTCATTACCACTAAGGAAGAAACTAAGACTGAAGAAGTAGACTTCCAAGTCAAAGAAGTTCCAAATCCAGCCCTTCCAGAAGGTGTCCGCAATGTGACAACTTCAGGTAAGAAGGGTGTTCGTACCATTGTTTACACAGTAACCTACGCAGACGGTGTTGAAACAGGTCGTGTAGAGAAATCCAACACTATCACAACTCCAGCAGTTGATGAAGTTGTTGAAGTAGGTACTAAGAAAGCTACTGCTCCAGTTGTTACAACTGAAAACGTGACTGAAACTCAAGTTATTTACCATGGCACTATCACTTTAAGCAATCCAGATCTTCCAAAAGGAACAAAACGGATCAAGATTGCTGGTGTTGATGGTGAAAAGACTGTTGTCTACACAATTACTAAGACAAATGGTGTTGAAACAAGCCGAGTTGTCAGAGACGAACAGATTACGAAAACACCAATCACTCAAGTAGTTGAAATTGGTACTAAGGAATCTGGTAGCAGCCAATCAAATGCTAGTCAAGATCAAAAAGATCCATCAGACAAAGCTCAAGATTCTAAAGGACAAGGTCAAAAGGATTCAACTGGTAAAGTTCAAGATCCTAAAGATCAAGCGAAACCAGGATCAGATGCTGCTACAAGTAGTCAATCAGGTCAAACAGACCGTCCACAACAACCTCAATACTCTAGAGTAAATAGAAACGCAGAAGAGAAGAAGAACCTTCCAAACACTGGTGAACATGCAAATGGCCTTGTGGCTCTATTAGGACTTGTTCTTGCAAGTGTAACGGCCTTCTTTAACTTCCGTCGTAAAAAACACTAAGAATTAGGTTGAAAAAATATAAGGCATTTGTGCTTAATCTCCCGTTGCTTTTCTAAAAACAGGGACCAGCAAATGTTAAATAGAAAAGAGGCTGAGATAATATCTCAGCCTCTTTTTGAATCCTAACGTAATAGTTAGACTCAAAATCTTAGCATTAAAGGGAAAGAAAAAAGCCCGATCTTACGAGCTTTGTGTTCAGATGCTTCCTGATAAATCAGGTTATATAAGGCGGTAGACGGATTTGAACCGACGATCAAGCTTTTGCAGAGCCGTGCCTTACCACTTGGCTATACCGCCTTAACCTTTACTATTTTACCTTAAAAAAGGACTTTCGTCAATACACTTGATTCTAAGAAAATGAAATAATACTGAAAACTAGAAAAATAAATGCTGATAAAATCAAGGTTTTCGAGGAAAAATAAAGCAAAAGAGCTTGTCAAATCCTTGAAATTCTGTTATCATAATAGATGCCGTGCAAATGGCAAAATACTCATTTTAGATGAATTGTGGGACTGTTGCCCTTGGGTTGTCCTGCGAGCTGAAATCTAAAAGAGGAAAAAAACAAAAAGGAGAATTTACTCATGGCAGTAATTTCAATGAAACAACTTCTTGAGGCTGGTGTTCACTTTGGTCACCAAACTCGTCGCTGGAACCCTAAGATGGCTAAGTACATCTTCACAGAGCGTAACGGTATCCACGTTATTGACTTGCAACAAACTGTAAAATATGCAGACCAAGCATATGATTTCATCCGTGATGCAGCTGCAAACGATGCAATCATCTTGTTTGTTGGTACTAAAAAGCAAGCTGCTGAAGCTGTAAAAGATGAAGCAGAACGCGCTGGTCAATACTACATCAACCACCGTTGGTTGGGTGGAACTCTTACAAACTGGTCTACTATCCAAAAACGTGTAGCTCGTTTGAAAGAAATCAAACGTATGGAAGAAGACGGAACTTTCGAAGTTCTTCCTAAGAAAGAAGTAGCTCTTCTTAACAAACAACGTGCACGTCTTGAAAAATTCTTGGGTGGTATCGAAGAAATGCCACGCATCCCAGATGTAATGTACGTAGTTGACCCACATAAAGAGCAAATCGCTGTTAAAGAAGCTAAGAAGCTTGGTATCCCAGTGGTTGCGATGGTTGATACAAACACAGATCCAGACGATATCGATGTAATCATTCCTTCTAACGATGACGCTATCCGCGCTGTTAAATTGATCACTGCGAAAATGGCTGACGCTATTATCGAAGGTCGTCAAGGTGAAGACAGTGTTGAGTCAGTAGAAGCTGAATTGGCTGCAACTGAAACTCAAGCAGACTCAATCGAAGAAATCGTTGAAGTTGTAGAAGGCGACAACGCTTAATTCAAATAATTAGTAATTACCTAGGAGGGCGGGGCTTAGCCCGGCCCTCCTATTTTTAAAAAATATAGGAGAAACAAAATGGCAGAAATTACAGCTAAACTTGTTAAAGAGTTGCGTGAAAAATCTGGTGCTGGTGTCATGGACGCTAAGAAAGCCCTAGTTGAAACTGATGGTGACATCGAAAAAGCGATTGAATTGCTTCGCGAAAAAGGTATGGCAAAAGCAGCTAAGAAGGCTGACCGTGTTGCTGCTGAAGGTTTGACTGGTGTATTTGTTAACGGTAATGTTGCAGCAGTAGTTGAAGTAAACGCTGAAACTGACTTCGTTGCAAAAAATGCTCAATTTGTTGACTTGGTAAATGCAACTGCGAAAGTAATCGCTGAAGGCAAACCAGCTAACAACGAAGAAGCACTTGCTTTGACAATGCCTTCAGGTGAAACTCTTGAAGCTGCATACGTATCTGCAACTGCAACTATCGGAGAAAAAATCTCATTCCGTCGCTTTGCTTTGATCGAAAAAACAGATGCACAACACTTTGGTGCTTACCAACACAATGGTGGCCGTATCGGTGTTATCTCCGTTATCGAAGGCGGAGACGAAGCTCTTGCTAAACAAATTTCTATGCATATCGCTGCGATGAAACCAACTGTTCTTTCATACAAAGAATTGGATGAGCAATTTGTTAAAGATGAATTAGCACAATTGAACCATGCTATTGATCAAGATAACGAAAGCCGCGCAATGGTTGGTAAACCAGCTCTTCCGCACTTGAAGTATGGATCAAAAGCTCAATTGACTGATGCAGTTGTTGCTCAAGCTGAAGAAGACATCAAGGCTGAGTTGGCTGCTGAAGGTAAACCAGAAAAGATCTGGGACAAGATCATCCCAGGTAAAATGGATCGCTTCATGCTTGACAACACTAAAGTTGACCAAGCATATACACTTCTTGCACAAGTTTACATCATGGATGACAGCAAGACAGTTGAAGCTTACCTTGAATCAGTAAATGCTTCAGTAGTTGAGTTCGCTCGCTTTGAAGTTGGTGAAGGTATCGAAAAAGCCGCTAACGACTTTGAATCAGAAGTTGCAGCAACAATGGCAGCAGCTCTTGGACAAAACTAAGAATCTACTATCATAAAAAGAACGGGACAAGATTGATTTTGTCCCGTTTTATCTTTATAAGCCTAAGCTCTTGTATATATCAAAAGCTTTCTAATGTGCTTTATTCTATTTAGCCACTCTTCTCATCAAGTTGCTATGTGAAATCACAGCATCAATAAAAATTAGAAGAATACCAAAAATTAAGAGATGAGTAATTTGAGAATAGGTAAAAGTAATTCTAAACTTCTGAGTGAATAGGATTCCTATCACAGTAGCGAGTGTAATGAGTAGATTAAGAGTCCACTTTGTTTTCTGTTTCATCTTGGCCTGTTCAAATAAGAAGGGGATAAAGAAGCAGGCAACCAATATGGCAATCTGGACATTGACATAATGGGCAGAAAATACTGTGTATAGGAACAAGGTTGAAAGCAACCAAGTGAGCACGTGGCGAGTATAAGTGAGCCAATCTAGCGTCATTGGACATTCCTCCTTTTGAGATAATTGTGAATAGGTAAGGTACCTATTCTTTCTGTACATTTCCACCTATATTATAACGCTTTAAAAGTTAATTGCAAGCGGTTACAGCTAAGAATCTGCTCTTTTATAAAGCTTTTTCACTAGTTTGAATTATCAGACCTTTTACCATCCCTTTTCCTTTCAAAATAAGGACTTTTTCGGTATAATATTAGTCAAAGATAGTCAATGTCAAAGATACTTTTGTGAAGCTAGAAATCAGTGTCTAATGTTTAATGAAAGAGCGATTAAAAATAATAAGATTGACTAGAAAGGAAGATCATGAGCGGTAAGAATACTTCAGATAATATCGAAGCCTATATTAAAGCAATTTTAGAGCAGGCAGGTATGGTTGAGTTGAAACGGAGCGAGTTGGCTGATGTCTTCCAGGTTGTTCCCAGTCAAATTAATTATGTGATTAAGACTCGCTTTACTGAAAGCCGGGGCTACGTTGTCGAAAGTAAGCGAGGTGGCGGTGGCTACATTCGAATTGGAAAGGTCGAGTTTTCTGACCGCCATCAGATGATATGTGAGTTATTCGATCGTATTGGAGAGCAAGTGAGCCAACAGTTCTTTACAGATATTATTCAACTCTTGTTTGATGAAAGAATTATGTCGGAACGTGAAGGCAACCTTCTTTTGGCTATATCGTCTGATTGTGTTTTAGGAGTAGATGCTCCAATAATTCGCGCTCGTATGTTAAAGAAAGTATTACAACAACTTGATAGAAAAGGAACTTAAATAGAAATGAAATATTCAAAAGCCTTGATTGTTAGTATAGAAGAAGCCCAGCAACTGGCTAGTCATTTTGAATCTGAGTATTTAGAGTCATGGCATCTCTTGATTGCTTTTTCTAATTATCCGTACAGCGTAGCAGGCTCAGTTTTAAACGATTATCCGCTAGAAATTGATCATTTTGAGGATGCTGCTTACCATGTAGTAGGAAAGTCTTATCAGAAGGAAGGGCAATTTAGTATCCTGCCTTTTTCTCATCGCTTGACGACTCTTTTTAAGGAGGCAAAAGCTATAGCCGAAGCTACTCACGCAAAGGAAGTCGGAACTGAACATATCTTATACGCTATCATCAGCGACAGAGGAACCCTAGCAACTCGTATTTTAGAATTTGTCGGCTTTAGTTATGAAGACAAAGAAGGAGTCTTGCGTATTAATGATTTGCGGAGAAACCTGGAACAAAAGTCTGGCTGGACTAAGAATGATTTAAAAGCAATCCGCAGTCTTCATAAAGGCTTTAATCAAGCCAAGCAAAACATGGCAAACATGATGGGGATGCCACCTACTCAGAGTGGTGGTCTAGAAGATTACACACGAGACTTGACGGAATTAGCTCGTTCAGGTCAGCTCGAGCCTGTTGTTGGTCGAGATCAGGAAATCTCTCGGATGATTCAGGTTCTCAGTCGCAAGACGAAGAATAACCCTGTCTTGGTTGGGGATGCTGGAGTTGGTAAAACTGCTCTAGCTCTCGGTTTGGCCCAGCGTGTAGCTTCTGGTCAAGTTCCGCACGAACTAGCCAAAATGCGGGTTCTAGAGCTTGATTTAATGAACGTTGTGGCAGGGACTCGTTTCCGTGGGGATTTTGAAGAGCGTATGAACAATATCATCGATGATATTGAGAAAGATGGTAAGGTCATTCTCTTTATTGATGAACTTCATACGATTATGGGATCTGGTAGCGGTATTGACTCTACGATGGATGCTGCGAATATCCTTAAACCTGCTCTGGCTCGCGGAACACTGCGTACGATAGGAGCTACAACTCAAGAAGAATACCAAAAGCATATTGAAAAAGACGCTGCTCTATCTCGACGCTTCGCTAAGATCAGTATTGAAGAACCAAGTGTGGCTGACAGCATTGCTATCCTGAAGGGGCTAAAAGAAAACTATGAAGCCCATCATAGGGTAACGATTACAGATCAAGCAATTGAAACAGCTGTAAAATATGCTCATCGTTATTTGACAAGCAAGCATCTGCCGGATTCAGCAATAGATCTGTTAGATGAAGCTAGTGCTACAGTGCGTAACAATGGTCCCCAGAGTCATGCACAAGAGGATTTGAGTCCAGCAGATCGAGCAATTATAGCTGGTCAGTTCAATAAGCTTGGTCGCTTGATCAAGGAAGAAAATCAACCTCTATCAAGTAATTTGAAGGTAGAGGAAACAGATATTCTGACAACTCTCAGTCGCCTGTCTGGTATTCCAGTCCAAAAATTGACTCAGACAGATGCTAAAAAATATTTGCACTTAGAAGAAGAATTGCATAAGCGGGTGATTGGCCAAGATGAAGCTATATCAGCTATTAGTCGCGCAATTCGTCGTAATCAGTCAGGTATTCGAGCGAATAAGCGACCGATTGGTTCCTTTATGTTCTTGGGTCCAACTGGGGTTGGTAAGACCGAGTTGGCTAAGGCTCTGGCAGAAACCCTCTTTGACGACGAATCAGCTCTCATTCGTTTTGATATGAGTGAATACATGGAGAAATTTGCAGCTAGTCGTCTCAACGGAGCGCCTCCAGGTTATGTCGGCTATGAAGAAGGGGGCGAATTGACAGAGAAAGTTCGCAACCGACCATATTCCGTCCTCTTATTTGACGAAGTTGAAAAAGCCCATCCGGATATTTTCAATGTCCTTCTGCAGGTTTTAGATGATGGTGTATTGACTGATAGTAAGGGACGAAAGATTGATTTTTCAAATACGATTATTATCATGACCAGCAATCTAGGAGCAACCAGTTTGCGTGATGATAAGACGGTCGGCTTTGGAGCGCGCGACATTCGCTTGGATCATGCAAATATGGAAAAACGAATGTTAGAAGAGCTCAAAAAGACATACCGTCCAGAATTTATTAACCGGATTGATGAAAAAGTCGTCTTCCATAGCTTGTCAGCAGACCATATGCAGGAGGTTGTCAAAGTGATGGTTAAACCTCTGGTTGCCAGTCTAGCTGAAAAGAATATCCAACTAAAATTCCAAGCTAGTGCCTTGAAACTACTAGCTAAAGAAGGATATGATGTAGAAATGGGGGCTAGACCTCTTCGTAGGACTCTGCAAACCAAAGTTGAAGACAAACTAGCAGAACTGCTATTAACTGGGGATTTACAAGCTGGTCAGACTTTGAAAGTGGGGGTTAAGGCAGGTCAGTTGAAGTTTGATATAGCCTAAATTCTAAAGAAGATCGCAGTAATCTTGATGAACAATTGTAAAAAAACATAAGGAAAGCTCTGATATAACAATTATCAGGGCTTTTTTAATTTTAAGTTTGATATTCGAGTTTAAAAATATTTTTATAAAATTTTATAAAAAACTATTGACAAAACAAAAATATAGTTTATAATAAAAACATAGAAAAAATAAAAATATAAAAAATAATAAAAAGGTGGAATTATGAAAGAAAAAATTGCAATTGTCTTTGGAACCTTTGCTCCCTTGCATCAGGGGCATATCGATTTGATTCAGAAGGCGAAGCGTTCTTACGACAAGGTGCGCGTGGTGGTTTCTGGTTATCAAGGCGATCGTGGGGAGGAAGTAGGCCTGCCTCTGCAGAAGCGCTTCCGATATACGCGGGAAACTTTCGCAGATGATGAATTAACTCAGGTTTACAAACTGGATGAAACGTCCTTTCCTCGCTATCCTCTGGGTTGGAACCAGTGGTTGCCGGCTTTATTAGAGTTGGTGGGCTATGATGCAGAAGGCGAGGAACTGATTTTCTTTGTCGGAGAATCAGACTATCAAGCGGAGCTGGCAAAGCGTGGTTTTGAAACATGTTTGGAAGAGCGCCATGTTGGGATTTCCGCTACAATGATTCGAGAAAACCCTAGCCATTATTGGAAATATATGGCCCAACCTTTCCGCCGTCACTTTACCAAGAAAGTGCTGATCATGGGTAGTGCCAGCAATGGTAAAACGACCTTGGCCAAAGATTTGGCTCGCTACTATGATGCTCCAGTTAGCCTAGAATATGCTCGAGAATACCAGATCCAAAATAACGTACGAGACGATGAGTTGACACCTAAGGATTACTATTATCTACTTCTGGGACAATACGCTCAGACTTCCCGCTTGATTGACAGCAGCGCCAACCGTGGTCTGGTTGTGGCTGACACGAATTCACTAGTGACCAAGGCTTACTATGATTACTATCTGAAAGAAAGTCCAGTTCAAGACGAGGAAACAGATACCTTTGACAATCTCTTTGTCAGCATCTTGTCCAAGGAAAAATGGGATTTGATTCTCTTTGCTGAGCCAGTCGGGACCTATGTCAACGATGGCTTTCGAGATATGAGCATGGCAGATGAGGCTATACGCAGTGATTTTTCTAGTTATCTGAAAAAGCTGAAAGAACAGTACTTGCCTGATCATCCAACTGCCTATCTAGCTGGCAGTTATCTGGACAATTATGAGATGGCCAAAGAAGCAATCAACAGGATTTATCAAGCAGATTAAAAAAGAAAGTGGTAGAATAGAATGGTAATCAAAAATCAAAAACTCTCTCCTGAAGATCTCTGGACAGGACTGAAACAAAAAAATCAAACCTTTGCTCGGAATTTCCGCAATGTCTATATAGCGGCTAAAAAGCTGGGTATTAAGGGAATTGTAAAATTGCTCTGGCAGGATCTATTTGGCGGCCGTAGCTTGGCTCAATGGCTCTACTTACTTGCTCTTTCTAGCTTGCCTTTCATTCTGGAGTTTACCAGTGGCCAGGTGAAGCATGATTGGCTAGGACTCTTTGCTTCCTGGACAGGCATCGTCTGTGTAATCCTAGTAGCTGAGGGTCGGGCTAGCAACTACCTTTTTGGAGCGGTTAATTCGGCAATTTATCTTATATTGTCCTTCAAGGCTAGTTTTTATGGTGAAGTACTGACAACAATCTACTTCTTTATCATGCAGCCAATCGGCCTTTATACTTGGCTGTCCAACCGGGTTAATGAGCAAGATAAGGAAGAACCTTCTCATTTTGAAGCTAAGAAGTTAGACTGGCGTGGCTGGCTTAAATATCTGGCCTTGACGGCTTTGATTTGGATTGGTATGGGCTTTGCCTATAAGAGCATTCATAGTCACCGGCCTTTCCGCGATAGTGTGACAGATGCGACTAATGGTATCGGTCAGCTTCTCATGACTGGCCTCTACCGCGAGCAGTGGATTTTCTGGATTGCGACCAATCTCTTCAGTATCTATCTCTGGTGGGGTAGCAATCTCCATATCCAGGCCATGTACTGGGTCTATACCCTCAATAGTATCGTCGGGTGGTATCAGTGGACCAAGGCAGTGAAGAAAGCTTAGAGCAAGATTTGGAGGATTTTTGATAGAAAAGGATAAGATACTTATGACCAAACAGGCTATTCCATCTGGTATGACAGAAAAAGAATATTATGAAACAATGGCGGATGAATCCGCCTTTTTGGAATGGTACAAGACTCAGGATTTGCCAAAATATGAGACCCCGAGTGTAACAGCAGATATGGTGGCATACTGCTTCGTGGAAGGTCAGATAAAACTCTTGGTCATCAAGCGCAAGGCCCATCCTTATCAAAATAAATATGCCCTAGTCGGAGGCTTTGTGGACAAAAATGAGGATGCCTATCAAGCCTGCATTCGGGAAGTCAAAGAAGAGGTGGGGCTTGAGATACCGCTGGAAAAGGTGGAACAACTGATGACGGTTTCTACACCAGGACGTGATCCACGTGGTTGGGTCATTACTATTTCCCACTTGGTTTATCTTCCGGCTATAGCAGTAGATCAAGTACAAGCTGGCGATGATGCTAAAGAAGTCACCTTTCTTGATGTGGACTTTAAGACAAGGAGCTTTAGGGATGGTGAACAGCTTTTGACAGCAGAGGACTTTGCCTTTGACCACTACCAAATCCTGCTAGAATCTATTAAACGGATTCAGGGTCGACTGGACTGGAATCCAACTTTTCTCCATCTGCTGGAATCACCGTTTACTGTCTATGAAGGGACTGAGCTGGTTAATCTCATCTCGCCTAGACGACCTATTGTTAGCAATAATTTTCTAGTTAAATTTGGAGAATATCTAGAAGAAGCTGGCGTCAAGCGCGTGCCAAAGAAGAAGCCGAGAAAAGTTTATCGGCTGAAGACAGAAAAAACGGCTTAAAAGAAAGTCGAGGATATATTTCTCTTGCAGGGCAAAATTGTCCTGTTTTTCTTATTTTAATGCCGAATAGATAAGTAGGAGCAAATTTCTCATGACAAAAGAAGTAGCATGAGAAGCTTGAACTTGCTTGGGTAGAAACTTTTTAAAGAATTTTATATAAATGATTGACAAATAAAAAACATAGTATTACAATTACATTACAAAAAGATTTCTAAATGTTACAAGGAGGCAAAAGATGAAAACACGTACTTATACCAAAATGATGGCAGTTGTAGTTCTAGCTTCTGGTCTGCTTTTAGGGGCATGTGGTAAGAAAGAAGAAAGCACAACAAGTACTAGTTCTAGCAAGACTGTTCAGACTTCCTCTAGCTCAAAAGCTGCGTCATCCAGCAAGGCTAGTTCTTCTTCTAAGGCTAGCAATCGACCTTCTTCAGAAGTAGCAGTTGGCCAGTCTGGACAAGTCGAAGCTTCTGCCAGTCAGCAACAGTCTACTGTAGAAGCGCCTCAAGCCCAACAAACGCAGCAAGCTTCAGGTCGACAAAATACTCAGAGTCAAGCAACTCAACCAGCTCAAGCATCGGAAAGCAATCGCTAGCTTCAGAATAAGCAGGCAGCCAGCAATGCTCGCTATAAAGGTGTCTTGACTATGGTGGATGGAGATTTCTCAGCGGCTGCTGGTACTTGGAAGGATGCCAATGGAAATACTGTGACTGTATCAGGCAACGGCCAATTCACAGTCCAGTCTGCAGATGGAAAGACAGCTAATTATTCCATCGCTTCCTACTCTTATACGCTGGATGATGGCAAATACAATGCTCAGTTAAGCGGGCCAGGCAATGCCAATCTGCAGATTACAATAGGAGCAGATGGTTCAGTAACAAGTGTTGTGGTGACTCAACCCTAAACAGAACAAAAAGGAAGTCCGATTGGCTTCCTTTTGTTTTATTTTTGAATTTGCAAGAGCTCTTCAATTTCAGCAAGGGTGTTTGCTTGAGAAATCGCACCTCGTAGTTTAGCAGCTCCGGATGTTCCACGCAGGTAGTGTGGAGCTAGGCCTCGGAATTCTCGAACGGCAATATGTTCCCCTTTGAGATCAATCAAACGTTTAAGGTGGTCGTGGGCAATTTTCATTTTATCTTCAAAGGTCAAGTCCGGAAGGATTTCACCCGTTTCAAAGTAGTGGTTGATCTGATTGAAGAGGTAAGGATTACCCATAGCAGCTCGACCTATCATAACGGCATCAGCTCCGACTTCTTCGATACGTTGTTTAGCCTCTTGAACGCTACGAATGTCTCCGTTTGCAATAAAGGGAATCTTGGTAAGGGCTTGCGCAACGTCGTGCAAAGTTTCAAGATCAGCATGGCCTGTATACATTTGCTCACGGGTGCGACCGTGCATAGCCAGGGCTGAGACTCCAGCGGCTTCAGCTGCTAGAGCATTTTCTACGGCTAGCGAGCTGTCAGACCAGCCAGTCCGCATCTTGACTGTCAGGGGAATATCTAGCACTGACTGTACTTTGTTGATGATTTTATAGATTTTCTCGGGATCCTTAAGCCACATGGCTCCAGCTTCATTTTTGACGATTTTATTGACCGGGCAGCCCATATTGATATCAACGATGTCCGTTTTAGTGTTTTCTTGGATAAATTCTGCTGCGCGGGCTAAGCTATCTTCGTCACTACCGAAAAGTTGGATAGAGACTGGATTTTCTCCCTCGTCAATGTGGAGCATGTGGAGGGTTTTTTCGTTGTTATACTGGATGCCCTTGTCAGAGACCATTTCCATGACGACCAGGCCCGCTCCCAGCTCTTTGGCAATGGTTCGGAAAGCAGAATTGGTTACGCCGGCCATAGGTGCCAGAACAGTGCGGTTGGGAATTTCGACATTTCCGATCATAAAAGGGGTATTAAGATTTGTCACGAATCAGTTCCTCCAGGTCATTTTGGTCAAAGTGATAGGCTGTCTGGCAGAATTGGCAGACGATTTCAGCACCTTGATCTTGGTCACGCATCTCTTCCAAGTCAGCCTTTGGCAGGGTAGCCAAGGCATTCATGAAGCGTTCTTTGCTACAGTCGCACTGGAAGCGGATTTCTTCTTCAGACAGGCGTTTGTATGGCTCATCACCATAGATGGCAGCCAGCAGAGCTTCGATATGGTCATCGGATTCCAGCAGTTTTGATATGGCAGGCATTTCTTGGATTCGCTTCTCAAAGCGGGCAATTTCAGCTTCTTTAGCACCAGGCAGAACTTGTACCAAGAAACCACCGGCAACCTTGACTTTGTCGTTCTCATCTAAGAGAACATTGAGACCAACAGCGGAAGGTGTTTGCTGGCTTTCAGTTAGGTAGAAAGCTAGGTCTTCGCCGATTTCTCCAGAGATGAGAGGAGTCATGGAGTTGTATGGATTGCCCGTACCGTAGTCCGTGATAACGAGGAATTCGCCTTGGCCAACAAAAGGACCAACCAGTACTTCGCCAGTAGCTGTCTTTTTGATATCTACACCGGGATTCTGTACATAACCTTTGACATTACCCTCTGTATCTGCCACTGTGATAATCGCGCCTAGTGAGCTGGTTCCGAGAACCTTGACGGTAATCTTGGTCTGGCCTTTTTCATTTGCAGCCAAAATCTGGCTGGCAATCAGTGTGCGGCCAAGTGCAACAGTAGAACTGGCTTGAGTTTGATGTTTTTCTTGAGCGGTCCGAACCGTCTCTGTGCTATCCAGCACATAAGCACGGAAAGAGCCATTTTCTGAGATAGTTTTGATAATTTTGTCCATACCTTTTATTTTAACACAAAATAGAGAAAGGGGCGCAGGCTTGCGCTTGTTTTTTCAAGTTTGTGAAGAGGGCTTAAAGAAATTTTAAACTTGTAGTAGCAATCAAGCTTAATTCTTTTAGGTTATCATCTTAAACTTTACCTCGGTTACAAAACAAAAAACGCAGGGACATCTTCTGCGTTTTCTTATTTTACAGGTCCATTTCTGGGAAAAGTTTGGCCAGTATTTTAGGGGTGATGCTTTGTCCCGGCCCCTCAGCACAATAGGTGTGCATATACATAGAGGGGTTGAAATTGAGCTCGATGCAGGTGCAGTTAGGATTTTCCTTGGTAGAAATAGCAGAGCTGTCAGGAATAATCAGGTCAACGCCACAGGCCCAAGCTCCCATAGCCTTTGCCATGTTCGCAGCAAGTTCCTTATAAGATGGGTGCATGCTGTCTGTGACGTCAATCGAGTCTCCGCCGGTAGAAATATTGGAATTGCGTCGCAAGTCAACCTTGACTCCAGCAGGCAGGATATCATCTGGTCCATAGCCTTGCTGGTCCAGCATGAGCAGTTCAATGTCCCCCAGTTCAATGATTTCAAGCGGTGATCGATGATCCCGACCCCGTAGCGGATTGTCGTTTTTGATGGCAACCAATTCTCTCAAGGTATGCTGACCGTCTCCGACGACATTGGCTGCTACTCGCAAGAGGACTGCCTCACACTGACCGTCTAAGACAAAGAAGCGGTACTCCGTTCCAGCGATAAATTCTTCCACTAAGACAGCAGCGTCTTCTGAAAAAGCGATTTCCAAAGCCTTGCGATAAGCTTCCAGACTAGCTGGTTCTTGGAAGATGGAGATGCCTAGTCCGAAGTTAGTTGACTTTGGTTTGACAACAATTTGTCGGTCCTTAATCAAAGGGTAATAGGCCAGTCCATCCTCTAGGGAAGAAAATTCTGCTCCAGCTGGAACGGGAAAGTCAGCTGCAGCCAAAATCTTTTTGGTGACGGTTTTATTGGCCATGGCCAGAGGGATGACATAGTTATCCTTGGAGGTCATATTGCCGTTCTTGACATATTCCACATGGCGACCATGCCAAAGCTTGAGAAATTGGTCATTTTCATCTAAAATTTCGACATTAAGCCCCTTTTGGATAGCATCAAAGAGTAGCATCTGGGTGGATAGTTCCATATTTTCGTAGCCTTTGAGGGCATAAGGAGCAGTCCAAGCGTAGCGGTGATATTCCTCTGCTTTTTCTAGCCCAAAGGCCATTAAGGAATCATGCTGGATATGAGGCAGGAGCTGGCCAGATAGGGTTAGCTGAGGATTTTGTAGCGCCTCCTTAAGATGTTGAAGTAAGGTTTGGTAGTAAGTTGGCAGTTCAAAATGCTGGATAAGCTCTTCCATGGCTTGGAGAAGGGCTGAGCTGTCTGCCTCATCTGGCAGGGCAGTCAGTGGATGGCTACAAGCAATCTTTTGGTTCAAGTCGTGGGCAGCTTTTAATGCCGCATCAACATTTTCTACATCATCTAGCCAGAGCAGGCTCAGTAAAAAGAGATGGACGGTATCTAAGGTTTCTTGGCTAATACCTAAATGGTCAAAAGGATTGAGATCGAAGCAGCGGAATTCTAGATAAGTGATACCTTGCTCCAGATAGGCACGATTGTGCTTCTGTCCACGGAAGCGAACGGCTGAGTAAAATTCTTTTTCAGCGCTGAGCTCGCCTGACTGAACGTAGTTTTCAATATCGGTTACATATTGCTCCAAAGAAGCGTAGGACACTTGAATATTTTCGTCATTGACATAGCCATAGTCGCTGTTACGAAAAGAGCGGATAGGCTGGGAAATTTCCTGACTGTAGAAGCCAGTTTCTGCCAAAGGTGCAGCACCGTAGAGATAGGTTAAGATCCAGCGGAAACGCAGAAAGTTTCGAGCCAGCTTGAGATAGAGGCCGTTTTTAAAATCCTTAAGTGATTGATAGGAGCTGACTTGAAAGAGAGCAGTGACTAGATCTTTCCCTAGCTCCATGTTGTAGTGGATACCAGAGATAGCCTGTAGTTTTTTGCCATATTTTTCCGCCAAGCCCTCTCGGTAGTGGCGCTCATAGTCGTTTTCCAGACAAGCAATGACAATCTCCTCTTCAGTCAGCTGCGGTGGCATGGACAGAGGCCAGAGGCGCTCGTTCTGATCAATCGAGCGGGCCGCCACGTCACTAATAGCCCCCAGTAAGCGCCTAGCTTCCTTAGTCGAGTGAGCAATAGGTGTTATTAGTTCTAGTTGTTGCTCGCTGAAGTCTGTTTGGATGCTTGGGTGGAAATTCCTTGAACCGAGTTGACTTGGATGGGCAGTTTGGGCTAAGTGTCCATCCAAGTCAACTCGGAGATTTTCCCTCTCTAGACCAAAGGTCGCTTGAAGAATAGGGCTTGATGTATCCAGTTTCTGCAGTAATTGATTAATCGTCATCGTTTCACCGTCCTATGATAGTAATTTTAGTCTATTACAAACGGAAAAAGAAAACAAATTTCTACTACGATTTTAATAAAAATCCGAACTTTTATTTAAAATAAACTAATTAATATCAGAAAAAACAGATTTTGTGAAAAACTAATTCATTTCCAAAAGTTAAAATCCAAATGAAATCCCTATCTCTTCTTGAAAAATGGCAATAAATTTCTTATAATAAAGTGTAAGATATACCAGCAGGTGAGATTCCTGCCTTGTATGTAAGAAAGGACGAGCTGTCTCAGCTCAGACAAAATTATGACATCAGTAGTTGTTGTAGGAACCCAGTGGGGAGATGAAGGGAAAGGAAAGATCACAGACTTCCTTTCTGCTAATGCCGAAGTGATTGCTCGTTATCAAGGTGGTGACAATGCTGGTCATACCATCGTGATTGACGGTAAGAAGTACAAACTGCACTTGATTCCATCAGGGATTTTCTTCCCAGAAAAAATCTCAGTCATTGGAAACGGGATGGTGGTTAATCCTAAATCTCTAGTTAAAGAACTGAATTATTTACATGAAGAAGGTGTGACAACGGATAATCTTCGTATCTCAGACCGGGCTCATGTTATCTTACCTTATCATATTGAGCTGGATCGCCTGCAGGAAGAGGCCAAAGGTGACAATAAAATTGGAACTACTATTAAAGGAATTGGACCTGCTTATATGGATAAGGCTGCGCGTGTTGGTATCCGGATTGCAGATCTCTTAGATAGAGACATTTTCAGGGAACGCTTGGAGCGTAATTTAGCTGAGAAAAATCGCCTCTTTGAGAGATTGTACGATAGCACAGCAATTAACTTTGATGATATTTTTGAAGAATACTATGAATATGGGCAACAAATCAAGCAGTATGTGACAGACACCTCTGTCATCTTAAACGATGCGCTGGATCAAGGCAAGCGAGTGCTCTTTGAAGGGGCTCAAGGAGTTATGCTAGATATTGACCAAGGAACTTATCCATTTGTAACCTCCTCTAATCCTGTTGCTGGCGGTGTAACGATCGGTTCTGGTGTGGGTCCTAGCAAGATTGACAAAGTAGTGGGTGTTTGTAAAGCCTATACAAGTCGTGTTGGTGATGGGCCATTCCCGACAGAGCTTTTCGATGAAGTAGGAGACCGCATACGTGAAGTCGGCCATGAGTATGGTACAACAACAGGCCGTCCGCGTCGAGTTGGTTGGTTTGACTCTGTTGTTATGCGCCATAGTCGCCGAGTGTCAGGGATCACCAATCTTTCACTTAACTCCATCGATGTTTTGAGTGGTCTGGATACAGTCAAGATCTGTGTAGCCTATGATTTGGATGGCCAAAGAATCGACCACTATCCAGCTAGTTTGGAACAGCTTAAACGTTGTAAGCCGATTTACGAAGAGCTTCCTGGATGGTCTGAAGATATTACTGGCGTTCGTAAGTTAGAAGATCTTCCAGAAAATGCTCGCAACTATGTTCGGCGAGTAAGTGAGTTGGTTGGTGTACGTATTTCCACCTTCTCAGTTGGACCTGACCGCGACCAAACTAATATTTTGGAAAGTGTCTGGTCAAGTTTATAATTGATGAAAGAGGCTGGGAAAATTTCCCGCCTTTTTAAAAAAGAAAAGGGAAAAACATGTATCAAAATATCTTATTTGATTTAGATGGGACTTTGACCAACTCTGAGTTAGGAATAACTAATTCTGTGGCTTATGCTTTAGAGAAATTTGGTATCGAAGTGCAAGATAAAAAAGAATTAAGAGTTTTCATCGGTCCACCACTGAAGTATTCTTTTGAACACTTTTATGGTTTTTCAGAGGAAGAAAGTCTACAAGCTGTGGAATATTATCGAGAATATTTTTCTGAAAAAGGCCTCTATGAAAATGAAGTTTATAAAGGGATTCGGGAAATATTGTCTTCTCTCAAACAAGCTGATAAGAAATTGATAGTGGCAACCTCTAAGCCTGAAAAATTTTCAACTCAAATTCTTAAACATTTTGATCTGTATGACTATTTTGACTTTGTAGCAGGAGCTACTATGGATGGTAGTAGAAGCAAAAAAGCAGATGTTATTGGTTATGCTTTAGAAAAAACGAAAATTAAAAATCTCTCCGAAACAATTATGGTCGGTGATCGTGAGCATGATATTATAGGGGCTCAAATACAAAAGATTGAGTCTATCGGGGTTCTTTACGGCTTTGGTACAAAAGAAGAATTAGAAAAAGCGGGAGCGACGTTTATTGTTAAAGACGTCTGTGAACTGGAAAATTTATTACTTTTTAAAAAAAGCTTAAGGATATTTTAAGTTAAAGACCTTATACTGTAATCATAAACAAAGATCTCCTAACTTTGTTTAGAAATCCTAAAACTTTTCTTTTTCATAATAATCTCCCAAAAACCACCTTGAAAGGTGGTTTTCTTTTGTACTAAAACGAGAAAAATCTCAAAAATGTCAAGCTTTCTTCTATAAAATAAACAACAAAATGGATAGAAAACATTTTCATTAAAAATAGTTAAAAAAATCTCTCAAATCCCTTGCAATGCATGCATCTTTGTGTTAAGATACTATGGTGCTGTAAAAATACAGCGTGTAGCTTTGATGCAAGAGGTTGCGACACGCTCGGTTGCATTGCCACGCAACCGCCTGTCGGTTTTCTTGTGGAGCTAGCCTATTATCTTAAATAGACGAAAAGGAGAAAAAGATGGCAAACAAAAAAATCCGCATCCGTTTGAAAGCATACGAACATCGTACACTTGACACAGCGGCTGCAAAAATCGTAGAAACTGCTACTCGTACAGGTGCTGAAGTTGCGGGTCCAATCCCACTTCCAACTGAACGTAGCCTCTACACAATCATTCGTGCGACTCACAAATATAAAGACTCTCGCGAACAATTCGAAATGCGTACTCACAAACGCTTGATCGACATCATCAACCCAACTCAAAAAACAGTTGACGCTTTGATGAAATTGGATCTTCCAAGTGGTGTGAACGTAGAGATTAAACTTTAATCTAAATAGCACAATCGAACACAGGCTAAACTCTTTGCAAAAAAGATAGATTGCCTTGCGAGCGTCGCTCGCTGCATCAATCTCCTATTTTTGCTGCGAGTTCTTAACGCCTTTTGTATCTTGTGTTTGAGCATAAAAAACGCTCGTTAAAAACTTTTTGAAAAAATAATAGAAAAGGAAACATTTTCTCATGACAAAAGGAATCTTAGGGAAAAAAGTGGGAATGACTCAAATCTTCACTGAAGCTGGCGAATTAATCCCTGTAACTGTTATTGAAGCAACTCCAAACGTTGTTCTTCAAGTTAAAACAGTTGAAACAGATGGTTACAACGCAGTTCAAGTTGGTTTCGACGATCTTCGCGACGTATTGAGTAACAAACCTGCTAAAGGACATGTAGCAAAAGCTAACACGGCTCCTAAGCGCTTCATTCGTGAATTCAAAAACATTGAAGGCTTAGAAGTTGGTGCTGAAATCACTGTTGACACTTTCGCAGCCGGCGATGTTGTTGATGTAACAGGAACTTCAAAAGGTAAAGGTTTCCAAGGTGTTATCAAACGCCACGGTCAATCTCGTGGTCCAATGGCTCACGGTTCTCGTTACCACCGTCGTCCTGGTTCAATGGGACCAGTTGCGCCTAACCGTGTTTTCAAAAACAAACACTTGGCTGGACGTATGGGTGGCAACCGTGTGACAATTCAAAACCTTGAAATTGCACAAGTTGTTCCAGAGAAAAACGTTATCCTTATCAAAGGAAACGTACCTGGTGCTAAGAAATCTCTTATCACTATCAAGTCAGCAGTTAAAGCTGGTAAATAATAAAGAAAGGGGAAATCAGTCATAATGGCAAACGTAAAATTATTTGACCAAACTGGTAAAGAAGCTGGTGAAGTAGTTCTGAACGATGCGATCTTTGGTATTGAACCAAACGAATCAGTTGTCTTTGATGTTATCATCAGCCAACGTGCTAGCCTTCGTCAAGGAACTCACGCTGTTAAAAACCGTTCTGCAGTATCAGGCGGCGGACGCAAACCATGGCGTCAAAAAGGAACTGGACGTGCTCGTCAAGGTTCTATCCGCTCTCCACAATGGCGTGGTGGTGGTGTCGTGTTCGGCCCAACTCCTCGTTCATATGCTTACAAACTTCCACGTAAAGTTCGTAGATTAGCGCTTAAATCAGTTTACTCTGAAAAAGTTGCTGAAAACAAATTCGTAGCTGTAGACAGCCTTTCATTTACAGCTCCAAAAACTGCTGAGTTTGCAAAAGTGCTTGCTGCACTAAGCATCGACACAAAAGTACTTGTTATTCTTGAAGAAGGAAACGAATTCGCTGCACTTTCAGCACGTAACCTTCCAAATGTTAAGGTTGCAACTGCAACAACTGCAAGTGTTCTTGATATCGTAAACAGTGACAAACTTCTTGTTACTCAAGCAGCTATCTCTAAAATTGAGGAGGTTCTTGCATAATGAATTTGTATGACGTTATCAAAAAACCTGTCATCACTGAAAGCTCAATGGCTCAACTTGAAGCAGGGAAATATGTATTTGAAGTTGACACTCGCGCTCACAAACTTTTGATTAAGCAAGCTGTTGAAGCTGCTTTTGAAGGAGTTAAAGTTGCTAACGTTAACACTATCAATGTAAAACCAAAAGCAAAACGCGTTGGACGTTACACTGGTTTTACTAACAAAACTAAAAAAGCTATCATCACTTTAACAGCTGATTCAAAAGCAATCGAGTTGTTTGGTGCTGAAGCAGAATAATCTAAGGAGGATATATCGTGGGAATTCGTGTTTATAAACCAACAACAAACGGTCGCCGTAATATGACTTCTTTGGATTTCGCTGAAATCACTACCAGCACTCCAGAAAAATCTTTGCTTGTTTCGTTGAAGAGCAAGGCTGGTCGTAACAACAACGGTCGCATCACTGTCCGTCACCAAGGTGGCGGTCACAAGCGTCACTACCGTTTGATCGACTTCAAACGTAACAAAGACGCTGTTGAAGCAGTTGTAAAAACAATCGAGTATGATCCAAATCGTTCAGCTAACATTGCTTTGGTTCACTACACTGACGGTGTGAAAGCTTATATCATCGCTCCTAAAGGTCTTGAAGTTGGTCAACGCATCGTTTCAGGTCCTGAAGCAGATATCAAAGTCGGAAATGCTCTTCCACTTGCTAACATCCCAGTTGGTACTTTGATTCACAATATCGAGTTAAAACCAGGTCGTGGTGGTGAATTAGTTCGTGCTGCTGGAGCTTCTGCTCAAGTATTGGGTCAAGAAGGTAAGTACACGCTTGTTCGTCTTCAATCTGGTGAAGTTCGTATGATTCTTGGTACTTGCCGCGCTACAGTTGGTGTTGTCGGAAATGAACAACATGGACTTGTAAACCTTGGTAAAGCAGGACGTAACCGTTGGAAAGGTATCCGCCCAACAGTTCGCGGTTCTGTAATGAACCCTAACGATCACCCACACGGTGGTGGTGAAGGTAAAGCACCAGTTGGTCGTAAAGCGCCATCAACTCCATGGGGCAAACCTGCTCTTGGACTTAAAACTCGTAACAAAAAAGCGAAATCTGACAAACTTATCGTTCGTCGTCGCAACGAGAAATAATTTAAAACAATCTATCCGCCAGCTCGGTAGCGCTGCTTAGTCAGCGCAGGCCGCTGTGGTACTTATTTTAAAGGAGAAAAAATATAATGGGACGCAGTCTTAAAAAAGGACCTTTCGTCGATGAGCATTTGATGAAAAAAGTTGAAGCTCAAGCTAACGACGAAAAGAAAAAAGTTATCAAAACTTGGTCACGTCGTTCAACGATCTTCCCAAGTTTCATTGGTTACACAATCGCAGTTTATGACGGACGTAAACACGTACCTGTTTACATCCAAGAAGACATGGTAGGTCACAAACTTGGTGAGTTTGCACCAACACGTACTTACAAAGGTCACGCTGCAGACGACAAGAAAACACGTAGAAAATAAGGAGAACATAAATGGCAGAAATTACTTCAGCTAAAGCAATGGCTCGTACAGTGCGTGTTTCACCTCGTAAATCTCGTCTTATTCTTGACAACATTCGTGGTAAAAACGTCGCTGACGCAATCGCAATCTTGAAATTCACTCCAAACAAAGCTGCTGGTATTATCGAAAAAGTATTGAACTCTGCAATCGCTAATGCTGAAAACAACTTTGGTTTGGAAAAAGCTAACTTGGTAGTATCTGAAGCTTTCGCAAACGAAGGACCAACTATGAAACGTTTCCGTCCGCGCGCTAAAGGTTCAGCTTCACCAATCAACAAACGCACAAGCCACATTACTGTGGTAGTTGCAGAAAAATAAGGAGGTAACATCGTGGGTCAAAAAGTACATCCAATTGGTATGCGTGTCGGCATCATCCGTGATTGGGATGCCAAATGGTATGCTGAAAAAGAATACGCGGATTACCTTCATGAAGATCTTGCAATCCGTAAATTCGTTCAAAAAGAATTGGCTGACGCAGCAGTTTCAACTATTGAAATTGAACGCGCAGTAAACAAAGTTAACGTTTCTCTTCACACTGCTAAGCCAGGTATGGTTATCGGTAAAGGTGGAGCAAATGTTGATGCACTCCGTGCAAAACTTAACAAATTGACAGGTAAACAAGTTCACATCAACATCATTGAAATCAAATCTCCAGATTTGGATGCTCATCTTGTTGGTGAAGGAATCGCTCGTCAATTAGAGCAGCGTGTCGCTTTCCGTCGTGCTCAAAAACAAGCTATCCAACGTACTATGCGTGCAGGTGCAAAAGGAATCAAAACTCAAGTATCAGGTCGTTTGAACGGTGCAGATATTGCTCGTAGCGAAGGATACTCAGAAGGAACTGTTCCTCTTCACACACTTCGTGCGGATATCGATTACGCTTGGGAAGAAGCAGATACTACTTACGGTAAACTTGGTGTTAAAGTATGGATCTACCGTGGTGAAATTCTTCCAGCTCGTAAAAACACTAAAGGAGGTAAATAACCAATGTTAGTACCTAAACGTGTTAAACACCGTCGCGAATTCCGTGGAAAAATGCGCGGTGAAGCCAAAGGTGGAAAAGAAGTAGCATTTGGAGAATATGGTCTTCAAGCAACTACTAGCCACTGGATCACTAACCGCCAAATCGAAGCTGCCCGTATCGCTATGACTCGTTACATGAAACGTGGTGGTAAAGTTTGGATTAAGATTTTCCCACACAAATCATACACTGCAAAAGCTATCGGTGTACGTATGGGATCTGGTAAAGGGGCTCCTGAAGGTTGGGTAGCACCAGTTAAACGTGGTAAAGTGATGTTTGAAGTTGCTGGCGTTTCTGAAGAAATCGCTCGTGAAGCGCTTCGTCTTGCAAGCCACAAGTTACCAGTTAAATGTAAGTTCGTGAAACGTGAAGCAGAATAAGGAGAAGGCATGAAACTTAATGAAGTAAAAGAATTTGTTAAAGAACTTCGTGGTCTTTCTCAAGAAGAACTCGCGAAGCGTGAAAATGAATTGAAGAAAGAATTGTTTGAGCTTCGTTTCCAAGCAGCTGCTGGTCAATTAGAGCAAACTGCTCGCTTGAAAGAAGTGAAAAAACAAATCGCTCGTATCAAAACTATTCAATCAGAAGTTAAATAATAGACTAGGGAAGGAGAATTTCAATGGAACGCAATAATCGTAAAGTTCTTGTCGGACGCGTTGTTTCTGACAAAATGGACAAAACAATCACAGTTGTAGTTGAAACTAAACGTAACCACCCAGTCTATGGTAAACGTATTAACTACTCCAAGAAGTACAAAGCACATGATGAAAACAATGTTGCCAAAGAAGGCGATATCGTTCGTATCATGGAAACTCGTCCGCTTTCAGCTACAAAACGCTTCCGTCTTGTAGAAGTTGTTGAAGAAGCGGTAATCATCTAATCAAACCAGAAAGGAGAAAACTTAAATGATTCAAACAGAAACTCGTTTGAAAGTTGCCGATAACAGTGGTGCTCGCGAAATCCTGACAATCAAAGTTCTTGGTGGTTCAGGACGTAAGTTCGCTAACATCGGCGATGTGATCGTTGCATCTGTAAAACAAGCTACTCCTGGTGGTGCGGTTAAAAAAGGTGACGTTGTAAAAGCTGTTATCGTTCGTACTAAATCAGGTGCTCGTCGTAAAGATGGTTCATACATCAAATTTGACGAAAATGCTGCGGTAATTATCCGTGAAGACAAAACTCCTCGCGGAACTCGTATCTTCGGTCCTGTTGCACGTGAATTGCGTGACGGTGGCTTCATGAAGATCGTTTCACTTGCCCCAGAAGTACTTTAATCGAAAAAACAAACTAGTCCCCTGGATTTATCCAGGGTGCCCATTCAGGGCGTAAGAAATCAAAGGAGAACCCAATGTTTGTAAAAAAAGGCGACAAAGTTCGTGTTATCGCTGGAAAAGATAAGGGTGTTGAAGCTCTTGTCGTAACAGCACTTCCAAAAGTTAACAAAGTTGTTGTTGAAGGTGTAAACATCGTTAAAAAACACCAAAAACCTAATAACGAACACCCTCAAGGTGCTATCGTGGAAAAAGAAGCACCAATCCATGTTTCAAACGTTCAAGTTTTGGATAAAAATGGAGTTGCAGGTCGTGTTGGCTACAAATTTGTAGACGGCAAAAAAGTTCGTTACAATAAAAAATCAGGCGAAGTGCTTGACTAATCACGAAGGAAAGGAGAAGTATAATGGCAAATCGTTTAAAAGAAAAATATCTTAAAGAAGTAGTTCCTGCTTTGACTGAAAAGTTCAACTACTCATCTGTTATGGCTGTGCCAAAAGTGGATAAAATCGTTTTGAACATGGGTGTTGGTGACGCTGTATCAAACGCTAAAAACCTTGAAAAAGCTGCTGAAGAATTGGCTCTTATCTCAGGTCAAAAACCACTTATCACTAAAGCTAAAAAATCAATCGCCGGCTTCCGTCTTCGTGAAGGTGTAGCGATCGGTGCTAAAGTAACCCTTCGTGGCGAACGTATGTATGAATTCTTGGATAAATTGGTTTCAGTTTCTCTTCCACGTGTCCGTGATTTCCACGGTGTTCCAACAAAATCTTTTGATGGACGCGGAAACTACACACTTGGTGTGAAAGAACAACTGATCTTCCCAGAAATCAATTTTGATGACGTTGATAAGACTCGTGGTCTTGACATCGTTATCGTTACAACTGCTAACACTGACGAAGAGTCACGCGAATTGCTTACAGGCCTTGGAATGCCTTTTGCAAAATAATATAGGAGGTAAAACAAATGGCTAAAAAATCAATGATTGCTAAGAACAAACGCCCAGCTAAGTTCTCTACGCAAGCTTATACTCGTTGTGAAAAATGTGGCCGTCCACATTCTGTATACCGCAAGTTTAAACTTTGCCGTGTTTGCTTCCGTGAATTAGCATACAAAGGACAAATTCCTGGCGTTACCAAAGCATCTTGGTAATATGATGATACAAAGAGCGTAACAACCACAGCAAAAATAGGAAATTTGGTGAAGGAGCGATGCTTCAAAACAAATTTATCTTTTTTGCCCAGGTTGTAGCTCGTGTTCAAATAAGAGTTATCTTATTTGAAAGTATCAATACTATCTGAGCATAGCTCAATCATTAACTAGCAAGTGCAACTTGCAAACTACTAGTAAGAGGAGAAATAAAAAATGGTTATGACTGACCCAATTGCAGACTTTTTGACACGCATTCGTAATGCTAACCAAGCAAACCATGAAGTGCTTGAAGTACCTGCATCAAATATTAAAAAAGGGATTGCAGAAATCCTTAAACGCGAAGGTTTTGTAAAAAACGTTGAATTTATCGAAGATGACAAACAAGGCATCATCCGTGTATTTCTTAAATACGGACAAAATGGTGAAAAAGTTATCACAGGTTTGAAACGTGTTTCTAAACCAGGACTTCGTGTTTACAAAAAACGTGAAGATCTTCCAAAAGTATTAAACGGACTTGGAATTGCTATCCTTTCAACTTCTGAAGGTTTGCTTACTGATAAAGAAGCACGCCAAAAGAATGTTGGTGGTGAGATTATCGCTTACGTTTGGTAATATTTAGCTCCCAATTTCTTTGTGACTCTTCGTTATCGTCTCTTGCCTAACCCAAAGTTATGCCTGCGAGACGATGCCTAGATTCACTTTGAAATTGAAACCTAAATGTTCCTTTAAATCGAGAAATCGATTTAACCCCCGTGAAAACTGGCCGTCATGGCCTGACAATTTAACAGGAGAAAATAAACATGTCACGTATTGGTAATAAAGTTATTGTGTTGCCTGCTGGTGTTGAAATCACTAACAATGGCAACGTTGTAACTGTAAAAGGACCTAAAGGAGAACTTACTCGTGAGTTCTCAAAAGATATTGAAATCCGTGTGGAAGGTACAGAAGTAACACTTCACCGTCCAAACGATTCAAAAGAAATGAAAACTATCCACGGAACAACTCGTGCCCTTTTGAACAACATGGTTATTGGTGTTTCAGAAGGATTCAAGAAAGAACTTGAAATGCGTGGGGTTGGTTACCGTGCACAACTTCAAGGAAAGAAACTTGTCTTGGCTGTTGGTAAATCTCACCCAGACGAAGTTGAAGCTCCAGAAGGAATTACTTTTGAACTTCCAAATCCAACGACTATCGTTATCAGCGGAATTTCAAAAGAAGCTGTTGGACAAACAGCTGCTTACGTTCGTAGCTTACGTGCTCCAGAACCATATAAAGGTAAAGGTATCCGCTACGTTGGTGAATTTGTTCGCCGTAAAGAAGGTAAAACTGGTAAATAATGTGATTCGGTTGATCTTCAACCCTATCCTTTGTTTCCAACTTTGTGCTTAAGCACAAGATTAATAATAAGAGGTGAAAATTGTGATTACGAAACCAGATAAAAACAAAGTCCGCCAAAAACGCCACCGTCGTGTTCGCGGAAAACTCTCTGGAACTGCTGATCGCCCACGTTTGAACGTATTCCGTTCTAATACAGGCATCTACGCTCAAGTGATTGATGACGTAGCGGGTGTAACGCTCGCAAGCGCTTCAACTCTTGACAAAGAAGTTTCAAAAGGAACTAAGACTGAACAAGCCGTTGTTGTTGGTAAACTCGTTGCTGAACGTGCAGTTGCTAAAGGTATTTCTGAAGTGGTGTTTGACCGCGGTGGATATCTCTATCACGGACGTGTAAAAGCTTTGGCTGATGCAGCTCGTGAAAACGGATTGAAATTCTAATAGGGAGGACACTAGAAAATGGCATTTAAAGACAATGCAGTTGAACTTGAAGAACGCGTAGTTGCGATTAACCGTGTTACTAAAGTTGTTAAAGGTGGACGTCGTCTTCGTTTTGCAGCTCTTGTAGTTGTCGGTGACCGCAATGGTCGTGTAGGCTTCGGTACTGGTAAAGCTCAAGAAGTACCAGAAGCTATTCGCAAGGCAGTTGAAGATGCGAAGAAAAACTTGATTGAAGTACCAATGGTTGGCACAACAATTCCTCACGAAGTTCTTTCAGAATTTGGTGGAGCTAAAGTATTGTTGAAACCTGCTGTGGAAGGTTCTGGAGTTGCTGCCGGCGGCGCTGTTCGTGCCGTTATCGAATTGGCAGGTGTGGCAGATGTAACATCTAAATCACTTGGTTCTAACACTCCAATCAACATTGTTCGAGCAACTGTTGAAGGTTTGAAACAATTAAAACGCGCTGAAGAAGTTGCTGCCCTTCGTGGTATTTCAGTTTCTGACTTGGCATAAGAAAGGGGATCACATGGCTCAAATTAAAATTACTTTGACTAAGTCTCCAATCGGACGCATTCCGTCACAACGCAAAACTGTTGTAGCACTTGGACTTGGCAAATTGAACAGCTCAGTTATTAAAGAAGATAACCCAGCAGTACGTGGTATGATTACTGCAGTATCTCACTTGGTAACTGTTGAAGAAGTTAAATAAGCTTTGCTGGTTTAACAACTTTAAATTTAAAATACATTAGGGGATGGGTTTTTCTCAGCCCCTAAAACTAAATATATGTATAGGCGAGTTTGTATAGGAGACACCTTTTCTCCTATATGAGCGCTAGCATTTTACAAAAGAGGAGAAAATAAATAATGAAACTTCATGAATTACAACCTGCTGCAGGTTCTCGTAAAGTCCGTAACCGTGTTGGTCGTGGTACTTCATCTGGTAACGGTAAGACAGCTGGCCGTGGTCAAAAAGGTCAAAAAGCTCGTAGCGGTGGCGGTGTTCGTCTTGGTTTTGAAGGTGGACAAACTCCATTGTTCCGTCGTCTTCCAAAACGTGGTTTCTTGAACGTAAACCGCAAAGAGTATGCTATCGTTAACCTTGATCAGTTGAATGCTTTTGAAGACGGTGCAGAAGTAACACCAGTTGTGCTTGTTGAATCAGGTATTGTAAAAGCTGAAAAATCTGGCGTTAAAATTCTTGGTAACGGAGAATTGACAAAGAAATTGACTGTTAAAGCAGCTAAATTCTCTAAATCTGCTGAAGAAGCTATCACTGCTAAAGGTGGTTCAGTGGAAGTCATCTAAGAGAGGTGACCTATGTTTTTCAAACTATTAAAAGACGCATTTAAGATAAAGCAAGTACGCTCTAAGATTTTATTTACTATTTTTATTATCTTAGTCTTTCGTATTGGTACTACAATCACTGTTCCTGGTGTAAATGCAAAAAGTTTAGAAGCCTTAAGTGGCTTGTCATTCCTGAACATGCTAAGCTTGGTGTCAGGTAATGCCATGAAAAACTTTTCAGTATTTGCGCTAGGGGTGAGCCCATATATCACAGCTTCCATCGTGGTGCAACTCCTTCAAATGGATTTGTTACCGAAGTTTGTTGAATGGGGTAAACAAGGTGAAGTAGGCCGTAGAAAGTTAAATCAAGCAACACGCTATATTTCCTTAGCACTTGCTTTTGTACAATCTATCGGTATTACTGCTGGTTTTAATGCCTTGTCTAGTACTAAACTAGTTGCGGCACCTAACTGGCAAACCTACCTATTCATTGGATCTATCTTAACAACTGGATCAATGATTGTTGTTTGGCTTGGTGAACAAATTACTGATAAGGGCTATGGAAATGGTGTATCTATGATTATCTTTGCCGGGATTGTTGCATCAATTCCGGAGATGGTTAAAGGTATTTATGAAGATTACTTTGTCAATGTACCAAGTGACAGATTGCAATCTTCAATCATCTTTGTAGCTTGTTTGATTGTAGCGGTTTTACTCATTGTCTACTTTACAACTTATGTACAACAAGCAGAATACAAAATCCCAATCCAATATACAAAGATTGCCCAAGGTGCTCCTTCCAGTTCATATCTTCCTTTGAAGGTCAATCCAGCAGGAGTTATTCCGGTAATCTTTGCAAGTTCAATCACTGCCGCGCCGGCAGCTGTTCTACAGTTTTTAAGCGCATCTGGTAATGATTGGGGATGGGTTCGTACAGCTCAGTCTTTGCTTGCGACAACAACACCAACAGGTATTGCTATGTATGCTTTGCTGATTATTCTGTTTACATTCTTCTATACCTTTGTACAGATTAATCCAGAAAAAGCAGCTGAAAATCTACAAAAGAGTGGTGCCTATATTCCAGGAGTACGTCCAGGAAAAGGAACTGAGCAATTTATGTCGAAACTACTTCGCCGATTGGCTACTGTTGGTTCATTATTCCTAGGTTTTATTTCAATCATCCCGATCATTGCAAAAGACTTATTTGGTTTATCAGATACAGTCGCTTTGGGAGGTACCAGTCTTTTGATCATCATTGCCACTGGTATCGAAGGAATGAAACAATTGGAAGGATATTTACTGAAGAGAAAATATACCGGCTTTATGAATACAACAACAAAATAGAAATAGGTTGACTTAGTCAGCCTTCTATTTTGTTTTTGGATAAGTTTATTAACCGGTTTAATAGATTTATGGAAAAACAAAAAAGGAGAATCAACATGAATCTTTTGATTATTGGCTTACCTGGTGCAGGTAAGGGAACTCAAGCAGCGAAAATCGTTGAAAAATTTAAGGTAGCACATATTTCTACAGGTGATATGTTCCGCGCTGCAATGGCTAATCAAACTGAGATGGGCGTGCTCGCTAAATCATATATTGACAAAGGTGAACTGGTTCCGGATGAAGTTACCAATGGAATTGTAAAAGAACGTTTGTCTCAAGAAGATATTAAAGAAACAGGCTTCCTTTTGGACGGTTATCCTCGTACTATTGATCAAGCCTACGCTTTAGATGCTATTTTAAAAGATCTTGGCATTGATCTTGATGGTGTCATCAATATTGAAGTTGATCCAAGTTGCCTCTTAGAGCGTTTAAGTGGAAGAATCATTCACCGTCAAACTGGCGAAACTTTCCATAAGATCTTTAATCCGCCAGCAAACTACAATGAAGAAGATTATTACCAAAGGGAAGACGATAAACCTGAAACAGTTAAGCGCCGTTTGGATGTAAATATTGCTCAAGGCAAGCCTATTTTAGCACACTACAGAGAACTAAAATTAGTCCATGATATCCAAGGTAATCAAGATATTAATGATGTATTTTCAGATATCGAAAAAGTCTTGGGAAAATTGAAATAAAAGCGTTTTTCACGCTTGCAATATTTGACAAGTAGTGATACAATGAATTAGTCTGACTTATAATTGTTACCTCTGTGTCCAGAGGTGATGAATCAAAATTTAGGGAGGTACTTTTGCGTGGCAAAAGATGATGTGATCGAAGTCGAAGGCAAGGTAATTGATACTATGCCAAACGCAATGTTTACGGTTGAACTTGAAAATGGACATCAGATTTTAGCAACAGTTTCTGGTAAAATTCGTAAAAACTATATTCGTATTTTAGCGGGAGACCGTGTTACTGTCGAAATGAGTCCGTATGATTTGACTCGTGGACGGATCACCTACCGCTTTAAATAATGGAAAAACTTGGAGGATTAAGAAATGAAAGTAAGACCATCGGTCAAACCAATTTGCGAATACTGTAAAGTTATTCGTCGTAATGGTCGTGTTATGGTTATTTGCCCTGCAAATCCAAAACACAAACAACGTCAAGGTTAATTAGAAAGGAGAAAACATGGCTCGTATTGCTGGAGTTGATATTCCAAATGACAAACGTGTAGTCGTATCACTTACTTACGTATATGGTATCGGTCTTCCAACATCTAAGAAAATTTTAGCTGCTGCTGGAGTTTCTGAAGACGTTCGTGTAAAAGACTTGACACCTGATCAAGAAGACGCTATCCGTCGTGAAGTGGATGCGATCAAAGTTGAAGGTGACCTTCGCCGTGAAGTAAACCTAAACATCAAACGTTTGATGGAAATCGGTTCATATCGTGGAATCCGTCATCGTCGTGGACTTCCTGTTCGTGGACAAAACACTAAAAATAACGCTCGCACTCGTAAAGGTAAAGCTGTTGCGATTGCTGGTAAGAAAAAATAATATAAGGAGGTAAAAAGTCTTGGCTAAACCAACGCGTAAACGTCGTGTGAAAAAAAATATCGAATCTGGTATTGCACATATTCACGCTACATTTAATAACACTATTGTTATGATTACTGATGTGCATGGTAATGCGATTGCTTGGTCATCTGCTGGTGCTCTTGGTTTTAAAGGTTCTCGTAAATCTACACCATTTGCTGCCCAAATGGCATCTGAAGCAGCTGCTAAATCTGCACAAGAACACGGTCTTAAATCAGTTGAAGTTACTGTAAAAGGTCCAGGTTCTGGTCGTGAGTCAGCTATTCGTGCTCTTGCTGCCGCTGGTCTTGAAGTAACAGCTATTCGTGATGTGACTCCTGTACCACACAATGGTGCTCGTCCTCCAAAACGTCGCCGTGTATAATCACCAACAATTACACTGCTTTTCGTTTAAGAGGGAGTTAACTAAATGATTGAGTTTGAAAAACCAAATATAACAAAAATTGATGAAAATAAAGATTATGGCAAGTTTGTAGTAGAACCGCTTGAACGTGGTTATGGTACAACTCTTGGGAACTCACTTCGTCGTGTCTTGTTGGCTTCATTACCAGGAGCAGCAGTTACTTCTATCAATATTGAAGGAGTATTGCACGAATTTGATACTATCCCAGGTGTCCGTGAAGATGTTATGCAAATTATTCTTAACATCAAAGGTATTGCTGTAAAATCTTACGTCCAAGACGAAAAGATGATTGAACTTGATGTTGAAGGTCCTGCAGAAATTACTGCTGGAGACATTTTGACAGATAGCGATATCGAAATTGTAAACCCAGATCATTATCTCTTTACAATCGGTGAGGGAGCACGCTTTAAAGCAGTCATGACTGTCAACAGTGGTCGTGGTTATGTTCCAGCTGATCAAAATAAACGTGATGATGCACCTGTGGGGACACTCGCTGTAGATTCCATCTATACGCCAGTGACAAAAGTTAATTACCAAGTTGAGCCAGCTCGTGTTGGTAGCAATGATGGTTTTGACAAACTAACCCTTGAAATTATGACAAATGGAACAATCATTCCAGAAGACGCACTTGGTCTTTCAGCGCGTATCTTGACTGAACATTTGGATCTCTTTACTGATCTTACTGAGGTAGCTAAAGCAACTGACGTGATGAAAGAAGTAGATAAGAGCTCAGATGATCATGTTTTGGAACGCACTATTGAAGAACTAGATTTGTCTGTTCGCTCTTATAACTGTTTGAAACGTGCTGGTATTAACACAGTTTACGATTTGACAGAAAAAACTGAGCCTGAAATGATGAAAGTTCGAAACCTTGGTCGTAAGAGTCTTGAAGAAGTTAAAGTTAAACTAACAGATTTAGGTCTAGGGTTAAAAAACGATAAATAAAGGAGGAATACATGGCTTACCGTAAATTAGGACGCACTAGCTCACAACGTAAAGCAATGCTTCGTGATTTGACTACTGACTTGATTATCAACGAATCAATCGTAACAACAGAAGCTCGTGCAAAAGAAATCCGTAAAACAGTTGAAAAAATGATTACCTTGGGTAAACGTGGTGACTTGCATGCTCGTCGTCAAGCAGCTGCTTTTGTTCGTAACGAAATTGCATCAGAAAACTATGATGAAGCAACTGAAAAATATACTTCAACTACTGCACTTCAAAAATTGTTCTCTGAATTAGCACCTCGTTATGCAGAACGCAATGGTGGATATACTCGTATCCTTAAAACTGAACCACGTCGTGGAGATGCTGCTCCGATGGCAATCATCGAATTAGTATAAGATCATCAATCTTTGTTGAGTGTTATGATGATGGAATAGATGTTCTATTCTTAGTCTAGCTCTGGTCTACCGCTAGGATTTTTCCTAGCGGGAACACTCATCATATAGTGAGATGATAGGTAGACGCTTGTTTACGAAATTGTTTTTTGATAAAAAAAACAATTTCGTAAGCAGGCGTTTTTGCTTGAATATAGGAAAAAAATAGAATTTTTGTTATAATACTCTAATACAAAGAATGATTATTTTGAAGATCTCCTTAAGTTTCCTTTTAAAGAATGTTAAAAACGGTAGGAGCTGAGAAATAAAATAAAGTAAGTTCTATCGGAGCTATACTTTTAATAAAATAAATATCAAGGATAAATCATAGGAATTCAAAATGACTAATGCAATACAGCTATTAAAAGATCGATATTTAAAAAATATTAAAGAAAAACCAACTATCTATGTAGGCATTGAGTTGGAATTTCCTATTGTAAATTGTCAGGGAAAAGCAACTGATATAAATGTGGCTAAGAACTTGCTAAAGCGCCTTATTGATCAGCATTCCTTTGAAGCAGAGAAGTTTGATAGAGTTGGAGACCCAATCCAGATAAAGTCTAAAGAAAATGAAGATAGAATTCTATTTGAAGTTTCATACAATATTTTAGAATTCGCGTTTGAGAAAGCTACAAAGATTCAAGAAGTGGAAGAGCGATTCACAGAATATCTAAGTGTTATCCAATCTATTTTGGGCGAAGATGACCATGAATTGCAAGGGAAAGGAATTCATCCTTTTTGGGATAAAAATGACAATAATCCAGTTCAATCGCCTCGCTATGAAATGTTAATGCAGTATTTATCAATGAGCAAGACTTTAAAATTAAAAGACCTGCATTCTTATCCTGAATATGGAGCATTTATCTGTGGAAATCAAATTCAACTAGATGTTTCTAAAGAAAACTTTATAAGTGTTATTAATGTTTTTAATCAAATTGAAGCAGCCAAAGCATATCTTTTTGCCAATTCTGAATTTCCAGATTCTTCATGGAATACAAAAATTGCGCGAGACATTTTTTGGGAACAATCTATGCATGGAATCTTGCAAGAAAATGCAGGTGTCAATCTAAAAGATTTCCAAAACGAAGATGAATTTTTTTCTTATCTTGGCAAATCTGCAGTTTTCACAGCTAAAAGAGGTGATCAAGACTACTATTTCTTTCCAATTCCTGCAATTGACTATTTAAGTCATGAAAAAATTAAAGCATACAATCTGTCGGGTGAAACAGTAGAATTAACACCGAAGCAAGAAGATTTTGAAAATCACAGAAGTTATCAGTATCAAGATTTAACAACAAGAGGGACTGTCGAGTTTCGAAGTGTTTGTGCTCAGCCTTTTGATAGAACCTTTATTTCTGCCGCTTTCCATCTCGGCATTCTGGCTAACTTAGAAAATGTACAAAAATATCTACAAGAAACTGACTTTTTTAAAAAGGAGGGGCGTAATTATAAACAGTTAAGACAAAAATTTTCCAAAAAAGAAATTAGCAGAAGTGCGGCAACTCATGTTCGCAACTTCGCAAACGACTTAATTCAATTGGCAATAGTCGGTTTGGTAGCTCGAAATAACGGTGAGGAATTCTATCTAAAGAATTTGATAGTCAAAGAAAAAGAAGAATAATAAAAAAATATAAAAAAAGTTCAAAAAAGTAGTTGACAGTTTAGCGAGTAGATGATATACTAAGATAGTTGTCTCCGAGGGAGGCAAAGACCTTTGAAAACTGAACAAGACGAA
>NZ_JAQFJC010000012.1:0-76366 GCF_030439935.1 Streptococcus sp. SG1 | reverse complement strand
CTTCTGCTGTCTTAACTTCCGTTTTGCTTGGTTGCGTTGGAGTCGCTTGACTACCATCTTTCAGATCTGTTTGGTCTGCTGGAAGCAAGTCTTTCACTTCTTGTGGAAGTTCTTTACCTGGAGTTCCGCTGACAAACTCGTGAGTTGCCTTGTAGGTTGGCGCCGGGGTGAATTCCCAAGTGCCTACGAAGTGTGCGTCTGCTCCATTGATGGTTTCAGACGGCTTGTCGTAGGACTTGAAGCTCCAGGTGCCTTCTGCTGTCTTAACCTCGGTTTTACTTGGTTGAGTCGGGGTTACTTGTCTTCCATTAGATAAATTCTTTTCTGTTGCTGGAAGCAGGTCTTTCACTTCTTGTGGAAGTTCTTTGCCTGGGGTTCCACTCACAAACTCATGATGCTTTTCATAAAGAAGAGCAGTACTTACCTGATTAGAAGGAGCTGACAAATTATCAACATGCAATGTTACAGTGTTGTCAATTTTTTCAGAACCTTTTTCTTCTACCTTTTTATTTGTAGCTGTTTTATAGGTAATAATGATATCATTCGAAGAGTTTCCTTTTAGGTATTCAGGTGTCATTTTAACGGTAACTGTTTGACCTGTCTTTTCAATCGTATAATCACGACCTTCTTGCAGCGTTACTCCACCTGATTCAACTTTAAGTTCTTTATAATCCAAACGCTCATCAAATTTTTGAACCATTTCAATAGATGAAGGGGCTGCTAAAATGTCCTTACCTGGAACCGGAACTTTAAAAGTAGCTTTATATGTTACATCTTGTCCTTCCTTAGCTGGAATCTCAGCTGGATCTACCTCAAGAACTGGTCGCGGATCAATCTTTTCAATATAAAGCCCAAATACCGCCGAGCAGGTTTCAGTTGATGAATAACCGAAATTCATACTGTTACTATTTGAACGAAGCGCTAAACCTGAAACGTTATTTTCATAGTTACTACCACTTGTTACTTGAGTCGCAATCCAAGCAGTTCGTTCTCCTTGGTCTTCCTGTTTCAAAACATTAGCATTATTCATCAGACGAAGATTAACATCATTTTGATAATCTTTAACATAGAAAGTTTCCTTCAAGTTATTGGCATCCATTGCATCGATGTCCGTTGGTTTCATGACCAACTTCAAATCTGTCTCTGAACCATCTGCATAACGCAACTCGGCTGTTACATCCGCATCAAGCCAAAAAGCCTTATTCATAATGTAGTCATGAGCTGCATCTACATAGGGAACATTCCCAATTTCAAATGCATTGCTTTCCCACAATTCTGAGATTGAGAAAAATTCAACAGTAGATTTTTGAGCGCTATTCATCTCAGATTCTGCTTGAGCAGTGTTTAGATAGTGCAGGGTTACTTTATTGAAATTTAGATAAGCATCTACTTGCTTACCATTAACGGTTCCAATATTTGTGAATTTTAGAGAAAGAGGATTTTCAAAAACTTGATCTTGTTTTTTACTTTTATCTACTTTAAGAGTAAAGTTCTCCATCTCGCCTGGATAGGCACCACCACTGAGATATTCATAGTGGGGATTCGATAAATGAAACTGATCAACAGCCTGTGATTTAGATAAAACACTAACATTGTTGATGTTCAAATTAAACTTACGAATATCCAAGGTAGAGATATCCGTTCCATTTTTAATTTCTTCTAATGCAGCATAAGACTGAATTGGAAGAAGAAAAATAGAAAAAAATAAAACGATTAGGCCGATAAACGCCTTCATTTTTCTACCAAAATCGGTAGTAAATCGCATCTTCATCCGACTTCTCCTTTTCATAATTTATCTCCAAATTTAAAATGATCCGCATTCAATCATTTTAAATAGACATATTCACCATATTCTATCACAAAAATATTGCAAATGAAAGTACAATCAAAAAAATAATTACTTTTTTGTATTTTTCAATTACTACCCTCTGTAATACATACATTAACGATCTTATCATCTTAATAAAAACAAAAATTATGCCTTTTATACTATATTTTTTACTGTCCGATTTCCAATTGAGTTGCACACCTTATTGCGCCATATTTTTCAATAGGCAAAGCGCGAAATTATATGTATGGCGTTTTTTGTCCCTAATTTTATGAATCAAAATAGGCTGAAAATCGCAGAAAAAAAGCAGAAATCAATCTGCTCTTTTTCTTTATTCAGTTTCCTTCTCTACTACTTCAGAGGTGTCAGATTTGGTAGGATTTGCCGGTTCATAAGCTCGAATAATCTGCGCCACCACTGGATGGCGGACCACATCTTTAGCTGAGAAATGGACAAAGTCAATCTGCGAAATGTTTTTCAATTTCTCTTGAGCGTCAATGAGCCCAGATTTGACATTGCGAGGCAGATCAACCTGACTGATGTCTCCATTAACAATCATCTTAGATTGGAAACCCAGCCGAGTTAGAAACATTTTCATCTGCATGATGGTCGTATTTTGCGCTTCATCTAGAATTACAAAAGCATCATCCAAAGTTCTCCCCCGCATATAGGCCAAAGGAGCAATTTCAATAATTACTCTCTCCATAAGGCGTGTCGTCTGGTCCTTGCCCAAAATCTGATACAAGGCATCATAAACCGGTCGCAGATAAGGATCTACCTTTTCCTTAAGGTCACCAGGCAGAAAGCCCAGACTTTCACCTGCCTCCACTGCTGGACGTGTCAATATGATTCGTTTGACCTGTCCACGTTTGAGAGCTGTCACCGCCAAGGTCACCGCCAGAAAGGTCTTCCCTGTTCCGGCTGGCCCGATTCCAAAGACAATATCATGATTTTTAACGCTGTCCACATATATCTTCTGGCCAAGTGTCTTGACCCGAATCGGCTTACCGTAACTATCCTTAATGATTTCTTCTTCATAAAGGGCAACAAACTTATCAATCTCATCATTCTTGGCCATAGTAATTGCTGTTACCACATCAGGCGTTCCAATGGTCATGCCACGATTGACCAAGACCAAGAGAGCTTGAATCACTTGTCTAGCCTCTTCACAAGCAGTCTCTTCTCCCAATACCTGCACAATTTCAGTACGGGCATGAATCGTCACCTTTAATTCCTGCTCCATCAGACGCAGATGTCGTTCATTAGATCCAAAAAGGTGGAATGAATCATCTGGATGGCTCAACTTAATTTCTACTGAATGTTCCTGCAAACAAAGAACCTCTCTCATTTGTATTTTTTATGGATTACCTCTATTATATCAAAGCAATCCCAAAAAGACTATTTCGAACCTTTCTCTAATGTGCTTGATATTCCTCCCAAATTGCATCAAAGTCACCTAGATTAAAAGGAAAACTAGCATGCTCTTCCAAGAATCGACTGACCTCATCAAAATCGTCAGTGTGCTTGGGAAAAGCCGTATCCTGAAAAGCTAAATCAGCTAAAATCGCCTTTGGTTCATTGCTCTTTGGATTGCGCTCAGTCATGAGCCAACTATAAAATGATTTTCTCACATAAATCCTTTCTGCCACAATTCTATAGAATTGCACATACTTTAAATATACTGTCTATTATATCAAATAAATCAAAAACAGAAAGCCTAAGCCTCCTGTTTTCTAACTATTATTTTCCAAGGTAGTATTCTTTTACCACGTTCAATTTTTCGTCGAATTCAAATACCAATGGTGGGAAGTTAGGAATTTCCACACCCATGATTTCGTCATCTGACAATTGTTTGATGTGTTTTACAAGGGCACGGATAGAGTTACCGTGAGCTCCTACGAATACGTTTTTACCATCTTTAAGTGCTGGAGCGATTTTGTCTTCCCAGAATGGAAGGGCACGTTCCAAAGTCACTTTCAAGTTTTCAGCATCTGGAATGACTGAGTCGTCAAGTGAAGCGTAACGACGGTCAGTGTGTGCTGAGTATTCGTCATCACGAGGCATTGCAGGTGGCAACACATCGTATGAACGACGCCAGATGTGAACTTGCTCATCACCAAATTGTTCAGCAGCTTCAGCCTTGTTTTTACCAGTCAAACCACCGTAGTGACGTTCGTTCAAGCGCCATGATTTTTCAACTGGAACCCACAATTGGTCAGCAGCTTCAAGAGCCAAGTTTGTTGTTTTGATCGCACGTTTCAATACTGAAGTGTAAGCTTGGTCAAATTCGATACCAGCTTCTTTGATCAATTTACCAGCGTCAATCGCTTGTTGTGTTCCTTTATCAGACAAATCAACATCAGCCCAACCAGTGAAAAGGTTAGCTTTGTTCCATTCAGACTCACCGTGGCGAGCAAAAACTAATTTTACCATTAGAAATTCTCCTTTAATTTTTGAAAACTGTCATACAGCTACCATTATATTTTACAAAATTTTTCCTTAAAAAGCTAGTCTCAGTAAGATATTTGTGATATTTTTAACCAGAATATTAGAGCTAGCAAAAAGGGAGAGCGATCCCAACTTTCCCTTTATTTTTAACTAGCTTCCTGCTGTCGGGCCACACAATCTGGGCAGATACCATAGACCACCATTTGACTCTTAGTGATCTGATATCCCGTCTGATCTGCCGCTTCTTGCTGAACATCTGGTAAATCTAAATCCATATCAGCAATCCGACCGCATTTTTCACAGATAACATTAAGGTGCTGATGACCCATAAAATCGTAATAAGTTGTAGTATCATTCCGGACCTTAAGCTCGGAAACAAATCCCTCATCAATCAGAACCTTGAGATTATTGTAAACTGTTGCCAGGCTCATATTTGGAAATGCAGGCAGTAGAGCCTGATAAATCATATCAGCACTGGGATGATCATGGCTTTGGATAATAAAATCAATCACAGCCTTTCGAGTCTCTGTAATACGAACTCCTTTTTCTCTCAAATGGTTTAGTACATCTTGATAGTACTCTTTATTCTGGTCCAGATGGTGCTTATGTTCTTTCATATTCTTCTTCCCTATTCTTACTAGCTACCTACATTATATCACGTATAAGCAATCTTGACTATTAAGAATGATTGTAAATAAGAATTTTTATCAATAGATTTTTTACTCTCTATCATTAATCTGACTTGGAATAATTTTATTAAATCATTTAATTGCAAAACGGCATTGAAAATAATTGAACATTAAAAATAGTTATCTTTCAGATTCTATGTCTATTATATAACTACTTACACATATCACTCAAAAATAGACGTACATATTGTTAAACTATTAAACAGATAATCTCCCCAACTTTGCCCCAAAGCAACAAAAAAGCCTATTGTACAACGACGAAACGTTGATACAATAGGCTTTGAAAATCAAGATTATTTAACAGCGTCTTTAAGTGCTTTACCTGCTTTGAAAGCTGGAACTTTAGAAGCTGCGATTTTGATTTCTTTACCAGTTTGTGGGTTGCGACCTTTACGAGCTGCACGTTCACGAACTTCGAAGTTACCAAAACCGATCAATTGAACTTTTTCACCTTTTGAAAGGTATTCAGTTACAGCTGCAAATACTGCATCAACAGCTGCTGCTGAGTCTTTTTTAGTCAATTCTGTAGCTGCTGCTACTTTTGCAATCAAATCTTGTTTGTTAGCCATTTAACAAATCCTCCAAAAATTTTATGGGGTAATGAATACCCTAACATGTACTATCATAACTTAAAAACGTTCTTAGGTCAAGCCTAAAACAACGTTTTTACAATTTTTCTAGGCTGATTTCCTTTGATTTTTCTTATTTAATACTTAGCGGTATCGAATTAAAATTGCCCAAGCATTTTCACCAGTATGCGTTTGAATAATCGACCCAGTTTCGAGTACTGAAATTGATTTTTCAACAAACTTTTGCAATCTTTCTTTCATTTCAGTAGCATAGGCAGGAGTTCCTGCGTAGGAAATACCAATTTCTTCTATATTCGCATTCGTTAACTTATCCTCCAGCTCATTCAACCATTTTTTAAAGGTCTTATCTCCTCGGCCTTTTACAATTGTTTGGAGCTGGTGATTTTTCATTTGCATCACTACTCGGATATTAAGCAATGAGCTGATTAAGCCAGTCACCCGACCGATTCGCCCACCCTTAACCAAGTTTTCAAGAGTCGAAACACCAATATAAAGTTCGGATTTTTCTTTTACTTCTTCTATTCTTTGTAAAATATCATCCAAATCAGCGCCAGCTTTAGCTAGTTTAGCAGCCTCTACTACTTGAAATTTAAGAGCCTGATCGGTAAAAGAGCTATCAATGATAGTCACATCTGCATTAGCTAGAGTAGCACCCTGCCTTGCTGCTTCAATAGTACCAGACAAAGCATGTGACATATGAATAGCTACGATATGATCAGCTGTTTCTGCCAGTGTTTCAAACACCTCAGCAAAGACTCCCACCGGAGGCTGACTAGTTTTCGGTAAATTCTTACTTTCCTTCATCAGGCGTAAAAACTCACCCTCTTTTAAATCTGAATCTGAATAAACTACACCGTCAACCATGACAGAGAGCGGAACAATTGTGATATCTAAATCTTTTACAACTTCTGGTTCAATCGTGACGGAAGAATCGGTTACAATTTTTATTTTTGCCATTTTTTCCCTACTTATTGCATTTATTGTTTTTATTATATCAAAATAATTTCAATTTTGGAATGGCTAACCTTCTAAAGAACATTGGTCATTTCTTATAAAGTAATGCTCTTTAATCCCCGAATCGTCAAGGAGCAGTCCGTGCAAGACTCCACCATAGACAGCACCGCCATCCATACCAATTTTCCCATCTGATGTCTGCCAAAGCTGACTGATCCCCGGTTTTTCATGGAAAAGATAAAAAGTTGGTGTATGGCCAAACACTATCGTCTTCCCTGTACGATTGTCTCCTTCATGGAAAGGAGCTCGAATCCAGACTTTTTGATAGTCGGAAGTATCGTGCCAATCATCCAGGTCTAATTCAATCCCAGCATGAACAAAAATATATTTATCTGTCTCCATCACAAAAGGCATTTTACGGATAAATTCAACTAAATCTGGTGCCTTTTCTAAAACAGCTTGCGCATCCAATACGGCGTCAACAGGAGCATCCAAAGGCCGTCCCAAAATAGAATTAATAGTTGTATCCCCACCATTTCGGCGGTAATGGTCATAAGACTTAGCTGGATTATCCAACCAAGTCAGAAACATAAACTCATGATTTCCTGATAAGCAAATCGATCCTTGCTGATTTACCAAGTCTCTAACTTTCTCTAAAACAGCTCGGCTATTTTCCCCACGATCAATCAAATCACCTAAAAAGACCAGCTGAGAATGACCATCCCACTTTTGCAATAAGTCATTTAGCATGTCATACTTGCCATGAACATCCCCAATAACAAAGTAATCAGTCATCTTTCTCCCCCTCTTGATCAAAAGTACTTCTGCAAGCCTATTTCTTTAATAATTCACGCGCCTGGCTCAAAGCGGCTTCTGTTACATTTTCACCAGCTAACATCTTAGCAATTTCTTCCACTCGCTCATCGAAGTCCAAGAGACGAACAGTTGAAACAGTAGAATTTTCATCAGAAATTTTTTCAATAAAGAATTGGTTGTCTGCAATGGCAATGACTTGTGGCAGATGAGAGATTGCTAAAACCTGACCATTACTGCCAATCTTATGGATTTTTTGTGCAATAGCTTGGGCTACACGACCCGAAACTCCTGTATCAACTTCGTCAAAGACTATACTAGTCTTTCCTTCTTTCCGAGAGAAAGCTGATTTAATTGCAAGCATTAGACGAGATAATTCCCCACCTGATGCAACCTTAACTAAAGGCTTAAAGTTTTCTCCAGGATTAGTTGAAATATAAAACTCAACTTGCTCATTTCCTTCACGGTTAAACTTGCTCTTGTTAAATTGAACTTGAAAATTCGCTTTTTCCATATAGAGATCTTGCAGTTCCTGCTTAATTTCCGACTCAAGTTGTTTAGCTAAAGTATGCCTTGCTTGGCTAAGCTGTCCAGCCAAATTCACCAACCGCTTTTCTAACTCTTTAAGTTCTGCCTCTAAATCTTCAGAAGATGAATGACTACCTGTCAGTAGCTGGTACTCTTTCGAAATTTGCGAAAAATATTCTAGAACATCATCTACTTGGCCACCATATTTTCGAGTGATACTGTTAATTAAATCTAAACGACTTTCAACCTGCATCAGGCGGTTGCCATCAAAATCCAGTCCATCTAAAATGTCTTCCAACCGTTTAGTCACATCTTCCAGAACGTAATAGGTCTCAGAAAGACTAGAAGATAATTCCTTGTATGTTGGGTCATATTCTTCAATAGACTCCATATCGTTCATAGCTGAACGCACATTAGCCAAACTAGAAAAATCCTCATTATCCAACATAGCGTATGCATTGGTCAAGGTATCAGCAATCAGCTTGTGATTGAGTAAGCGATCACGTTCTTGGTGGAGAGCTTTGTCTTCACCAGTTTTCAAGGAAGCACTATCAATTTCAGCCATCTGAAATTCTAGCATTTCAATGCGAGCCTTATGCTCCTCTTGATTTTTATGCAAGGTCAGAACCTGTTTGCGAAGCTGACGATAGTGATCAAAGGTTTCTTGATAGAAAGCTTTCAAGGCAACGAAATCCTCATCTCCAAACTCGTCCAGCATGGCTATATGAAGCTGAGGGCGCATTAATTCTTCCTGATCGTGTTGACCATGAATATCTACTAAATGTTGACCAATAGCCTTCAAAACTGATAGATTAACTAACTGTCCATTAACCCGGCTGACGCTACGGCCATTTTGCAGAATTTCTCGGCGGATAATAAGCTCATCAGTCAATTCCAAGCCCTGCTCTTCAAAAATTGCTTCTATAGCTGAGCTATTCTCCAATGAAAACAATCCTTCAATTTCTGCCTTAGTAGCTCCATGACGAATAACATCTGTAGTAGCACGGCTACCAAGCATCATATTCATAGCATCGATAATGATAGACTTTCCTGCCCCAGTTTCTCCGGTCAGGACTGTCATCCCTTGGTCAAAATGAAGAGAGATTTCTTCAATAATAGCAAAGTTTTTTATAGAAATTTCTAATAACATGGCTTTCCTACCAATTCTCGATAACGTCTAAAATTCTTGAAATGTCTTCTTTATCTTTAAGAATCATCAAAATACTATCATCATCTGTGATAATGCTAAATATTTTTTCTGAGAATGCTTCAGTGATTTGTCTTTTAATGACAGCCGTACTTCCAGGAACCAAGTTCAGATTAATCATATTTCCTAAGGTGCTAGCTTCTAGAATTGTATTCTCAGCTAACTTTAAACTACTGCTCACCGACTTGGGAATCTCATAAATATAGGTGTTGTTCTTCAGTGGCGTTTTTACAATCCCCAATTCCTTGATATCTCTAGAAACTGTCGCTTGAGTTGCTTTTATCCCTGACTGTCTTAAATAAGTAACAATCTCCTCCTGGGTACCAATCTCAAAATCATTGACAAATCGTCTAATTTTTTCTAATCTTTCCTTTTTATTCATCCTTAAATTCCTTATGCGCTGCCTCAACCACTGGACCGACTAAGTCTGCTACTAGATTTTGGGGTTGAGATTCTTTTTCTAAATAAGCCAAAAATTCAACATTGCCGTGTCCCCCTTGGATAGGAGAGTAATTCAAGCCTTTGACAGAAAAACCAAGTTCTACCATAAAAGATGTGACCTTTTCTAAGACCGCTACATGGACTTTTTTATCTTTGATGATACCGTTCTTGCCAATCTGTTCTCGACCCGCTTCAAACTGTGGTTTTATCAAGGCAACAACCTGCCCTTCTTCCGCCAAAATTTCTTTCAAGGCAGGTAAAATCAAACTCAGAGAAATAAAGCTGACATCAATGCTAGCAAACTGCGGTATTTGTTCAAAATCAGCTACTGAAGCATAGCGAAAATTAAACTGTTCCATGCTGATGACGCGCTGATCCTGCCTAAGTTTCCAAGCTAATTGGTTAGTACCGACATCAACAGCGTAGACGAGACTTGCACCGTTTTGCAACAAAACATCAGTAAAGCCACCAGTCGAAGCACCAATATCTAGCGTTACCTTATCATTCACTGAAATTCCAAAAACTTGCAAGGCCTTTTCTAATTTTAGCCCACCACGGCTGACAAACTTCAATTTTTCACCTTTAAGTTTTAGTTCAGTTGTATCATCAATCTTTTCACCTGGCTTATCGAAGCGCTGACCGTTGATAACTGACACAACTAGGCCAGCCATAACCCCCCGTTTTGCCTGCTCTCTAGTTTCAAAAAGTCCTTGTTTAAAAGCTAGAACGTCTACTCTTTCCTTAGTCATATAATCTCAAACTTTCTATGATTTTCGTGAGACTTTCTCCTGAGAAGGGGCGATTCTGAGCGATCTCCTTCAGTAAATTTTGAGCCTGATCTAAGACTTGATCCAAAGTCTCTTTTGCCTTTTCTAACCCTAAAAGAGCCGGATAAGTAGACTTAGCTGCAACCAAGTCTTTTTGAGGTGTTTTACCCAATTCTTCAAAGCTTGCTGTCACATCTAAAATATCATCTCGAACCTGAAAGGCTAAACCTATCAACTCACCAATCTTGCGAAGTTTGGCTTGGACTCCTTCTTCAACCTGCACCAGCAACCCTGCTGCTACAAAAGGAAAGGCTAAGAGCTTGCCCGTTTTGTGAGCGTGAATAGCCTGAAGTTCTTTCAAATCAAGCTGACAGCCTTCTCCTTCCATATCGAGGGCTTGCCCCCCAACCATACCGAAGGTACCAGCTGCTTGCGATAGTTCCATAATCAAATTCACCTTAACCTGGCTTGGTAACTCTGCTACAGCTATCAAGCCGTAAGGATCTAAAAAGAGAGAATCTCCTGCTAATATAGCCATGGCTTCGCCAAATTTTTTATGATTGGTCAAACGTCCACGCCGATAATCATCATCATCCATTGCCGGTAAATCATCATGAATGAGACTACCTGTATGAATCATTTCCAAAGCGGAAGCTACTTGAAAATGTGCAGACTGAAGAGGCAAACCAAATGCCTCAACTAGCTCTAATAATAGCAAAGGCCGAATCCGCTTGCCACCTGCTTGAACAGAGTAGAGAATGGATTCTACCAAAGAATCTGACACTGCTTTCTTACTATAATAGTCAATGATCGTCTGGTCTATCTGTCTTATTTTTTCTTCCTGGTTCATTCCATTTCCGTTTCTGTACCATCTTCTTGCATGACCTTAACCAAGGTCTTTTCTGCCTTGTCTAGACTAGCCTGGAGTTCTTTTGAAAGCTTCATTCCCTTTTGAAATTCCGCAATCGCCTCTTCCAGAGCTACATCGCCATTTTCCAACTTTTGGACAATAACTTCCAAGTCTGCTAAATTTTCTTCAAATTTCTTTTCTTTGGACATGTTTCACCTCTACTTCCAGCTGCCCATCCCGCATAAGCAAGGTCAGCTCATCTTTTTCTTCAATGCCTATTGTTGATTCAATAACCTTTTGATTCTTTTGGACAATAGCATAGCCACGCGCCACGATTCGACTGGTATCCAGCATAAGCAGGGCCTCAGACAATCTCCTGACTTGTGCTACCTTGTTATCATAAATGACCGCCATGTTGCTGCGCAGCAAACGCTCCAGCTGGGCAGTCTGCTCTTGAAAACGCTGAACGCGACTGAGCGGATTCAATACTTCTAAACGATGCCGCAAGATTTTGACCCGCTGTTGCTCTTCACTATAATATTCGCGAATTTTTTGCTTTAGTCGCAGGTTGAGCTGGTCTAACTTCTGCAGATGACCATCGTAAAGCCGCTCTGGCTGACGGAAGATAACCGACTGGGTTAGCTTATTCAACCGCTCTCGATAATAGCTCAGGCGATTGGAAATCGCGCGTGACATGCGATTTTCCTGCTGCTGCAAATGTCCTAGCAGGTCTAGCTTAGTGACTGGTGTTGCTAGCTCAGCCGCTGCCGTTGGAGTCGCAGCCCTGCGATCTGCTACAAAGTCCGCCAAAGTCGTATCTGTCTCATGGCCGACACTAGAGATAACAGGAATCCGAGACTCAAAAATAGCCCGTACTGTTTCCTCTTCGTTGAAAGCCCAGAGATCTTCGATAGAACCGCCACCTCGACCAATAATCAGCACATCCAAATCCGACCGCTCATTGGCCAGTCTAATGTGGTCAGCAACCTGAGCTGCAGCCCCATCCCCCTGCACCTTGGTAGGATAAAGGACAATCTCCACTCCCGGAAAGCGACGGCTGACCGTCGTGATAATATCTCGGATGACCGCTCCGCTGGGACTGGTTACGACGCCGATTTTCTTAGGAAATTGTGGCAAGGCTTGCTTGAATTTGTCTTGAAAAAGACCTTCTTCTCCAAGTTTTTTCTTGAGCTGTTCAAACTGGATAGCCAAAGCTCCGATACCATCCGGCTCTGCCTTTTCGATGATAATAGAATAGGAACCGCTCGGCTCATAGAGCTGTACCCGGCCAATGACATTGATTTTCATGCCTTCTTCCAGCTCAAAGCCCAACTTCTGGTAGACACCAGACCAAATCGTGACCTGAATGACGGCCTTTTCATCTTTCAATGAGAAATACTGATGATTGGGACGCCGGCGGAAATTGGACACCTGACCAGTCAAGTAGACCCGCTCCAAATAAGGATCGCGCTCAAACTTCATCTTCAGATACTTGGTCAAGGTCGAAACCGACAAATATTCTGGCATGTCCTTTTCCTTTCTTATCTAGTTTTCACATAACATTTATTATAACAAAAAACTGCATAAAAAACCGATTTCAAAACTTAAAAATGCCTTGAAAAGCAAGAAAAAACTGGGCACCTCAAAATGGAACCCAGCATACAAAAAAACTAAGAAACAGTCTACTGACTCATCTTCTTCATCCACCTTGGAATGGCTCTACTGATTGACGTTGGTAGGACGACATAAGCTTCCTGACTCAATTCATCCGCGATAAGGGAGTGAAGAAGGGTTGCAGCCGCCACTCGCTCAAAGAGACTGCTTGACTTGAACTGACCCGCAAATGCGGCAATCATACCTGCCAGCGTGTCCCCCATGCCACCAGTTGCCTGATAAGGTCCGCCTACTGACAGCTCAAAAACCTGCTCCTGCCCACTTTGATAGATGGTTGTCCTATGCTTTTTCTGCACGACTATACTACCCAGAGGCAACTGATTGACCGCCGCCTGATTAGCTGCCGCTGTTTGATCTGACAAGCTCAAACCCGATAAGCCTTCCCACTCCTTTTGATGAGGGGTAAAAACTGTTTGGGTTTTTGGGAATGGCAAAGCTCCTTTGCTAAAGAGTGAAATGGCGCCACCATCCATGATGAGAATCTGCTGCTCTGTCACAGTCTGAACGACCTTTTGTAAGATGTTTAGGCCTAGTTGATTCTCCGCCAAGCCCGGACCAATCAAGACCACATCTGATTTGATCAGCTGCTCTGTCAATCGGTCTTGCTCCTCTAGGTCAAAGGCCATGGCCTCCGGTAAATGACTGTGCAGAGGGGCGATATTGTCTTTATCTGTAGCAACAGTCACCAGACCTGCTCCGCTATTGACCGCCGCTAAAGCTGCCATGATAATGGCACCCCCATAAGGATAGGTCCCCCCAATCAGCAAGAGACGACCGTAATCGCCCTTGTGGCTATCCAAGGGACGTTTCCAAATGACTTTTTTTAAAATATTTTCAGCATTTTTTGACATGATATTCTCCTAGACCAACTTCATCCTGTACTGGTCTCAAGATGACCAAACCTATCTTCATTATACACCAAAAGGCACCTAAACAGGTGCCTCGTATCGCTAGAAAGTTATTTTTCTCGGAAATCTGCAAATTTTTGTAATATTCTTGCTGCGACTGCCTTGGGTAAATTTTCCTGAAAAGCAACCTGCTCATCAGCATAATCGCTCAAGCCTGGGAAATCCCCAACCTGCACAGCGTAGAGAGAATTCTTAAAGAGCTGGATATCATTTTGATCATTACCAAAAGCCACATAATCCGAACCGCATAATTCCTTTACAGTTGAGGCTTTATTGGTTTCAGCTGGATTTATATAAAAACATTTCTCATGTTCATGATAATCTAGACTTAGATTGGGCAAATTTCCAAGACGTACTTTTAAATCCTCTAAGAGTTGCTCATGACTCCCCATGTAAATAACAACCTTAATAGGATGCTGGAGGTCAATCAGTTCCAACCGTCTTGCCCGCTTGAGAGGATCTACACTGGAAATAAAAGGGATTTTTTCTAAAATCTGGCCACTGTAGTCAAAAGTATTATCGACGAAAAAAGGCAAATTATAGGTCAAACAAGTATCTAAAATGGCTTGATAACTTGACTGATGCAGCTGACGCTCAAAAATCAGCTGTCCATCTTGATAAGCAACTCCGCCGTTCAGACCGATCACTATCTGCTGGCTCAATTCCGGATCTAATAGCCCCAGACAATCCCGATAGGAGCGCGCCGAAGCAAACAGAACCTCATGCCCAAACTGAGGCGCCATCAGAAGGACCTGTTTAATCTCTTCATCAATCGTCATATAATCGAAAGACAAGGTCCCATCCAAGTCAAAAACAAATTTCATGATTCAAGACTCCGTTTAAAGGCCTGGTAGGTCTGCTCCATCAGCATGGTAATGGTCATAGGCCCAACACCTCCAGGTACAGGAGTAATCAAACTAGCAATTTCAGCCACTTCATCAAACTTAACATCGCCAATTAGCTTGCCGTTCTCATCTCGATTCATACCGACATCAATGACAACAGCCCCTTCCTTGACAAAGTCCTTGGTTACAAAATGTCCACGACCGATAGCCACTACCAAGATGTCCGCTCGCTTAGCAAGCTTGGCTAGATTGTGGGTTCGAGAATGTGTCAGAGTCACTGTTGCATTCTTAGCCAAAAGGAGCTGAGCCATAGGCTTACCGACAATATTGCTTCGCCCGATAACAACCGCTCGCTTACCTTCCAGTTCAACACCGTATTCATGGAACATTTCCATAATGCCTGCTGGAGTAGCCGGAATCATAACCGGATGGCCACTCCATAGCTTGCCCATATTAAGCGGATGGAAGCCATCTACGTCCTTATCTGGATCAATGGCCAGCAGTACCGCTTCATCATCAATATGATCTGGCAAGGGCAACTGAACTAAAATTCCATGCCAATCAGGATTTTGATTATAAGTTTCAATTAAACTCAACAACTCTTCCTGACTGGTCTCTGCTGGCAGACGATCTACCTTACTCCGAAATCCAGCTGCCAAGGCTGAGCGTTCTTTATTACGTACATAAATTTGACTAGCAGGATTATTCCCCACTAGAATCACTACCAAACCAGGTGTTTGTCCTGTTTTCTCTTTTAACTTAGCAGTTTTTTGGGCTAACTTCCCTTGTAACTTTGCGGCCAATGCCTTCCCATCAATTAACTCAGCCATCTCTCTCCCCCTCTTCTTATCACTGTGCCTTCTATTATATCAAAAAACGACTTGATCCCCCTATACATTTTCCTTATACCAGACTATAGTTTAATCTTTTGGCTAAAAGAAAAAGCACCTCATGTGTGCTTCTTAGTATAACAATTCATAGATTTCCATCGCAATCAAGTCAATGCTATCAAAAGTAAAGGTTTCACGAGCTGCAACATCACGGAGTGTGAAGACAGATCCATTTTCCTCATCATAACTATAAGCGACTTCAGCAACAACAACGCCATCACGTTCGAAGTTGCGCTTTAGACTACCACCATCGCTTGCCATACTTTCTAATCGATTAATAATTCTAACTAAATGTGATTCCATTTTTAGTACTCCTATTTGCTTTATCGTTTCTATTTTACCATAAATAGAAAGTGAACACCTAATAAAAGTTTAAAATTTTGTGATTTTTTAACGAAATTTGTTTGACAAAACCAAATAATTTGAAAAATAGATACTGATTTTGACTCTTTATTCTTGCAAAGATAGAGAATACTGATATAATGAGATTATAAAGTTTGACTATTTTTGACCAAATAATTTTTCTTTATAATTTACCAAGAAAGAGGTAAAAATATGCTTTGTCAAAACTGTAAAATCAATGAATCTACCATTCATTTATACACTAATGTAAATGGTAAAAAACAACAAGTCGACCTCTGCCAAAATTGCTATCAGATTATGAAAACTGATCCAAACAACTCTCTTTTGAGTGGACTGACGAACATGAATAATCATAATATGGATCCTTTTGATGATTTCTTTAATCATCTGGGGAATTTCCAAGGACCAAAGGATTCTACACCTCCAACTCAGTCAGGTGGTAGTTACGGAGGGGGCAACTATGGTCCTGGTTCTAACAACCAACGTCCTCAGTCATCCTCCAATAAACCAAAAGGTCTTTTGGAAGAGTTTGGTATTAACGTTACAGAAATTGCTCGACGTGGTGATATTGATCCAGTGATTGGACGAGATGATGAAATTCGTCGTGTTATAGAAATTCTCAATCGCCGAACTAAGAATAATCCAGTCCTTATTGGCGAACCTGGTGTCGGGAAGACTGCTGTTGTAGAGGGCTTGGCTCAAAAAATAGTCGACGGTGATGTGCCTCAAAAATTGCAAGGAAAAGAGGTCATTCGACTTGATGTTGTCAGCCTTGTTCAAGGAACTGGTATTCGTGGACAGTTTGAAGAACGAATGCAAAAACTCATGGATGAGATTCGCAATCGCAATGATATCATTCTCTTTATTGATGAAATCCATGAAATTGTTGGAGCTGGCTCTGCGGGCGACGGTAATATGGATGCTGGAAATATTCTCAAACCTGCTCTTGCTCGAGGTGAACTTCAACTGGTTGGAGCTACTACTCTCAATGAATATCGTATCATTGAAAAAGATGCAGCTTTAGAAAGACGGATGCAACCAGTCAAGGTAGATGAACCAACCGTAGAAGAAACGATCACAATTCTAAAGGGAATTCAAAAGAAATACGAAGATTACCACCATGTTCGCTACACAGATGAAGCTATTGAAGCTGCTGCCATCCTATCCAATCGTTATATTCAGGACCGTTTCCTTCCCGATAAAGCTATTGATCTTTTGGATGAATCAGGATCTAAGATGAACCTAACCCTCAATTTTGTTGATCCAAAAGAAATTGACAGACGCTTGATAGAGGCTGAAAATCTGAAAACAAAGGCCACTCGCGATGAAGATTACGAAAAAGCAGCCTACTTCCGCGACCAAATTGCCAAATATAAGGAAATGCAAACTGCTAAAATAGATGAACAAGATACTCCTATCATCAGTGAGAAGGAGATCGAAGCTATTGTCGAGCAAAAAACAAATATTCCTGTTGGGGATTTGAAGGAAAAAGAGCAGTCTCAGCTTATTCATTTAGCCAGTGATTTGAAGTCTCATGTCATTGGACAGGATGATGCTGTTGATAAGATCGCAAAAGCCATCCGTCGCAATCGTGTGGGATTAGGCAGTCCAAACCGTCCAATCGGAAGTTTTCTTTTTGTTGGACCTACAGGTGTCGGAAAAACTGAACTTTCCAAACAATTGGCCATCGAACTTTTTGGCTCTGCCGATAGCATGATTCGTTTTGATATGAGTGAATACATGGAAAAACATAGCGTTGCCAAACTTGTGGGAGCACCTCCAGGCTACGTTGGCTATGAAGAAGCAGGGCAGTTGACTGAACGTGTTCGTCGTAATCCATACTCACTCATTCTCTTAGATGAGGTGGAAAAAGCTCATCCAGATGTCATGCATATGTTCTTACAAGTCCTAGATGATGGACGTTTGACTGATGGTCAAGGCAGGACAGTCAGCTTCAAAGATACCATTATTATCATGACTTCCAATGCAGGAACTGGCAAAGTAGAAGCTAGCGTTGGCTTTGGTGCTGCTCGAGAAGGTCGGACAAATTCTGTCTTAGGTGAGTTAGGTAACTTCTTTAGTCCAGAATTCATGAATCGATTTGATGGCATCATTGAATTCAAGGCATTAAGCAAGGATAATCTCTTACAGATTGTGGATCTAATGCTGGAAGATGTTAATAATCGACTCGCTAGCAACGATATTCATCTAGATGTAACAACTAAAGTCAAGGAAAAACTAGTTGATCTTGGCTACGATCCTAAGATGGGGGCACGACCACTTCGCCGAACTATTCAAGATCATATTGAAGATGCTATTACGGACTATTACCTAGAACATCCGACAGATAAGGATTTAAAAGCAATCATGACTAGCAATGGCAAGATTATAATCAAGGGCAAACAGAAAGCTGAGCTTGATCAAACAAGTGACATCAGCACTAGCTCGGATTGATGATAGAGAATTAAAAAACTCCAGTCTAATATTTTAGGCTGGAGTTTTCTTTTATTCTACCTGGTAGCGAAGGATCGTTTTCAACTTATCTGGAGAAGTTCTATTAAGATTATTTAAGTATATTTCTCTATGAAAAAGAGATCTTCTATTCAAGAAATTTTCTTTACAAAATTCATCCATTTTTGCAAAAGAAAGGGGTTCACTATCAAAAGAACCAAGGTGAAGCATGGTCAAACATTTTCCTTCTTTGATAGTCTCAAAACGAATCTTTTCATAATGAGCATTTGGTTTTTTTACCTTAACTTTTTCAAGCGCTTCTTTTACCATTTCTTTGCTGATAAAACTCGGCTGAGCAATCATAATGGTATAAATCAACTCTTCTTTGACCAGTTCTCCTTGCTCTTTTTGCTGCCAAATCCCCTCAAGAGGATAAACCGTAAAATCCTGAATCTCTTGATTGGTATGAGATTTTTTATAATCCATTTTTATGGCATAAGCCAAAGCATAGAGAGCTGAAACTTCTTCTGCAAAACCAGGAAGATTGGGATTCCCTGTCCCATCAAGCATGATAAAGGACTGTTGAGGAACCTCAACTACTTTCGGACTCGCCTTCACACCGTATAAGCTTTTCTCTGCTTTTCTCCATTCGTATTTCATTTGTTTACTCCTTTCATCTTTCTATCTATACTATAGCAAGAAAAACCTGACAGGATCTGTCAAGTTTTGTATTTTTGTGAAATAGTTTTAACAATTTGGGCAAGCTCTTGCCGAACTTCAAGTGGCTCTAACACCTCAACACTATCCAAAAAAGATAAAAGATAAGAGTACAAACTACTGTGTTTTGGAAATTCCGTTTCTACTAGTAAATTGCCATCGGGGTCCTGTCTAATTTGACCAGAAAATTCTTCATAGACACGAAAAGCCTGACTTTTGTCGAATTTTAATGTAAGGCTAACAAGTTCTTCCTTCACCTTCTCTTTATTGATGGCCAGTTGGACTGTTTTTCTTTCAAATGTTTCCGGCAATATCTGACATTGACTGACTCTGCTTAGTTTAAAAAGGCGAAAATCTTGCTTCTTCCTACAAAAACCATATAGATACCAAGCCTGACTTTTAAAGAGCAATTGCAGAGGCTCAACCATTCGAGTTTCTTCTTTCTCCTGCCCCCTATAGAGGAAACTGATCAAGCATTTTTGGAAAATCGCTTGTTTGATTATGTCAAAAAGATCTGCTTGATATTTTTGATTTCGCCAATCTGTAAAATCAACACGAATCCAATTTTCTGTACTCGCTTGAAAAAGACTTTGTAACTTCTCTAGAGCTTGGCTTTCACCTTTTAAAGCCTCCAATCCCTGAAGTGATAAGAGTACATCTTCTCTTTCTGCTTCTGATAACAGGCTTTTATCTAAAACGAAAGAGTTCATTAGAAAAATTCCTCCACCTTTTCCCGGGTTGCAATATATTGGGACACCTGCTCCACTTAGACGGTCTATATCACGATAAATTGTCCGTACTGATACTTCCATTTTCTGAGCAAGTTCTGGGGCAGTGACTCTCTCTTTTTCTAATAAACAATATAAAATTCTAAATAAACGATGAGTTGTCATAATTTCACTTCCTTACCTTAAACCTATTGTAACACATCTCAAGTAAGAGATTAAAATAAGATATTTCGGCTACTTTCTTTTTAACTTTCCTATACAGTAAACCTTGACAGGGAGCGCTTTCTGCCTTATGATATTAGTAAAAGAAGGAAAGGATTCAACATGACAATAGCGACATTTGGACAAAAAAAAGAAGGCGTTGAATATAGTAATCGATATGGTGTTTACGCAGTCATTCCTAACCAAGAAAATGATAAGATCATCCTTGTTCAGGCTCCTAATGGGACTTGGTTTCTTCCAGGAGGAGAAATTGAAGAAGGTGAAGATCACCTATCTGCCTTAGAGCGTGAATTAATAGAAGAATTAGGATTTACCGCTCAAATTGGTAAATATTATGGTCAAGCGGATGAATATTTTTACTCAAGGCATCGAGACCGATACTTTTACAATCCAGCTTACATTTACGAAACCACTTCATTTGAGCAATCTCAAAAACCACTAGAAGACTTCAATCAACTTGCTTGGTTCCCAATTGATGAAGCAATTGAAAAACTCAAAAGAGGTAGCCATAAATGGGGCGTAGAGATGTGGAAAATGGAGCATCAAGCAAAATAATTTTGCCAATTTTTTCATGTCTAACTTCGTAGGATATTTCACAATTTATCTCATAAGTGTTATAATTAATAGTAGATCATCATACAGGAGGAGATCTTATGAAGCTTATCAATACAACTAATAGCCATGCGGTTCTCATTCAAAGTCAGCTTGAAAGTACTGATGCTACTTTAGTTGAGACTTACTCAGCTGGCAATACCGATGTTGTCTTTACCCAAGCACCCAAGCATTATGAAATACTGATTGCAAATACACACCGTGCAGTGCGTGAACAAGAAATTGAAAAAATTCGTGACTTCTTCCTCAAAAGAAAAATAGATACAAAAGCGATTGATGCTGCCGGTATTCAAACAATCTATGCTGACAAACTCATTGAAATTTCAATTCCATTAAAATAAGCTTCTAAGCTTATTTTTTTATTCTTTTATAACAACTTAATCTGCCTTATAAACCATGGTAAGGTGAGGTGTTGACTCAAATAGAAAGGGCTGACCAACTGCCTCAAAGCCGTATTTCTCATAGAGTTCAACAACTTGTTCTTGTGCCTCAATTTTAATTTCCTTTCCTGGCCATTTTTCGGCACAGAAACTCAGAATTTCTCTGATAAGCTGTCCTCCCAATCCTTTTCCTCGACTAGATTTAGCTGTAACAACTCGACCAAAGACTAGATGTTCACCCTCCACAAAGACACGAGCATAAGCGTCAATTTCTTCGCCTTCATTAGTATGAAAAACGTGTACTGCTTCTAGATCCTTCGCATCTAATTCATGGTAGATTCGCTCCTGCTCCACCACAAAAGTATCAATTCGTAGTTTTAGGATTTGATAAAATTCTATCACATCCAGCTCACTTAAATTTTTCTTCCACCACATACTTGTTTCCTCCAAACTTTTAATGTATAATAATTGCAAATGCAACTACAAAGGAGTTCCTATGGATTACCGTCAACTTTTCAGACAAATGGGTTTCATTTCAAGACAGGCCATGATGAAAATGAATCAGGAAGCTAGTAACTACGGGCTTGACAATAATCTGTTTCTACTTCTGATTCGCATCGTCGAGAATGAAGGGATGACACAATCTCAACTAGCAGAAATGGTCCAGATTGATAAAACAACTCTTAGCAGATCTTTACAAAAGTTGGAAGATCGAGGGCTTATTATCAAAAAGACCAAAGCTCAAAATAAGAAATTCAAAGAGCTCTATCCTAGTAGTCAGGCTCTCAAACTCTATGACCAACTGATTGGCTTTGAAAATAGCTACGTCAGTCAGGCACTGCAGCAACTGACCTCTTCTGAGCTCTTTCAGCTCCAAAACATTTTATCTAAAATAAGCACTCCTAGATTATAATCTAGTATAGCACACTATAGTTGCAAATGCAACTATGGATTTTATTCCAATATCCAACAATATAAAATAGAATTAGTTTATATAAAAACGGCTTGCCATTTAAAGGCAAAGCCGTTTTTATTGTTTTAAGAAATTAATTATTTTGTCTCAAATCCTTCTGCGACCGCATCTGCAAAGTTTTCTTCTACAATGCTTGCACAGTGGTCACAGATAACTGCATGGTAGCTACGTTCAGCAGTAGTTGGATCAATACGACGACAACGGTCACAAACTTCACCTGTAGCGCGTTCAACTGTAAAGGTTACGTCTTCGAAGCTAACTGCGCCTTCTGGAGCTGGTCCTTCTGCGATGGTCAATTCAGACACGATCAAAAGTTGAGCCACATTGCTGTCCACTGCTCCAAGAAGAGTTTTCACCACTTCATTTGGGTAAACTGTCAAGTGTGCTTCGAGTGATTTACCGATTACTTTGGCATTACGTGCCTCTTCCAAGGCTTTTTGGGCCTGTCCACGGAAGCCCATGAAGGCTGCCCATGTATCCAAGATTTCTTCTTGATTAGCAAAAGTTTCCGCTTCTGGCAATTCTGACAATTGAACAAAGTCTTCAGCTTCAAACTCAAGATATGACCAGATTTCTTCCGCAGTGTGAGGAAGGATTGGTGTCAAGAGTTTGGTGATTTTCACAAGAATATCATAGAAAACAGTCTGCATTTGACGGCGTTCGAGTGATTTGGCACCTTCAATGTAAACAACGTCTTTAGCGAAGTCAAGGTAGAAGGCTGACAAGTCAACGTTGATAAAGTTCACCAAGGCCTTGTAGATTGTCAAGAATTCAAAGTCTGCATAGGCATCACGAATAGTCTTAACAAGCTGATTAAAGCGAACAGTCATGTACTTATCAACTGAACGGAGCTCATCGTAAGCTACTGCGTCCTCAGCTGGGTTAAAGTCAGATGTATTAGCAATCAAGAAACGAAGAGTGTTACGAATCTTACGGTAAGTTTCAGAGACTTGGCTCAAGATATCCATAGAGATACGCACATCGTTGCTTGAGTCCACACTTGTTACCCAGAGACGCAAGATTTCCGCACCAAATTGTTTTTCAACATCGCTTGGAGCAATCGTATTCCCAAGAGATTTAGACATCTTCTCACCTTTACCGTCAAGGGCAAAACCTTGTGACAAGATTTGTTTGTATGGCGCTACGCCATGGTTAGCAACTGATGTGATAAGTGATGAGTTGAACCAACCACGGTATTGGTCAGAACCTTCTAGGTAGAGGTCAGCTGGGTATTTGAGTTCTGGACGGTTGACCACAACTCCATTCCATGAAGAACCTGAGTCGAACCATACGTCCATGATATCCGTTTCTTTCTTGAACTCACCATTTGGTGAACCTGGATGGGTAAATCCTTCTGGCAAGAGGTCTTTAGCCTCACATTCCCACCAGATGATAGAACCGTGTTCCTCAAAGAGTTGAGCCACGTGCTCAATAGTTTCAGCTGTCATAATTGGCGTTCCGTCTTCTGCATAGAAGATAGGAAGAGGAACTCCCCAAGCACGTTGACGAGAGATTACCCAGTCACCACGGTCACGAATCATGTTGTAAAGACGCACTTTACCCCATTCTGAGTGGAATTTCACTTTTTCAATTTCGTCCAAGATTTCTTGGCGGAATTTTGAAACTGAGGCAAACCACTGTGGAACTGCACGCCAGATGATTGGTTTTTTCGTACGCCAGTCAAATGGGTATGAGTGAGAGATTTCTTCTTGAGCAAGAAGGAGATTACCAAGTTTTTCGATAACAGTTGGAACAACCTTGTCATAGAACTGACCTGCAAAATCAGGACCTGCATTCTCCATCATGATACCACGTTCGTTAACTGTTACAGCAACTTCAAGACCGTTAGCAACACCGACATTGTAGTCGTCCTCACCAAAACCAGGGGCTGTATGGACAATACCTGTACCAGAGTCAGTCGTAACGTGGTCACCAAGGATCACCAACTCATCTACAGCTGTATCCCATGGGTGGACTGTCACAATGTGGTTCAATTCTTGACCACGATAGGTCGCCAAGACTTGCACATCAGCCCAACCAAATTTCTCAGAAAGACTATTTAATAATTCTGAAGCAACCACAAACTTACGAGATTCACCAGCTGGTTGTACGACTACATAATCAATATCTGCTCCAACTGTCAATCCACGAGAAGCCGTAATGGTAAATGGCGTAGTTGTCCATACGACGATATAAGTATCTGTATCTAGCACACCTTTTCCGTCTTTGACGCGGTTAGCATAGTAAAGGGAAGTTGAAAGCAAATCATGGTACTCAATTTCCGCTTCAGCAAGGGCTGACTCAGAAGACCATGACCAGTAAACTGGCTTGGCACCACGATAGATATAACCTTTTTTAGCCATTTCACCGAAGACACGGATTTGAGCTGCTTCATAGTCTGGTGTCAAGGTCACATAAGGATTTTCCCAGTCACCAGAAACACCCAAACGTTTAAAGTCTTCTCGTTGTTTATCAACTTGAGAAAGAGCGTACTCACGGCAAAGTTTCAAGTACTCAACCAAGTCCATTTCTTTGCGTTTAACACCTTGTTTTGCCAATACCTGCTCGATTGGCAGACCATGTGTATCCCAACCAGGAATATAAGGTGCGTAAAATCCAGACATAGACTTCGAACGAACAATAATATCTTTAGAAATCTTGTTCATCGCGTGTCCAACGTGGATATTTCCGTTTGCATACGGAGGTCCATCATGCAAGGTGAAATGCGGTTTTCCTTGGTTCAATTCTTGACGACGTTGGTAAAGTTTTGCTTCTTCCCATTCTTTTTGCCAAACTGGTTCTTTAGTTGGAAGACCAGCACGCATTGGAAAGTCTGTTTTCCCAAGATTAAGGGTTTCTTTAAGTTTCATTGTTTCTCCTTTAATTTAAAATGACAAAATAAAAACCACGACTCGCAAAAAGGACGAAAATCGTGGTACCACCTTTGTTTAGATAGAAAATAGCCACTACTATTACTATCCCTCTTTTTCCGTAACGTGGAAGAAACGTCGTATTTTACTAATTTCAAATACGATATTGTAAAATGATAAATCAACTAATAGGGATTGCAAGTCTTACACCACCACTTGCTCGCTAGGAATATATTGGTTAATTTGTGTTTTTACAGTTCTTTCTTATAGGATATCAACAGGTTCAGAAGTTTTTTCTTCTGTTGCTTCTGGAACAGCCTCCATAACTCTCGTCTCAGACAAGTCACCATCTGACTCAGCAATTCGTTGCTGTAAATCAGCCATCTCTTCTGGTGAAAATTGACGAGTTACTTCAGATTCGTCATCTACATAAGGCGTCATTGTTTGACCAAGTGCCTCTTGAATAACTTCTTTGAATGCATCATCACTTGTTTGGAGATAAGTTGCTGTCGGGCGAAGAATTTCTTCCCATTCAGATGAATCAACAATGCTCAATTGACTTTCAATTGTTGACTTAAGACGTTGATGGAAGACACGAGCCTTATTTTTCAGCTCTTCTGTTTCTATCGCAACTTTTTTAGCGTTATCAGTTGCTTGGCGTAAAATTTCGTTTGCCTTGAACTTAGCATGGTCTAAAAGATGTTGCGCTTCTTGATCAGCCTGACGCATGATGTTATCAGATCTTTCTTGAGAAGCCTGTTTAAGCTTTTCAGCAGTGTCTTGTGCTATTAAAACAGACTGACTAAGAGAATCTTTCATCTCATCAAAATAAGTTAAACGCTCTTCTAAGTTCTTAATGCGTGCATCTTTATTATGATTTTCACGAACCAAGTCCTCGTAATCGCGAACTACAATATCAAGAAATTCGTCTACTTCCTCAACATTGTAACCTCTAAATTTCGTACTAAAGGATTTATCTTTAATTTCTAATGATGTAAGAGCCATATTTTTTCCTCATTTACTAGATTGTATTTGAATCGTTAATTTATGCTTCCCATTCTTAGAGAAGCCATTTTCTTTTACTATTTTAAATCTTCCAAATCTACGGACACTAATCAAATCATTTAATTCAACTAAATAACTGGGATTATCAATAATAGAATAGTTTACTTTCACGTGTTTCCCAAAAATCAACTGGGAGGCATCATTCCGAGATAGTTTAAAGCTACTAGCAATCAATTTGTCCAATCTCATACTCGAAGCAAGAATCTCTTTAGAAACCTGAGCCTCTTGCACTCGTAAAAGCCTCTCAAAGCCAACTTCTTTTAGTTTAACAGGAGTTTTAGCAATTTTAGAGATATGATCTATAAAAAATTGAGTAAACCTTTTATCTACTAGAACCTGAGCCCTATCCTTTTCCACCAGAATATCACCAAAAGTTCGACGATCCAATCCTAATCGGTTCATCAAAGTCCCAAAGATTTGAGAATGAGTTAGTTGCTGAAATTTACTAGGATAGACAATTTCAAGCAAGGTCAAATCAAAATCTTCTTTATCTAATTGGTAATAGGAAGGTGCAATTATTACCCTGACCCATTCACTAGGAAAATAGTCACTACTGACAAAAGTTTGTAATTGATATTTGTTCGCAAGACTTTCAAGAATTTTAGCCTGATGAGGATTAATAAAAGAAGTAACCTCTATACTGTATGTATCCTCAACCCGCTGAATCAATTCCAAACTTTTATCTAGGAAAGCATGATCTTCCGCAGAATAGTGTTGAAAGATTTCTTTATGTCCCCTTGTCATGCAAGTACCGAGAGCAAAATCTGAACAAGCCATTGGCTACCGAAATGGATACAAAGTACAGCAACATAAACTGTCAAATCCAAACCAGCAAACTGAAGTGGTAGGCGACGGAAAGGTTTCAAGATAGATTCTGAAATTCTTAGAACGAGTTGCCCTAGAGACGTCTGATAAGCACCAGGAAACCATGACATAAGAGCATATGCAACAAGAATCAGCGAAAGAATTCTCGCTGATAATAAGATAAAGTTTATAATAAATAACATCTTATCTGCGCTTCATGTCAAAATCAAATTCACTATGCACGCCATCAGGCAATTTAATATCCTCGATATTCACCACGACATTTACTGGAGTCAAGAGGTACATAGTGCCAGAAACTCTTCTGAGATTCCCCATCAGGACTTGCTTAGCGCCATCCAAGTAATCAATACAGCGACGCGCTTGCACTTCTGTCATATATTGGAAATCAATCAAAACACTTTCATTTGCGAGAAGCAAATCTACAATTGCAGGTGCATCTTCATATTTTTTAGGATAACGAACATCAATCGTTACTTTTTCTGAAGTCGCAACTGAATGATTTTGAGCTAACTCTTGTTGACGAGCATGCAAACGTGTAATATTCTCATTAGATGACGGTGTATTAGTCACATGTTGAGACGAGCTAGACACTAAACGAGGCTGTTTAATATCTCTAACCGGTTCCTGCTGAGCAGGACGTGAATTAGATGGCTTTACTGCTTGTTGCTGGACTCTAGATTCTGCAACCTGTACGTCATCTCCGTCTTCTGTAAAATATTCTATAAATTTATCGAATCTATCTTTTAATGACATGGTTCTTCCCTATTTAAAAAATGATGTCCCTATTCTCACAAATGTTGACCCGTTAGCAATTGCAGTTGCAAAATCTCGACTCATTCCCATACTGATCTCAGAAAAGGGCATATTAGTTATTTGTTTATTTTGTAATTTTTTCTGAAGTTCGTGGGTCGCTTGGAATATTTTTTCTAAGTCTTCTTCTCCAGCGTCTATGGGAGCCATAGTCATAATCCCCACTATTTCAAGATGTTCAAGTTTTTCTAAAGCAGGTAAAACAGCTTCTATCTCATTCACCGCAAAACCGTGCTTACTTTCTTCACCTGACACATTGACTTGCAAGAAGCATTTAATAGTATGTTCTGCCCGCTTTTCAATTTCCTCGGCTAGTTTGAGAGAGTCTAAAGCATGGAAATAATCAACACAGTTAATAACTTCCTTAACTTTTCTACGCTGAAGCGTCCCTATTAAATGCCAAGTCAACTCCTCATCCTTTAAATACTGGTACTTTTCTAAGAATTTATCTACTCGGTTTTCACCGATATGTTTTACTCCTGTTTTTACCAGCTCTTTAGCAGTAGAGCTGTCAACATACTTGGTGACAGCTACAATACTTACTGAATTTTCAGGACGATTCGCCTTTCGAGTAGCTTCAGCTACTGCTGCAAAAACTTGATCCTTATTTTTTTGTAAATCCATTTTTAGCGATTTCTAAAAAACGGAGGTGTTTCTAATTCATCATCATCAGATGAACTATCTGTATATCTTTCTACAGTTGGCTTAGAACCACCTTGTGTTTCACGGACAATATTGTCACGGCGCAAATCCCACTCACCGAAAGCTGAAGTTTGTTTTTTCTCTGGCTGTTGACGAGTAGTTTTTGGAATTTCAACTGTTTCAGTCAAATCGAAATTTCTATCATAAGAATGATGACTACGAGTTTCGCGAACAGGCTCGTTATGTGAACGTTTTGGCGAACGAATACCGCTAACTTTTTCAACACGATCCTGACGAACACCTGTGGCAACCACAGTCACGCGAATTTCATCACGCATACTTTCATCAATTGAAGTACCCAACCAGATGTTTACTCCGTGTCCAGCAGCTTGATTTACAATTTCAGAAGCCTCTTCAGCCTCAATCAATGTCATATCCAGACCACCAGTAACGTTGACAATCACGTCTTCAGCACCATCAATAGTTGTTTCAAGAAGTGGTGAGTAAATTGCTTTACGAGCTGCTTCAATCACACGCTCCTCACCACTACCAATACCGATACCCATCAAGGCATTACCCTTATCAGCCATGACAGTCTTAACATCTGCGAAGTCAAGATTAATCAAACCAGGGCTAGTAATTAAGTCAGTGATCCCTTGGACACCTTGGCGAAGAACATTATCAGCTTCACTCAAAGCTTCAAGAAGAGGTGTTTTCTTATCGACAATCTCAAGTAAGTTATTATTTGAAATAATCAACAGAGTATCGACATGCTCGCGAAGCTCATTGATTCCTTCAATTGCAAAATTACCGCGTTTGCTTCCTTCAAAGCCAAATGGGCGAGTTACAACTGCAACAGTCAAAGCTCCCAAACCTTTTGCAATGCGAGCAATAACCGGAGCGGCTCCAGTACCGGAACCTCCGCCCATACCAGCCGTAATGAAGACCATATCTGCTCCTGAAAGAGCTTCTGTCAATACTTCTTCACTCTCTTCAGCAGCTTTACGACCTACTTCAGGCTGTCCTCCAGCACCAAGTCCACGTGTTAATTTTGGACCAAGCTGGATAACTGTTTCAGCTTTTGTACTACTCAACGCTTGAACATCCGTATTGGCAGCGATAAACTCAACGCCAGCAACACCTTCGTCAATCATGCGGTTAATAGCGTTACCACCGCCACCGCCGACACCAATTACTTTTATGATTGCGCCTTGAGCCGCAGCTGTGTCAAATGAAAATGTCATATTTAAACCCTTTCCTTTAATCAAACAGATTGCCTAACCAGTTACGGGCACGATCTGTTAATTTTTCTGTCTTTGTTTCTTGTTCTTGGCTTTGCGCCACTTCAATCGCAGGTTCAACTCTAGTTTCAGCTTCTACCTGAGGTAGTGGATCTCTTTGAGTAGTAATACGAGAAGGATTGATAGACTGCGTTTGGAGCGGACGTACAAAATTGCTTGGTTGCTGACGCAACATCTCATTACCTTGAACGGCTGCCTGAGCCAAAGCATCAACATCCGTCAAGTTTCCAGCATATTCAGACAAGCTAATCACATGAGCAAAGGCTGGATTTCGAATTCCAATTTGATTTGGAACATAAAGTTTAACTGGAACTCCAAAAATTTCTTGAGCCAATTCCACAACACCTGGTAAGATAGCGCCACCACCGATGATCACGATTCCACCTGGCAAATCTAACAAGTGTCTTCTTTCTAGATCCTGCTTAATTTGCTCAAAGACATGTTTCAAACGTGCTGAAATAATCTCAGCTAAGTAACTTTCTGTTACTTCAACTGGATTAACTTCACCAATGACTTCAACTTGGAATGTTTCTTGACTAGCTGCTGGTACATAAGCTTCACCATAGTTGAACTTCAAACTTTCAGCTAGTTTTTGAGAAGTCTTAAGAACTTTAGAAATATCTTTTGTGACATAATCGCCACCTTCTTGGTAGATATTGGTGTATTGAAGTTCTTGATTTCTAACAGAAGCTACTGTTGTTTGGCCTCCACCCATATCGATGACTGTGGCGCCAAATTCACGTTCACCTTCGTTTAAAACTGATTTTGTCATTGCAAGTGGTGAAATAATAATGTTTTCAATTTGAACCCCTGCACGTTCCACAGTTTTACGTAAGTTATGAAGAATAGTACGCGGACCAGTATAGAGCAAACCACGCATTTCTAAACGAATCCCCATCATACCGCGAGGATCGCGAATTCCTTGGAAACCATCAACGATGAATTCCTCTGGAATAAATGTGATTACTTCCCGATCAGGGGTCATACTCTTCGTCAAAGCTGACCGAACAACATTTTCTACATCAATATCTGTGATTTCTTTGGCATCATTTGTAACAGGAATCATTCCTTGTGAAGGCTCAATTTGTAGTAAGTTCGCAGGCAAGCCTACATTAACTACTTTGATTGAAATCCCCGCTTTTTCTTCTGCTTGAGCAATTGCTGTTTTAATAGCAGCAGCTGCTGCCTCTATATCTACAATAATTCCGTCTTTTACACCAGCACTTTTGGCATTACTAACACCAATTACATTAATTTCGTCATTGATGTGCTCAGCCACTAATACTTTAATGGAGCTAGTTCCTATATCTAATCCTGTAAAGAAGCCGTCTCTAGCCATTACATCATTCCTCTCTATCATCCGAGTTTCCTACTTTATCGACAACTCTAAAAAATACAGTTATCCATTGCCTATTATAACACAAAATTAGCAAAAGTGGAGAGTTTTTCTTCGTTTTCTTTAGTTATTTGTTTCATCAGTAACATCTGACGGTGCTGCCTCTGTTTCACTTTGCTCAGTTTCTTCTGAACTTTCGTTTTTCTCTTGTTCTTCTTTTTGCGCAAGACTAGCAGAATAGCTAAAGATTCCTGCTTCCATATCCACAATACTAGGTTCTGTCAACAATGGATGCACACGACTGTAGTATGGCAATTTCTTATGAATATCTGAAAGAGGGACAATAATCTTATGCTCATCTCTCATTGTTAAAGTTAATAAATCTTTTGTAGCCTTACTTGGAGTCAAGTCAACAGTTTGAATTTCATTCTTGATACTATCCGGTACATCTGATAATTCTTGCATAAGTTTCTTAACCTTAGCTTTATCAGATAGATTAAGACGCATGTAATTTTCAGGCAAAGCTTCTTTCTTTACTGGCTGATTAATCACGGTTCCATTGCTGATGACTGGATAGATATTTCCAGTAGAAGCTTCATAGGCTAGAATCTTATATTCTGTAACTTGGATTTTGAATGTAATTGGGAACTGATATGAAATTTCAGCCTTTTCGATCCAAGAATTCGCTTTTTTCAAGTTGTTAGCATACTGATTACGATTTAAAAACGTTGTTAAAGTGTAATCTCGACTATCAATTTGGGTAGCTTTGATAATTTCATCTTGAGTTACACGCTCATTTCCTGTAACTACTAAATTTTTAAGGCTACCTAAAGGAGTGATAAAGTAGAGTGACAGAAGAATCAAGAGAGAGCTGATGACCAGAACTGGTAGAGCCCTGTATAGATGAATTCTTTCGATTCTAGGTTTATCTGGCTTAGCTTCTTTTTCTATTCCTATATCAGCTTGACCAATAAAATTTTCAGTTCGATCTACTGAATCATCACTTGATTCTTCGATGTTTTCTTTATCAGACTCTTCATCGTCTTCTGAGGGTTCTTCTACCTCTTCTGACTCTTCAGACTCAGTCACCTCATCGTCATCTGAATCTTGATCTTGAACTTCTTTTTCTTCTTCACTACTATCTGTTTCGTTTGTTTCAGTAGACTCTGAAGTTTCAAAAGTCTCATCGTTACGCTCTTCTTCATCAGTTTCAGAGGCTTTTTCTTGAGATTTTTTTTCTAAGTACTCCTGATGACGCTTTTGCCATGCAGATAAATATTTCTGGAGTTCTTTTTGGTCACCTTTATCTTTTGTCGTCATTTTTTCCCTTTGTTAATATCATTCTTCAATACAGCATAAAAATCTTCTACTGACTTGATTTCATGAGAATTTTTCATCGCTTGATAATATGATTCTTTATCCCTTAGAACCTGCTCCACAGAAGCTTCCAGCCCTTCTAAAGTTAGCTGCTTTTCTTCCAGCTTCACAGCATAGCCTTTTTTCACAAAATAATCCGCATTTTCAATCTGATCGCCGCGGCTGGCTTCGCGTCCTAAAGGAACGATGATATGCAACTTAGCCATAGCCAAAAGCTCAAAGATAGTATTAGATCCGCCACGTGTCACTACTACATCTGCCAGGTCCATCAAAGTCTGGTAGAGGTCCGTCACATAGGCTCTTCGAAAGAGGCGATTCGACAGAACATCCAAACTTGAATCACCAGTCAGATTGATAACGTTGTAGCGCTCAGTCAGCGTAGCTTGATTCTGGCTGACAAAATCATTAAAGACCTTGGCGCCAGCAGAACCACCGACAAAAAGCAGGGTGGGCAGTTCTTTATCAAAATATTGACGGATTTCTTCTAGTTCCTGCGGTAGGTCTGACTTTGTGCCACCAACCTTAGTCACAGCTCCGACATGTTCAATCTTAGTCAGACTGGAAGGTTGCTCAAAGGTCGCATACATCTTGGTCGCACACTTATAGGCGATTTTATTAGCCAAGCCAATGGATAGATCCGACTCATGAACATAGACGGGCACCCCAGACAGCCGAGCTGCAATCACAGGCGGAACGGATACAAAGCCTCCCTTAGAAAAGAGGGCCTGCGGCCGAACCTTGAGCATAATGCCCAGCGACTGGAAAATGCCCCAAATGACCTTAAAGCCATCCAGCAGATTCTGCCACGAAAAGTAGCGACGAAGCTTACCCGTAGCTACCGAATGGAAGGTCACGTCCAATCCAGACTTTTGGATTTCCTGATACTCAATCCCATTCTTATCGCCAATATAATGGACCTGCCAGCCTTCTTTGATAAATTTCGGAATCAGGAGAAGGTTGAGGGTTACATGCCCAACCGTTCCTCCGCCTGTAAATATAATCTTTTTCATTTTAACCTTTTAATTCTTCAAATGCAGCGAGAAATTCATCGCCTCGAACTTCAAAATTACTATACATATCCCAGCTGGCGTTGGCAGGACTGAGCAAGACAATATCTCCTGGCTCTGCTAGAGCAAAAGCCTTATGAGCTGCATCCCGGACATCAGTCGCATCCAGATAAGAAACCTCGGCCTGATCAGCTGCCCTCTTTACACGCGGAGCTGATTGCCCTAAGATGACCATTTTCTTGAGCCCTTTGAGGTCAGGAACTAATTCGTCAAATTCATTGCCACGGTCCAAGCCACCTGCAATCAGAATCACCTTGCTATTATCAAAGCCAGATAGAGCTTTCTGGGTTGCCAAGATATTGGTAGACTTACTGTCGTTGTAAAAGGCAACCTCATTTACCTGCCCCACATACTGGAGACGATGCTTAACGCCTCCAAAAGCTGACAAGACTTCTTTGATCGTCTGATTATCAATACCACGAAGTTTAGCTACTGCAATAGTAGCCAGAGCATTTTCGACATTGTGACTGCCAGGAACACCGATTTCAGCCACCTTTATAATCGCTTCTCCACGGAAGGTCAAGACATCACCATCAAGATAGGCACCATCCTCCTTTTCAGTTGTTGAAAAAGGAACAACAGTAGCCTGAGTTTGGCTAGCCATTCCCTTGGCCCAATCTTGATTGAAATTCAAAACAAGATAATCATCAGCTGTCATGTTTTTCTGGATATTCCACTTGGCAGCTGCATATTCCTCAAAAGAGCCATGGTAGTCCAGATGAGTCGGCATGAGATTGGTGATCACAGCTATCTGTGGATGAAAAGCCTCAATCCCCATCAACTGGAAGGAAGACAGTTCCATGACCAGTGTATCTTTGCCACTAGCTGATTGGGCTACTTGACTGGCAGGAAAACCGATATTACCAGACAAAAGACCATTTTGACCACCAGCCGTCAAGACTTGCGCAATCATGGTTGTGGTCGTCGTTTTGCCATTTGATCCCGTAATACCAATAATTGGAGCTTCAGAAATCAGATAAGCCAACTCAACTTCAGTGATAACAGGAATCTCCTTCTCCAGAGCCCGAATAACCATAGCATTATTATAAGGAATACCTGGATTTTTAACCATCAATTCAAAGTTTTCATCCAGCAACTCCAGAGGATGGCCTCCTGTCACCACTTTAATGCCTTCTTCTAGCAAGGATTGAGCAGCAGGATTTTCCTCGAAAGGTTTACCGTCGTTAACTGTCACGATGGCTCCTAATTTATCTAAAAGGCGAGCAGCAGATTCACCTGACTTAGCCAAACCTAAAACCAAGACTTTCTTGTTAGCAAAACTTGCTATATTCTTCATAAAAAACCTCTTTAATTGTACTTCATTCTATTTTACCCTTTTTTAAAGAAATAAAAAAGTCATAGATGCGCTTTATTTACGTCTGTTGTTAACTTGTGAAAAAAATGTGATATTTTTTCTGATTTGCAATGATTTGTAATAGAATTCTAAAAGTTATCAGAGTTTAACTCTTATCCTCCTTTCATTTCACAATCTATAAAAAAAGGCCCAGAACTAAATCAAATTTTAGTTCTTAAGCCAATTTTTAATCTTTGCTTTTATCGTCTAAAAAATCAAACAAACCAGGTTTCTTATCTAATCGAGCAATGTCGCGTAAGGCAAAATAAGCCAAAATAAGCATAGCAGCCCCGACAAATAACTCTCCTGGCATTTGAAAAATCCTAAACGCTGCTAATACCAAGAGAATGATAAACAAAACCAAGACTAATACAACTGATAAGACATTAAAGGTGCCTTTAATGCTCTGAGGAGCAGCAAAAAGGTAATATAAGAGTATCAAAATTCCAATTATTAAATAAACCATCTTGCTACTCCTTTCCCTTTTACTTATTCAGCTGCAGCTGATTTTTTCTTTTTGTTGGCTTTCTCGCGCTCTGCCTTGTTTAGAATTTGCTTACGTAAACGGATAGACTCTGGTGTTACTTCCATGTATTCATCATCATTCAAGAATTCCAAAGATTCTTCTAGCGTCAAGATACGAGGTGTCTTGATAACAGCTGTTTGGTCCTTGGTAGCTGAACGAACGTTAGTCATCTGTTTAGCTTTGGTGATATTCACAGTCAAGTCGTTTTCACGAGAGTTTTCACCGATGATCATTCCTTCATAAACCTCAGTACCTGGGTTGACAAAGATAGTACCACGTTCTTCAATAGACATGATAGAGTATGTTGTAGCCTTACCAGCATCAATGGAAACAAGGGCACCACGATGACGACCACCGATTTCACCAGGAATCACTGGCAGGTATTGATCAAAGGTATGGTTCATAATTCCATAACCGCGAGTCATAGATAAGAACTCAGTAGAGTAACCAATCAAACCACGTGCAGGAACCAAGAAGACCAAACGAGTCTGTCCATTACCAGTAGCCACCATATCTAGCATTTCACCCTTGCGTTCTGAAAGGCTTTGGATAACAGAACCTTGGTATTCTTCTGGTGTGTCGATTTGGACGCGCTCAAATGGTTCGTACTTAACGCCATCAATCTCTTTTACGATAACTTCTGGACGAGATACTTGTAGCTCATAACCCTCACGGCGCATTGTTTCGATCAGGATTGACAAGTGCAATTCTCCACGTCCTGAAACAGTCCATTTATCTGGTGAGTCCGTTGGGTCAACACGAAGCGAAACGTCTGTTTGCAATTCTGCTTGCAAGCGTTCTTCCACCTTACGAGAAGTCACCCATTTTCCTTCACGACCTGCAAAAGGTGAGTTGTTTACCAAGAAGGTCATTTGAAGCGTTGGCTCATCGATGTGTAGGATTGGAAGAGGTTCAATGGCATCTGTCGGTGTAATGGTTTCACCAACAAAGATATCTTCCATACCTGAAACGGCAATCAAGTCACCTGCTTTAGCTTCTTGGATTTCACGACGTTCCAAACCAAAGAAACCGAAAAGTTTTGTAACACGGAAGTTTTTGGTTGTGCCGTCTAGTTTAGAAAGGGTAACTTGGTCACCGACTTTCACACTACCACGAAAGACACGTCCGATACCGATACGACCTACGAAGTCATTGTAGTCCAAAAGAGACACTTGGAACTGCAAAGGCTCATCTGAATTGTCCACTGGAGCTGGGATATGGTCGATGATGGTATCAAAGATTGGTGCCATTGTTTTTTCTTGATTAGCTGGATCGTCTGACAAGGAAGAAGTTCCGTTGATCGCTGATGCATAAACAACTGGGAAATCAAGCTGGTCATCATCTGCACCAAGCTCGATGAAGAGTTCCAATACTTCGTCTACTACTTCTGCTGGACGAGCTGATGGTTTGTCGATTTTATTTACAACCACGATTGGAACAAGGTCTTGTTCCAAGGCTTTTTTCAATACGAAACGAGTTTGTGGCATGGTTCCTTCGTAGGCATCTACCACCAAGACAACACCGTCAACCATTTTCATGATACGCTCAACTTCTCCACCGAAGTCCGCGTGTCCAGGTGTGTCCATGATATTGATACGAGTTCCGTTGTAGGCAACGGCTGTATTCTTAGCAAGGATGGTAATTCCACGCTCTTTTTCGATATCGTTTGAGTCCATCGCACGCTCTGCCAACTCTGTACGTGCATCAAGAGTTTCAGATTGTTTCAATAATTCGTCAACGAGGGTTGTTTTACCGTGGTCAACGTGGGCGATAATCGCAATGTTACGGATATCTTCTCTTAATTTTGTCATGATTTCCTCTAATATTTAAATTTTTATTTCTAACTGAACAATTATACCACAGTCTCACTCAAAAATCACAGTTCAGCTAAGTGTAAATGTTTTCATTGAAAAATCAGCTCCTCTCGCACTCGTTTGCATTTCTTACATTGAAATTTTATAATTAATCATAAGATCATTGAAAGGAAGAATTATGCGATTAGACCGTTTGCTAGCTCAAGCATCAATTAGCCGAAAATCCATGAAACAGGCCTTGCTCCGAAGAGCTATTCTGGTAGATCAAACCCCTGCTAGAAATCTTAGCCAGAATGTAGATACTGGGCTACAAGACATCCTCTTCTACAAACAGAAGATTTCTGCTCCTGCTCATCGTTATTTTATGATGAATAAACCGCGAGGCTATATAACAGCCAATTCCGATGCCAGCAAAGCAACAGTAATTGATCTTATTCAAAAGGAAGACTTTAGTGAGGAACTATACTCTATTGGTCGCTTAGACAGAGATACGACTGGACTCCTCTTAATTACTGATAACGGTCCTCTTGGCTTTCAACTACTTCATCCTCAATATCATGTTGATAAAACTTATTTCGTTCAAGTCAATGGACTTCTGGACAATCAAGCTATTGAAGCCTTCCAACAAGGCGTTCGCTTCTTAGATGGCAAGGTTTGTAAGCCGGCTCAACTCATAATCCATTCTGCTACCCCTGTTTTAAGCACAGCTTCTGTAACTATCTCAGAGGGAAAATTTCACCAAGTAAAGAAAATGTTCCTAGCAATAGGAGTGAAAGTTACCTATCTCAAAAGAACTCATTTGGGAGATTTTCAACTCGATCCCAATTTGGATGAGGGTGACTATCGTTCTTTAAATCAAGATGAGCTGAAGCTTATCAAGAACTATCTAGAACTAAGTCGATAGATTATATATTTTTTCTATCTTTAATACTTGGCCATTCTTCTTGACTAAACGATCAAATCATAACCACCCGTCTATGTACCTTACGGAGCAAGATGGACAAAAATCACATAATAAAAGGCACAGATAAAATCTGTGCCTTTTATACATAATATGTTTAAAGCTAAATTAACTTGTTTTAACTTTTCCCTTCCAGCTATCCAGACCATAAGACAGGATATAGATGTCAGAAAAACCATTTTTCTTTAAAAGAAGGGCTGCATTCATTACTCGTTGACCGCGAGCATTTTCATAGAGCAGGACTGGCTTATCTTTACGAAGTGCTCCCAAATTTCCTTTTAACTGCGTTGATGGGATGTTTCGAGCCCCCAAGATATGTTTTCGATGAAAGTCAACAGGTTCTCGTAAATCCACAAGCTGACCTTGACGGATTAGGCTCGCAAACTCTGCATTTTCAACTACTTTTGCTGCTCTACGCAATCTAAAATAGTTAAAGCCCATCCAAGCCAGTATACCAGCCATAATCGCCATCAAAATCCAGGTCATTTCTTCCATTCTCCATTCTTCTCAATATATTTCAACTCTAACTGATGTTCACGGCGCAAGACTGCATCAGCCTCTAAATATTCTAGTTTGTCCATCAAGCCCGCATCGTAAATTCGCTCTAACTCAATCTTCATCAGTTCTATATCATACAATCGCTTGCCCATATAGATTACGATGCCAAAACTTTTAAGAAATTGCTGAACATCATAAAATGTTTTCATGTGCCCTATTGTACCAGAATTTGCACATATTTTCAAGATGGAAAAATAAACAGAAAAAGCAGCTGTGTCAGCTGCCTTTACAAAGAGGGGTGATAAAAAATTTGTATCATTCTAAAATTAAATTTCTCTATATGAAACTCTAATCATATTTTAGAATTTAACTTCTTCTTTAATTTTTTTACAATCCTGGTGCTTGACCAATTTCAGCTGTTAACATCCAGATTGTCTTTTCTAAATCTGCTTTAGCTCCAACAAAGATATCATTGGTTACATCGTCACCTTCTTCGTCAGTCACATCCAGCGCTTCTTGGTATACATTTGTCAAATAGCGGAAGATTTCAATTACACGCGCTAAACTTTCTTCTACGTTTTTGCTGAATTCACCAGCTTTTTCTTCGATCTTACTATGTTGGATAAATTCTGTCAAAGTAGAGTATGGTTTACCGCCCAATGTAATCAAACGTTCACTAACTTCATCCAAGGTTGCATCCAAAGTTTCCATGTATTCATCCATTTTTGGATGCCAAACCATGAAACCAGCACCACGCATATACCAGTGAACTTGGTGAAGAGCAATATGAGCAGTATAAAGATCTGCCACCACTTGGTTCAATACAGCCTTAGTTTTTGGCAAAGAGTTTTGGTTTACAAAAGTTGCTACATCAGTTGCAGCGGCATTTTTTACTTGAGTCATATTCTTACCTCGCTTATTTTATTTATAATCATTCTAATCTTTTTAGATTATGGTTTAATTATAATGCTTCTAAATAAGAAAGTCAAGACAAAAGATTCAAAAAAAGACTTTATTAGAAAAGTTGCAAAATTTCAGAATTTTTCTGTTTAAAATTACGAATAAATAAGTATGATTCACCTATACTTTTTTCTTGTTGGTACCGTCTTTGCCTCATTCCTAGGCTTGGTCATCGACCGCTTCCCAGAGCAGTCTATCATCGCTCCAGCTAGCCATTGCAATGCCTGCGGGAAAAGATTGGCACCGCGTGATTTGATTCCTATTTTTTCCCAAGTCATGAACCGGCTTCGTTGCCGCTTCTGCGGAGATAAGATTCCCTTACGCTATTTATTTTTTGAATGTCTCTTGGGCGGTCTTTTTCTGGCAACTTCTCTGAGCATTCTTTCCATTAGTCAATTATTGGTAGTCACCATGGGCTTAACCTTAGCTATCTACGATCAAAGAGATCAACAGTATCCCTTGATGGTCTGGTTAATTTTTCAGCTCTTGCTGATGGTGACAGCAGGCATCAATCTTCTCATGCTTTTCTTTTTAGCCTTAGGACTTCTAGCCTTCTTCTACAATCTTCGTATTGGTGCTGGTGACTTTCTATTTCTGGCGTCCTGCTCAGCTTTTTTCAGTTTGACAGAGGCCCTCATCCTTATCCAAATCGCTAGCTTCTCTGGCCTCGCCTGCTTCTGCTTTAAAAAGAAAAAAGACAGGCTGGCATTTGTACCCTGTCTTTTGTTTGGTGTGGTGGTGATTATTTTCTATAAATCCCTACTCTTTTACTGAACTGGAACCCAAAGCTCAACTTCTGCATCCATAGGATTCCCATTTAAAAGTATTTCTAAGATAATTCCATCTTGGTAAAGGGAACTGCTTTCTTTCTCAAAAAAGTTATTCTCCAATTGGTCAAACAGGAGTCTTGATTTATCACCACTGGCTGAGCTTACTAAATAATCTTTCTCTGGGACGAGAATGCTTTCGTAGCCTGCCACAGCATTCTTTGCCGCAACTCCTGCATAGTATTGAATACCATCTTTATGAGGAACAATCAAGGCATAGCCTTTTTTATCTAGAGAATGGGGCATCAATTTCTCCAGCATTCCTTCTTTAAATAACTGAGCATAGAACGCCGTCTTCTCTTTAGAATAGTGCTGTTCATGAACCGTAGTTCCTTCTACCAAAATACTCCTGCCAATAAGGGTAAACGATGGTTTGGTTTGATGTTTCATTATATGAACTCCTTTCTTTATGGTATAATCATAACAAAAGTAATATGACATCTATCTGTCATATTTAAGGAGAAAATCATGAAAATTGACCGTCAAATGGGAATCATTTCTCATTTAGTAAATCAACGAAAAACAACAGCTAAAGAACTATCAGAACTTTTTAAAGTCAGCACCCGAACTATTATGAGAGATATTGATGATTTATCTCTTGCAGGAATCCCTCTCTATGTAATGAAAGGAAAAAACGGAGGCATTTTTCTTATGGAAGACTTCCAAACTGATAAACCTCCCCTGACCCAATCCGAACGACTTTCAATCGAATCCGGTTTAAAAAGTCGTTATCAAGTTTTGGAAGACACCTCTACTTTCAATGCTATATTGAAATTAAATGCTACCAATACATACTCTGATTTCGAAATTGATTTGTCTCTATCTCAAGGGAACTTGGAAATACGCACTTTAATTTTTAATTTATTGGAAGCTATCAGAGGTAGAGTAAAAATAAAATTTTCCTATATTAATTCACAAGGACTGGTGAGTCAAAAAAATTGTGAGCCTTACCGTATTGTCTATAAGGACCGGAGTTGGTATATGGATGCCTACGATACTGAAAAAGCGCGTTTTTCTGTTTATAAAGTTGCTAGAATTAGTGAACTTACTCTCTCTGATACTTTTTCAAAAAGACATTTTACACCACTTCCCTATGATGGTGGTACATGGATGAATGAAAACAAAGTACCTGTCATCCTGCATGTCCAGAAAATTGTCCTTGATCGATTTGTGGAACTCTTAGGCTATAATGCCATAAAACCTATTAATAGCGATATTTACGAGATTACTTATCCTTTAAACGACAATGATTGGGGATACAATACCTTGCTTGCTTTTGGAAAATACATCACTGTTATATCTCCTAAGCATTTTTTGAAACATTTCACCAGCTATATAGATACCATTCATAAGCAATATCCAAACTAATATTCAATCACCATCAAAAATCAAACATTTCTTAAAAATGAATTATACGAAAGTTACTTTTTTATGGTGATGAAATTCAAGAACATGGGTCAGGCTCTAGTTCTTATCCAAATCGCTAGCTTCTCTGGCCTCGCCTGTTTCTGCTTTAAAAAGAAAAAAGACAGGCTGGCATTTGTACCCTGTCTTTTGTTTGGTGCTGTGGTTCTTATTTCTTATAAGCTGCTGCTTCTTGGATAAAGGCTGCGATACTGGCGTCCTTTTCATGAAGAGCTTTGACAATCTTAGATCCGACAATTACTCCGTCTGAGACTTGATTGAAACGGTCAACATCCTCTAAAGTTGAAACGCCAAAACCTGTCAGCACTGGAATCTCGGCAATATCATGGAGCTTACTCAAATGCTGGTCCAAATCATTGCGGTAGCTTCCGCTCTTACCTGTCACACCGTTGATGGCTACAGCATAGATAAAACCTTCAGCTTCCTTGATCAGCTCCTGCTGACGTTCTAGTCCAGTCGTCAGGCTCACTAAAGGAATAAGAGCAATATCTGAGTCTTCCAGTAAAGGCAAGATGAAATTTCTATGTTCGTAGGGCAGATCCGGAATGATCAATCCTTTAACCGGTGTCGTAGCCAAATCTTTGACAAAATCTTTGAGACCGTATTGGAAAATAGGATTGAAGTAGGTCATGATGATGAGAGGTAGCTGAGTGTCCAACTTCTGCAAGCTTGCGATTAAAGACTTGGCGGAAGTATGGTGACCCAGACTTCTCAGACCGGCTTCTTCAATAACCGGCCCATCTGCAACAGGGTCTGAAAATGGCAGGCCGATTTCAATGGCTGACACGCCCAAGTTTTCCAAAAATGCGATAGTTTCTGGCAAACCTGCTAAACCTTTCTCGTGGTCCCCAGCCATGATATAAGGAAGGAAAATTCCCTTACCTGATTTTTTGATGGCTTCTAAATGCTGTGTGAGTGTTTTAGTCATGGGCACCTCCTTTTTGAGCCGCTTCATTTTCCAAGCGTTCCTTTACCTGAACGACATCCTTGTCACCACGGCCGGATAGGCAGACGATCATTGATTTATCCGGTCCCAACTCCTTAGCCAGCTTAACTGCGTAAGCAATAGCGTGGCTAGACTCTAGAGCAGGAATAATCCCTTCAATACGAGACAGGAGCTGGAAGGCTTCCAAGGCTTCTTCGTCCGTGACTGGGACATAAGTGGCACGCTTGATAGCATTAAAATGAGAATGTTCAGGACCGATGCCTGGATAATCCAGCCCGGCAGAGATAGAGAAAGCTTCCAGAATCTGCCCTTGCTCATCCTGTAGGACATCCATCAAGGCACCGTGTAAAACACCCGGCCGACCCTTTGTTAAGGTCGCAGCATGTTCATCTGTATCGATGCCTCGCCCAGCTGCTTCTGTTCCATACATGGCAACTGTGCTATCGTCAACAAAGGGATAAAAGAGCCCAATAGCGTTTGAACCACCGCCAACGCAAGCCACTAAAGCATCGGGTAAGGCACCTGCATTTTGCTCAGCAAACTGGCGCTTGGCCTCACGCCCAATCACACTCTGATAATCTCGGACAATCTCTGGGAAAGGATGGGGACCTAAGGCTGAGCCCATAATATAGTGAGTATCATCAACCTGAGCCACCCAAGCTCTCAAGGCAGCATTAACTGCATCCTTGAGGACTCGAGAGCCATCGGTCACTGACTCTACCTTAGCTCCCAGAAGTTCCATTCGAAAGACATTGAGAGCTTGGCGCTTGACATCTTCTTCGCCCATATAGATAGTACAGTCCATATTGAAAAGGGCTGCAGCTGTGGCAGTTGCCACTCCATGCTGACCCGCACCAGTCTCGGCAATGATTTTCTTTTTGCCCATCCGCTTGGCTAATAAAACCTGGCCTAGGGCATTATTGATTTTATGGGCTCCGGTATGGTTGAGGTCTTCCCGCTTCAGATAAATCTTAGCACCGCCAGCATAGGCTGTCAGATTTTTAGCGAAATAGAGAGGATTCTCCCGCCCTACATACTGCTTCAGCAACTCGTCCAGCTCAGCCTGAAAGGCTGGGTCTTTTTTACTCTCACGGTAGGCTTTATCCAGCTCTAAAACTGCTGTCATCAGCGTTTCTGGAACAAAGCGTCCGCCAAACTCACCATAAAATCCTTCTTGATTGGGTTGATTATATGCCATATTTCACTCTTTCTATAAATTCTTTTATCTTTTCTAAGTCCTTCTGGCCGTCAGTCTCGACCCCGCTAGAGACATCAACTGCGTAAGGGGCAAAGTGCTGAATAGCTTCTTGGACATTTCCTGCATTCAAACCACCGGCAATAAAGAAGGGCTGGTGGATTTGACTCTTATCAAAAACTTGCCAGTCAAATGTCTGACCACTACCAGCAAGAGGTGCATCAAAGAGCAGATAGTCCGCTTGTTGGCTGACATCTTTTAAGGCTCCCTTGACCTGATAAGCTCGAATAACCGGCCGACCGATCTGAGTCAGAAGCTCTTCAGAAAAATCGCCATGAATCTGCACCAAATCCAGATTTGCCACCGAAATAGCTTCCTGCAGTTCTGTCAAGCTCGGAGAGACGAAAACTCCTACCTTTTGAACAGTAGCCGGCACCAATGCAGCTAGCTTCTGTGCTTGCTCCAAACTAACCCTCCGATGGCTCTCAGCAAAGACAAATCCAATGTAATCCGCACCACTCTGGCATGCCGTTTCCACAGCGCTGGCCGTTGATAAGCCGCAAATCTTAACCTTTGTCAATTTTCAGCTCCTTGATTTTTTCTGCTACATCCTCTGCCTGCATCAAAGCAGTTCCGACTAAAATTGCATGGAAGTAAGGAGCTACCAGTTCTGCATCTTCCTTGCTGAAGATAGCGGACTCTGATACGTAAACCCTGTCATCTTTGAAATGGGCAGACAGCTGAAGACTGGTATTGATATCTGTCTCAAAAGTGACTAAATTGCGGTTATTGACACCGATAATCCGAGCTCCTATTCTATGGGCAATTTCCAGCTCCGCCAGATTATGGGTTTCGACCAGAACTTCCAAGCCTAAACCCGTCGCAAAATCATAGAGTTCTTGCAGCCGCTTTTCAGACAAGGCAGCTACAATCAGAAGAATAACTGTCGCTCCTGCATTGCGGGCGCGAACAATCTGCTTTTCATCAATGATAAAGTCCTTATTGAGGGTTGGAATGGTCACTTGACTGGAAATCTCTCTCAGGTAATCCAGATGTCCTTTGAAGAAAATTTCATCCGTCAGGACTGAAATCATAGCTGCACCGCATCGTTCATAGGTGCGAGCCTGCTCCACAATATCCACAGCAAGATTAATATCTCCTAGACTTGGGCTGGCTTTTTTGACCTCAGCAATCAGCTGCAGCTCTTGGGACTGGCTTTTGAGATACTCATAGAGGGAATAGGTCGAGCGTAGGGGCTGCAGTTCTTCACAGGACATGGCTGCCACTTCCTGCTCCTTTTGCTTTAGAATGGTTGGGAGAAATTCTTTGCTCATTTTTGATACCCCTGTAGTTGCTTGAGTTTTTCATAGGCTGCGCCGCTAGCAATCACTTGGCGGGCCAAAGCTATTCCTTCTTCTATGCTGTCTGATTTCCCATTAGCATAGAAGCCCAATCCAGCATTCAGAACTGTCGTTTCTAGATAAGGACTGGCTTGATTTTGCAGGACAGATAGTAGAATTTCTGCATTTTCCTTAGCATTGCCTCCACGAATCGCTTCAAGAGCTATCTCTTCCATGCCAACATCTGACGGCAGAAAGCTGTGCAGGCTGATTTGCCCATTTTCCAGCAGAGCATACTGGGTACGGCCATGAAGACCCGCCTCATCTAGACCATCCGGCCCCGACACAACTACTGCACGCTTACGGCCCATATTTTTCAAAACCTCTGCCGTACTCTCTAGCATATCCGGCCGGCTGGTCCCCAAAAGCTGAGTTTCTAGACTCATGGGATGGATGAGCGGACCAGTTAGGTTCATAATGGTGGGAATACCAAGACTAAGACGAGCTGGCATAATGTATTTCATAGCTGGATGCATATTCTTTGCAAAGAGAAAGACGATACCTGTCTGCTCAAAAACCTTGCCCAAGCTAGCAGCATCCAAGTCTAGATTGATACCCAGAGCTTCTAACACATCAGCTGAGCCCGACTTAGAAGAAATGGAGCGATTGCCGTGCTTAGCCATCTTAATCCCGCCACCTGCCAGTACAAAAGCTGCCGTAGTTGAAATATTGAAGCTGAAAGACTTGTCCCCACCTGTACCGCAATTGTCCATGGCAGTGCGAATAGTGGTCGGAATCTGCTTAGCATGGCCTCGCATTACCTGAGCCAAAGCAGTTCGTTCCTCAATCGTCTCCCCCTTCATCTTAAGCCCCAGCAAGAAAGCTGCAATTTGGGACTCTGTCACCTGTCCAGTGACAATACGCTCGATCACATCTGTCATCTCAGCGCTACTTAAATCCTTAAAATCAGCTAGTTTTGCAATAATCTCTTTCATACATCCTCCTTTACTTTACTAAGTCAATGAAATTCTTGATAGACGACAAGCCGTCCGGCGTGCCAATACTTTCAGGATGATACTGAAAACCATAGATAGGCAGGCTCTTGTGCTGGATAGCCATGATCGAGTTGTCATCAGCCGCCCGAGCCGTCACTTCAAAGTCCTCTGGCATCTCTTCAATCAAAATCGAATGATAGCGCATGACCGGTTGCCCATCTTCTATCCCTTGATAGATAGGAGATTTGCCCTCAAAGCGCAGAATACTTTGCTTGCCGTGCATGACTTTAGGAGCCAATCCTAGCTTTCCGCCAAATACTTCTGCAATAGCTTGGTGCCCCAAGCAAATCCCCAAAATCGGCTTTTTACCAGTAAAATCACGGATAACTTCCTCCATCCGTCCTGCATCTGCTGGCCAGCCTGGACCCGGAGAAAGAACCAAAGCATCTGCTTCTTCTGCCACTTGATAAAGTCCTGCATCATCATTTCGCAAGACCTTAACTTCTGCGAAATTGCCGATATACTGGGCTAAATTGTAAGTAAAAGAATCATAATTATCAATCAATAAAATCATTGCATCTCTCCTATCTTGGTCATTGATTTGGCCTTATTGATGGTTTCTTGGTATTCATTAGTAGGAATCGAGTCATAAACAATACCCGCTCCAGCTTGAACGTAAGCTCTGCCATTTTTCAAAATCATGGTCCGAATAGCGATGGCAAAATCCATATCACCTGTCGCAGACAGATAGCCGATAGCCCCCGCATAAACGCCACGTTTTTCCTGCTCCAGCTCATAAATTCGCTTCATAGCTCGAATCTTAGGCGCGCCCGAAACAGTGCCGGCCGGCAAGGTTGACTTGAGGGCATCCATGGCTGTCAGTTGGGGCAGAAGCTGACCACGAACTACACTAGTCAGGTGCATGACATAGCGGAAATACTCCACTTCCATGTACTTAGTGACTTCCACGCTGTTATTCTGGGCAATTTTACCGATATCATTACGTCCCAAATCAACTAACATACGGTGCTCAGCCACTTCCTTCTCGTCAGCCAGCAACTCCTCTGCCAAGGCTTTATCTTCTCTTTCATCCTTCCCTCGCGGTCTGGTTCCAGCAATAGGATTGGTCGTAACCTGCCCCTGCTTGACAGACACCAGACTTTCTGGGCTGGCTCCTATAATCTGATAATCTCCGAAATCATAAAAGTAGAGATAGTTGGAAGGATTGGTCACACGCAGATTGCGATAGTAATCCAGTGGCCTACCAGAATACTCTGCTGAAAAACGCTGACTGAGCACACATTGGAACATATCTCCCTGCCGAATCAAGCTGCGCGCTTCTTCCACCATTTTTTCAAAAGCTGCCTGCTCGATATGGCTCTGGAAATTCAAACTGGACAGTTCCAGTGGTGAAAATTCATCTGTCGCTGGCTGCGCCAGCTCAGTCATGATATGCTCCAGACTAGCAGTCAATTCTGCTTCACTTCTATTACTGTAGAGGGCCTCCTCAACGATATAGACCTTGTCTTTTTTATGGTCAAAAACCATGTAACTCTCATAGACGAAAAAGTGCATATCTGGCGTTCCAATCACATCAGCTGGAATTTGACCAATCTCCTCATAGAGGGAAATCATATCATAGCCGACAAAGCCAATAGCTCCACCACCAAAAGGCAGGTCTGAATGATGATCTTTTTTTACTGCCAACTCATGCAGATAGTCCAATGGATCTGCCTCAATTACTTGTCCATTCTTTGTTAACTGGCCATTTTCATAGCGAACTTCAAAGACTGGGTTATAAGCTAGGATAGAAAAGCGAGCTGTCTCGCTATCTCTCGGAATACTTTCCAAAATCACCTTGTGGTCGCCCTGAATCCGCATGTAAGCAAGGATTGGGGTCAAAATATCAGCACTCAATATCTTCTTTTTCATATTCAGTCTCACTTTCTATTTAGATCATGATTGCTATTAATTTTTAGCTCTAAAGCTGTGAAAGCCTCAATCATCGTTTGCCAAATAGCCAGAGCAACATCTGGTGATAGACCGAGCTTTTCTGCCTCTTGCTGTCTATTTAAAAGGACTTGTTTCACTCGATCAGGAGCAGTGACAGCTGCTTGACTGTTGATAGGTTTTAGCTGACCAATCTTTTCAACAATTTGCTGACGTTGCGCTAATAGAACTAATAATTGATGATCTAACTGATCAATTTGATTTCTCAGATTCTGGATACTTGTCATAATTATCACCTGCATTAAAATTGAATGAAGATAACAAAAAACCTCACACAGAAAATCTGTGTGAGGGCGTATCATCGCGGTGCCACCTCAGTTATGGAGTTTTCAAGCTCCACATCTCATTTACCTATTTGCAGTCATTTAGATCCCTTTTAGCACAAGGCAGCATACTGGCTTATGGCAAAGTAAGCTAACAAAGTGATAAAAGTTCAACTAAAGGACTAAATGTTGACTCCAGCAGCCCATTTCATAACTTCTCCTGCCTGTTTACAGCAACCACAGACTCTCTGAAAGGAGGGATGTTACTACTCTTCTGCTGGGTGTTTTATTTTCGTTTTTCTAGATAGTCGGCAATGGCTGCCACATCCTTGTCTCCACGACCAGATACATTGATAATGATGATTTGGTCAGATGACAATTTTGGAGCTCGCTTGATGGCTTCAGCAATGGCGTGAGAGCTTTCGATCGCTGGCAAAATTCCTTCCTTTTGTGTCAAGAGGAGCAAGGCATCCACAGCTTCATCATCTGTCGCTGCTACATATTCTACTCGACCAGAATCTTTAAAGAAAGCATGTTCAGGACCAACTCCAGGATAGTCCAAGCCTGCTGAAATCGAGTAAACCGGCGCCACCTGACCGTCTTCAGCAAAGACAGCGTAAGTCTTCATACCATCCACTACTCCTACACTTCCCTTGGTCATGGTCGCTGCGTGCTGGTCTGTATCAAGACCACGCCCGGCGGCTTCAACCCCCACTAACTTAACTTCTTCATCCGCCACATACTGAGAGAAAGCACCGATAGCATTGGACCCACCACCTACACAGGCAATGACATAGTCTGGCAAGCGGCCTTCCTTGTCCAAAATCTGACGGCGAGATTCTTCACTGATCACCTTTTGGAACTCATGGACAATCGTCGGATAAGGGTGTGGACCGACAGCAGATCCCAAAACATAGAAGGCTTCCAAATCACTCATCCAAGCTCCAAAAGCTGCATCAACTGCATCCTTGAGGGTTTTGGTTCCTGTTTCCACTGCGTGAACAGTCGCTCCCATCATTTCCATGCGGAAGACATTGAGGCGCTGGCGCTCTACATCCTCTGCACCCATGTAGACATCGCACTTCATACCAAATTTAGCTGCGGCTGCCGCAGTTGCCACACCATGTTGGCCAGCTCCTGTTTCAGCGATGACTCGGGTCTTGCCCATACGCTTAGCTAGAAGAATCTGCCCCAAAACATTGTTGAGCTTGTGAGAGCCCAGATGATTGAGATCTTCCCGCTTCAGATAAATCTTAGCCCCGCCCAGATGCTGGGTCAGACTTTCCGCAAAATAGAGCGGAGTCTCCCGGCCCGAATAATCCGCCAAATAATGTCGGTATTCATTTAAAAATTCTGGATCATTCTTATACTTCTCAAAAGTCACTTCCAATTCATCCAGCAAGGTTTGGATAGGCTCCGGTACAAAAGAGCCTCCGAATTGTCCAAAATATCCTTTAGTTTCTACCATCTTGATTGCCTCATTTCTTTATTTTCAAGCAAAACAAAAGCCCACACACAGAAAAAACTCTGTGTGAGGGCGTAAAATCGCGGTGCCACCTCAATTATGGAGCAAAGTATAGACTGCCTCCATATCTCTGTCTTGTCTAACAACAAGCTGCACTGTAAGGTGTGCTCACCGAATTTTTATTGCTTCAAATTCATTTTTTGCATCAGCCCACTTCATAATCTTCCACTGCCTGTTTCCACCAACCACAGGCTCCCTGAAAGCAGAAAAAATTATTACTTTTCTGATGATTTATTTTATTATAGGCCTTTCCCTTTTTCTTGTCAAGAAAAAATTTAATTTTTCAACCTAAATCCGAACCTTTCTCTTGTTAATCTCTTTTGAAAGCGTCATCTTGACGATTTTTCCAGATTTTCTGACCAAGCTGAAATGCCCGCCAAGCCAGATAACCACCCAAAGTATTGGTCCAGAGATCATCAATCTCAAAGACTCTATTGGCGTTGATGAGAAGGTCCAGCAGAATCTGGGTCACTTCGATAGACAGACTCATCCCAAAGCTCAACCATACAACCTTTTTTGTCTTCCGCAACTTCGGAAAGAGCCAAAGCAATTGAAAGATTAAGGGCGACAGTAAGAAGATATTGGCTAGATTTTGGATAAAGACCTTGGCCAGCTGGATCCAAGAAGTAATCTCTCCAATATTGACAAAGGAATTAAAAGGGATTAACAAAACCACTATTCGGCCAAAATACTGGATTCCCGGCGTCTCCATTCCCGGCTCTGGAACCTGAGGAATAAAGCACAGAACACAAAGCATCAAGAAATAGAGCCAGCTTCCCCCTACCAGCAATTTCCGCCCCTTAGCTGTCAGCTCACCGTCTGAAGTCAGATAGTTCTTAAGGCTGAACATTTTCTACCAATGCTTTCTCGCGATCACGCTTCATGGTATTAGAACGTAGCTGGCCACAGGCTGCATCAATATCCGTTCCATGTTCCTGACGAACCACGCAGTTAACTCCGTTTTTCTTGAGGGTATCATAGAAAGCCATCACGCGCTCTTTGGGACTGCGGCTGTATTGGTCGTGCTCGCTAACGGGGTTGTAAGGAATAAGATTGACATAAGACAGCTTCTTAATGTTCTTGAGTAGCTCAGCCAGCTCCTTGGCCTGCTCTACCCCGTCATTGACTTCATTGAGCATGATGTACTCAAAAGTCACCCGGCGGTTGGTCGTCTCAATATAGTATTCGATAGCTGCAAAAAGCTTTTCGATAGGGAAGGACCGGTTAATCCGCATGATGCTGGTCCGCAAATCATTATTTGGGGCATGGAGGGATACAGCTAGATTGACCTGCACACCTTCATTGGCAAAGTCGCGAATCTTATGCGCCAGCCCTGAAGTTGAAACCGTGATATGGCGGGCACCGATAGCCAAACCTTTGTCATCATTGACCGTCCGGACAAACTTGAGCACATTATCATAGTTATCAAAAGGCTCGCCGATTCCCATAACTACGATGTGACTGACCCGCTCATCCTGACCACGCTCATCAAAATACTTCTGAACCAGCATAATCTGAGCTACAATCTCACCGTTATTGAGGTCGCGTTGCTTTTTAATTAAGCCGGAAGCGCAGAAGGTACAACCGATATTACAGCCAACTTGGGTGGTCACACAGACAGAAAGTCCATAGTGCTGACGCATGAGTACCGTCTCAATCAACATACCGTCCGGCAGCTCAAAAAGGTACTTGACCGTACCGTCAGCAGACTCTTGGACGATGCGCTGTTTAAGCGGATTGACGACAAACTGATCATTTAGCTTGGCAATCAAGTCCTTGGACAGATTGGTCATCTCTTCAAAAGACTGGACCCGCTTGCGATAGAGCCACTCCCAAATCTGGGCAGCACGGAATTTCTTTTCTCCCTGAGCTTCCGCCCATTCAATCATTTCCTGACGTGTTAAACTATAAATAGATGGTTTCATGTTTCTCCTTTATTTTTGACGGATGACAAAGTGACGATTGGCTTCTTTTGCGACTTTTTCTTTTGGTTTGTTTTGACGATTATCGCGACTCTGGTCATTCCGACGTCTTGAGCGTCTAGAACGTGAGCGTTTTGACGTTGAACCCGAATTCTGTTCTTGCTCCCGTTTACTGCGAGATTTTTTATCAAAAGAAGCCCGCTTAGGCTGAAGATTTTCTAATACAAAGTAGGCACAGCCATAATTACAGTACTCCAGCAAATAATCTTCCAAACGACTGATTTTAAAGTCGCTTTCCTTAGCTTTTTCATCCTGATAAAAGCCTCGCAACCGTAGCTGATCATTGCCCCAATCACCGACAATAAAATCAAACTTGGTCAAAATTTCTGAAAAGCGTTGGTTAAAAGCTGTCACATCAAAAGCTTCTCGGTAGTTCTCTACCAAATTAAACTCAATCTCCTCCGTTAAGACCTGTGAACCAATCTGTTTGAACTCAGGGCCAGGAAATTTATTGTAATTATAAAGCTCTGGAGCAATTTCTTTGCGCATATATTTTCTCACTTCTATCTAGATAACTCCTCTATTATACTACAAAAACAGGCAGATTTTAAGCTTTTACCCTTAAAAAGTCATTTCTGAGAAAAGTCAGATAATTTCTCTAATTTGACAAATAAGACTTCCATCAAAAAAATAAAGCTGAGACAAGACTGCCTCAGCTTTATTATTTATTGTTCTTAAGATAATCAATGGCATCCTGTAAGGTTTTAACAGGAACAATTTTCATATCTGTTTTAATCTTTTTAGCAGCCTCAACTGCTGTTTCATAGTTCGTCTTTGCTTTTGGATCGATTTTTTTCATTTCTTTTGTTACAGGATTATTGGGAGCAAAGAAGATGCTGGCCCCACTTTTAGCAGCTGAGACGACTTTCTTATCAATCCCACCAATATCACCAACTTCTCCATCACGATTGATACTTCCGGTACCTGCAATCACACGCCCATCTCGTAAAGTTGGATCTGCAAGTTGTGTATAGATTGACAAGCTAAACATGAGACCCGCACTAGGTCCTCCAATGCCTTCTGTGGTAAATTCAATTGGAATGTTACTAGTAACTTCTGTTCTATCGATTAAGCTAATACCGATTCCGTTTTTACCATTTTCTAGCTTAATAATCTTTCCAGTCGCTGATTTTTCTTGGCCATCTTCCTGGTAAGTGACCTTAACCTTATCTCCTAATTTCTGAGAATTAACATATTTCACCAATTCTTCTGAACTGTCAAAAGTCTTGTCATTAACTCCCGTTACCGTGTCCGCAATATTCAAAATTCCCTTAAAAGTCGAATCTTTTGCGACTTGCAAAACATAGACGCCCAGATATTTCATGCTAATATCTTTTCCAGCCGTTTTCAAGCCTTGATACTTGGCCATGTTTTGGGATGTTTCCATATAAAACTGATTGATTCGAATAAATTCTTGGTCCGATGATCCACCAGTCATTTCTTCGGCAGAGTAGATATCCGTGAAATCAGTCAGCCACGCATAGACAAGATGAGCAAAGGTTGCTCGTTGAACTCCAACTGTCACAAACTCGTAGGCCCCAGCTTCCTTATCTTCCTTATTATCAACCAGCAAGACCTTTCGAATATCCTCTGCACCGCCAGGAACTTCAATATAGTATGGTAAAGGAACCGTCAAAGATACGACAAGCAAAATCAAGCTTGAAAAAATAATAATGGGCCATTTATAAACACTAATTTTTTTCATAAGTTCTTCTTTCTAATTCTTTGATTACACTTTGGGGCACATAATCCGCGATATCCTGCTGAAAAGCAATCAGCTCACGAATACGTGATGAACTGATATGCTGATAGACTGGCTTGCTGAGCAAGAAAATCGTCTCCAGCTCTCCTGCCAACTCGAGATTAAAAAAGTTCATATCAGCTTCATAGTCTAGATCTTGGCTGTTACGAAGCCCACGCACAAAAGCCTTGGCTCCCAGTCTCCTGGCCACTGTTACCGCCAGCTCATTCTGAGAAGTAATAACCTCAACATTATCCAAATGTTCTAGCGCTTCTTTGACGATCCGCTCTCTAGCCTCAATTGTGAAAAAACCAGACTTTTCACGATTATAGAAAATTCCTACATAGAGCTTATTAAATAGCTTACTAGCCCGCTCGATCAGATCTACATGCCCCTTAGTGATCGGGTCAAAAGACCCTGTGAATAATCCTATCTTATCTGACATACACCGTCACCTTTGAAATTCCATATCTCTTCTGTTTCCAAATTCCCAGCCCTGCAATTTCTTCTGGTAATTCCACATCCTTGTCTGTCTCACAGACCACTAGGACAGCCTGACTCAAGAGCTGACGCTCCTCTAGCTTCTCAAGGTCTGCCACAATCTGCTCCTTGGCATAAGGCGGATCCAAGAGAACTAAGTCAAAAGCACCTGTCAACATTTCCAAAGCTCGGCCAGACTCCATCTTGAGCAAGTCAAAACGTTCCGGCTCCTTGGTCATCTGAATATTTTCTGAAATAATAGCTTGAGCTCTGCGATCCTTTTCAACTAAAACAGCTTCCTCCATACCTCGCGAAATAGCCTCAATGGCCAAACTCCCGCTCCCGGCATAAAGATCCAGCACCCGACCACCGTCAAAATAGGGACCAATCATATTAAAAATTGCCCCCTTAACCTTATCGGTCGTAGGCCTAGTCGTCTTGCCATCCAAAGTCTTGAGGGGCCTGCCCCCGTATTTACCTGCAACAACTCTCATAAAGAGTATTATAACATAACTAGGCTCTAGCAGGCCAATCTTTTGAAAATTAAGCAGATAAAAAACAGAAGCACCCCAGCATTAGAGACTTCTGTTTTCTTTTAGTTTCAGTAAAAAATCAATTAATTCAGGCTGACAATCTGCCTTATCCAAGATCAGTCCCATTGACCGGCCAACCATGATGTAAAAACTCTCCGGCTTATCCAAAATCGCCACAATATCCTGATAATCATATCGGGAGGTATGATTGCGATTAATGACTTGAAAGTCTGTCTCATAGAAGCTAAACTCCTGCTCCAAATCATGCCAGAGAGGATTATCCTTATAGAGCTTGAGGAATTGTTGGTTAAAAGAACGATAAAGTAAAAAAGGCATGATCGGCATGAAAATGAAAATACCAATAGCTGGCAAAGGCTCCCTAAAAAATAGACAGACCAATCCCACTGCTAACAAAGCCACTTCACCAACGATTAGAGGCAAGAGCCCAGTCTTTCGATACCAAAAATTGGCCCAAGCGAAACGGCGATAAGCTTCTTCTGTCATGGTCGTTTTTGCTGTCATAGGAAACATCTCTCTACCTCCAAATCAATCTTTTTTCTAGTTTACCACAAACTTTACGGAGATGGCAATCTTAATACTGACAAACCCTATCTTAGATTTACTCCTAATTTTCCATGATAAAGAACTTGCATTTAAAATGTTCTTCTGTTATACTATACGTAACTTTTGTAACGTTACATAGGAGGTGTGATATGTTTTCGCATGAAAAATTAAAAAAACGCCGGCTGGAGCTCAATCTGACTCAATCGTCCATTTACAAAGAGCTTGGAATTTCCAGAAAGACTTACTCTGCTTGGGAAAATGGTCTAGCAGAACCCCACGCAAAAAATCTCAGGAGGTTGGCCACCTGTCTCAAGGTCCAAGAGAACTACTTTGTGGATGAGACCAGCGCGCTCTACACCTACCCTCTACTGACCGCACCACATAAAAAAGAAGTAGACCAACTCGCTAGTCGGCTCTTAGAGAGACAGCGTAAGATTAGCTCCCTTACAGCCTATAAGGTTCTATCCGTTGAGCTGGCTGCCGGTCGCGGTCACAGCTACTATGACAATGAAACAGACTACGAAACTGTCTACTTTGATCAGGATATCCAGCACGACTTTGCATCCTGGGTCTCTGGGGATTCTATGGAGCCCAAGTATCCCAATGGCTCTGTTGCCCTTATGAAACAGACGGGATTTGACTATGATGGAGCGGTCTATGCTCTTATGTGGAATGGCAAGACCTATATCAAAAAAGTCTACCGCGAAGCTGAAGGCCTACGCTTAGAGTCTATCAATCCTGACTACGAGGATCTCTTTGCTCCCTATGAAGACCAACCTACTATTGTTGGTATCGTAGTTGGACATTTTCTGCCGATTGAGGTGTAAGTGATGGTCCTATTTGATTATTCACGCGAGCCTCGTTCAGACATCGCTTTTGTGGATATGAAAAGTTTTTATGCCTCTTGCGAATGCATTGCTCTTGGCCTTGACCCTTTAAAAACTTCGCTCTGTGTCATGAGCCGAGTTGAAAATTCTGCTGGACTGATACTAGCTGCCACCCCTCTTTTTAAAAAGAATTTCGGTAGCCAGAATGTCAGCCGAAGCTATAATCTTCCTTTCGATGTCCACACCCGTAAGTTCAACTATACTGCTGCCCGCAAGCAGGGACTGCCTATTACAGCAGATTATGTTCGCTTTATCGAAGACTCTGCCCAAAAAACACTACTGGTCCCACCTCGGATGAACTACTACATCCAGAAAAATATGGAAATCCAAAAAATTTTCCAGGATTTTGCAGCTCCCGATGATATTTTCCCCTACTCAATCGATGAGGGCTTCTTAGATTTGACAAGCTCTATCAACTACTTCATTCCCGATCAGACGCTGGACCGCAGGACCAAACTAGACCTGCTGGCTGCCCGCATTCAACAGGCTATCTGGAAGAAGACTGGGATTTATGCCTCTATCGGCCTGAGCAACGCCAATCCTCTTCTCGCCAAGTTAGCCTTGGACATTGAAGCTAAACACACAAAAAAGATGCGGGTCAACTGGTCCTATGAGGATGTACCAAGTAAGGTCTGGACCATTCCGACCATGACTGATTTTTGGGGTATCGGCCACCGAACTGCCACCCGTCTTAAGAAGCTAGGCATCCATTCCATTTATGATTTGGCTCACTTTAACCCCGATATTCTCAAAAAAGAAATGGGGGTCATGGGCCTGCAGCTTTGGTTTCACGCTCACGGCATTGATGAAAGCAATGTGCACAAGCCTTATCAGGTCAAGTCACACGGCCTTGGGAATTCGCAAATTCTCCCCCGAGATTATAGACAGCAAGCAGAGATTGAGCTGGTTTTTCGAGAAATGGCTGAGCAGGTCGCCATTCGTCTCAGACGCTCTGGTAAGAAATGCCAGCGTGTCTCCATCTATGCCCGCTATTCCAAGCAGGAACTCCTGCCTTCCATTCATACACAGAAAAAAATTGAGCCCACCAATAACAGCGATCGACTAGCTCAAATCGTGGTTCAGCTTTTTCGTTCTAAATATCAGGGCAGGGCTATCCGACAGATTGGCGTTTTTTACAGTGACTTTGTCAATCAAGGATATAGTCTGATTTCTCTCTTTGACGATCCCCTGCAAGTTCAAAAAGAAGAGGAGCTCCAGCTGACGATTGACCAAATCAGAGATCGCTTTGGCTTTGCCTCTTTGCTTAAGGGATCTGCCTTGCTGAACTCCTCCCGTGCTATTGCTCGAAGCAAGCTAACCGGAGGCCATTCAGCTGGAGGTTTGGAGGGCTTATCATGACCGATCGCTCCTACCTCCCCTATCAGTCAGCTCGTGACTTTCAGGATCGGGGCATGGCTAAGTGGGCTGGTTTTTTTCTCTCTGAACACAGCACTGCTCTAGCCAAAAAAGAACTAGATATCAGTCGCCTGACCCAGCTTGACAGACAGGACAAATTCCACTTGCTCAGACAAGCCTACAGCCAACAAGTTCCCATCCGAATCACCTTTCTTAATCAGGGCAAGCTGACCGATGTTGTTGCTACTGTCTTTCATCTAGACAGCAAACAGGTCCTCCTGCAGGAAGGTGACCATTACAAAGGCCTTGCTATCCATCAGATTCTTTCGATACAAGCTTCAGGAGGCGCAGATGACCACTCAGAATCTACATGAAGAACTTCAATTTGACTATTTTTCTCATAATTACTATCAATTTCAAGAGGATTTTTATCAATTCTCCAATCTTCCCCAGCCTCTGATGGCCATGGAAGACGATATCCTCCGTCACATGGCCAGCCGCCAGGTCACTTATTTCAAACTCTCCAAGACCAAAAGTTTAGATCAGAAAGACCATTACTTCCACTTTACCGTCAGCCGTCCAGATCAGGCAAAGCGGCTCTGCATTTACCACTATCAAGGCCAAACAGAAGATATAAAGCACTAAGCTCCCAAGCGAAGTATGGGAGCTTTTTATATGGGGCTAATCAGCATGATATAAATAATCTTGCCTTACTAAAATTAAGTATTAATCTTCTCCTTTAAAGTTATAGACTTCCGAACGTTTTGCCACATGAATATTCAGAATCACGAAATCTTCATCATCAACCTTAGCAATAATCCGATAAGATCCCACACGAAAGCGCACATAGCCCGAAAGGTTGCCTGACAAATATTTCCCTGGCGCCCTAGGAAAATCGACATTTACCAGATGTTTATCAATCCACTTGGCGATGACCTTCTGTGTCCCTCTATCCAATTTATCCATAGCTTTGAAAAAAGTTGAGGCATAACGAACCTGATATCTAGCCATAGCGCTTCATCATCTCATCATGAGAATAAGTCTCTTGGCCATTATCAAGCCACTCCTGCATCGCCAGATCAGCTTCTTGGATATCATAAAGATCCTCTAACTTTTCTGCCAAAACCTGAGCAATAAACTCCGACTTAGAGATATTGTGGGAACTCGTCCATAGAGTCAGCTTTTCATTTAACTCATCTGATAAACGGACTGAAGTTGGTACAGCCATGAAATTACTCCTTTTAAAATTGGTTTTCTTATGTAGTTACATTTTACTACACTCTAGAATAAAAAACAAGATGGATAAATCTATCTTATAATTCGTAAAAAACTAGAAAAACCAAATATAACTAAACATCCTTTGAAGATTATTTTGGATGTGTGATCCAACTCGCAGCCCTATAACACTCTAAATTCTTTAGTTCGTTCAAACCCCAACTTAATTCCCCCCAACACCTGAGAAGAAGACTGCAATGTTATTACTTCTCAAGCCAGTTCGAACTTACAGAACTTAGCATATTAGCCCTGTACATCTTAATTTGTAAAGGTTTATTTCTTATTCAAATAAATTTCTATTTTTGCAAATTATATTCCTTCTTAGTTTTATCAATACTGTTTACTAAAGTTGGTTGCCGAAACTTAACCTCATCAATATTGCTCTCATTTAATTCATTAGTTCTCATGTAATAATAAATATCATCTTTAAAAGGAGATAAAAGTTTGTATTGAGGAAATCTTATCTGAATAGGATCCTTTTGTCTTGTTCTTACTATAGTCTTTCCTTTATCATCAATCAAAGCTATATCATAAGTTATTAAACTAGCTTTGTCAACTAAAATGTTAAATTTGAAATAATTTTTTCCTTCTACTAGTTTTTGATCAATAATAAAGCTATAATCCTGTTTATATGGCTTAACTAATTCAAGCACTGGGACAATAGGTTTATCGAGCGGTTCTCCATTAAATCCAAGATTTCTATTGAATTTTCCCTCTGAACTTAAATATGGTATGACTATCTGACTTTCTTCATGATCAGAATGTATAGTAATTTTAATATCTTGTTTATAATCAGCAATTTTATTATCAAAATGTTTTTTTATTTTAGAATCGGATAAGTCGATTTTAAATATTGATTCAATATCACCTCCCATTAATGGTTTACCAGCTATTGATTCACTCCTAATGATACTGGTACTATTATCTATTGAATTATGGTATTTAATATCAACTTTATATTCTTTTGCGTTACTCTGCTGAGTTCCATTATTAAATCTGTAAAAATCTACAATCTGAGTATCATTATTAAAACCATTCTGAATAACTAAATCAACATATTGATAAGGTTCGACAGATACATTTGTTAAAATAAACTTGTGAATTGTACTCTCAAATTTACTATTTTCAATAATAAATTTAGCTTGAACATAATTTTCTAAAACATTTGTATCATCACTTCGTAATTCCTCACCATTAACAATTTTGGGAACATTTATAAAGTTCTTGTTTGTTATTTTAACGTTTCCAAAATATTTTCTAACGTTACTAAAAATAATAGGAAGAACAATTAAAATCAATCCAACTATTATAGGAGCAATTATCCAGTTAATTAGTTTCTCGTGTTGATTAATCCATTGCCTAAAATTAGCAATCATATTAGAAATTGTAGTCATATTTTCCTCATCTCATCAATACGTGCCACTGTCGCATCGTACTTGGCTTGGTAGTCGGCTTGTTTGTCGCGTTCTTTTTGGACGACTTCTGGTTTGGCGTTGGCTACGAAGCGTTCGTTAGAGAGCTTCTTGCCGACCATATCCAGTTCTTTTTGCCATTTAGCTAGTTCCTTGTCGAGACGAGCCAGTTCTTCTTCGACATTAAGGAGATCTGCCAGTGGCAAGTAGATTTCTGCTCCTGTGATGACGCTTGACATAGCCAGTTCAGGCGCAGGGATGTTTGAAGCGATTTCCAACTGTTCTGGATTTGTGAAGCGTTTGATGTAGTTGACATTGCTGTTAAAGAAGGCTTCCAAGTCTCTATCGCTTGTCTTCACAAGGATGGTGATTGGCTTGCTTGGTGCTACGTTAACTTCTGCACGCGCATTACGAACGGCACGTATCAAGTCTTTGAGACTTTCCACACCAGTGTGAGCCACAAGGTCTTCAAAGGCTGGATTAACAGTTGGGTAAGCAGCTGTAACGATAGAACCTTCTGAGATTTGTCCAAAGATTTCCTCTGTCACGAACGGAATGATTGGATGAAGGAGACGAAGGATCTTGTCCAAAGTATAAAGGAGAACAGAACGCGTGATGACTTTCTCTTCTTCGTTGTCGCTATAAAGGACTTCCTTGGTCAACTCCACATACCAGTCCGCAAACTCGTCCCAGATGAAGTTGTAGAGGATGTGTCCCGCCACACCGAACTCAAACTTGTCAAAGTTTTCAGTGACTTTGCCAATCGTTTCATTGAGATTGTGGAGAATCCAGCGGTCAGTGACATTTCCAGCTTCCTTGTTGGCAACTTTTTCGACATTGGCAGTTGCTTGCTCAAGGGTCAAGCCTTCATTGTTCATGAGGATGTAGCGAGAGATATTCCAGATCTTGTTAATGAAGTTCCATGAAGCATCCATTTTCTCGTAAGAGAAGCGGACATCTTGCCCTGGCGCAGAACCATTTGAAAGGAACCAACGAAGAGCATCGGCACCGTATTTCTCGATGACATCCATTGGGTCAATCCCATTACCGAGAGATTTAGACATCTTGCGTCCTTGCTCATCACGAATGAGACCGTGGATCAGCACGTTTTGGAATGGCTGACGGCCAGTGAATTCCAAGGATTGGAAGATCATACGAGACACCCAGAAGAAGATGATGTCGTAACCTGTTACCAAGGTTGAGGTTGGGAAGTAACGTTTGAAGTCTTCTGAGTCGACATCCGGCCAGCCCATGGTTGAGAATGGCCAAAGGGCAGAACTGAACCAAGTATCCAAGACGTCTTCGTCCTGAGTCCATCCGTCACCTTCTGGAGCTTCTTCACCGACGTACATTTCACCCTTAGCATTGTACCAAGCAGGGATTTGGTGACCCCACCAGAGCTGACGAGAGATTACCCAGTCGTGGACATTTTCCATCCATTGGAGGAAGGTATCGTTGAAACGAGGTGGGTAGAATTCTACCTTGTCGTCTGTATCTTGGTTGGCAATGGCATTCTTAGCCAATTGGTCCATCTTGACGAACCACTGAGTAGACAAGCGTGGCTCAACCACAACACCTGTACGCTCTGAGTGACCAACACTGTGGACACGTTTTTCGATTTTAACGAGAGCACCGATTTCTTCCAACTTGGCAACGACTGCCTTACGAGCTTCAAAGCGGTCCATACCAGCAAATTCGAAGGCCAAGTCATTCATGGTTCCATCATCGTTCATGACATTGACTTGTGGCAAGTTATGGCGTTGACCAACCAAGAAGTCGTTTGGATCGTGGGCAGGTGTGATTTTCACGACACCAGTACCAAATTCAGGATCTGCGTGTTCGTCTCCAACGATTGGGATGAGTTTATTAGCGATTGGAAGGATAACATTTTTACCGATCAAGTCCTTGTAGCGTGGGTCTTCTGGATTGACCGCAACCGCAACGTCCCCAAACATGGTCTCAGGACGAGTTGTCGCAACTTCAAGGGCGCGTGAACCGTCTTCCAGCATGTAGTTCATGTGGTAGAAGGCACCTTCGACGTCCTTGTGAATCACCTCGATATCAGAAAGGGCTGTGCGAGCAGCTGGGTCCCAGTTGATGATGAACTCACCACGGTAGATCCAGCCTTTCTTGTAAAGGTCCACAAAGACCTTGCGAACCGCTTTTGACAAGCCTTCGTCAAGAGTGAACCGTTCGCGAGAGTAGTCTACAGAGAGCCCCATCTTGCCCCATTGTTCCTTGATGGTAGTGGCATATTCGTCTTTCCATTCCCAGACTTTCTCTAGGAATTTCTCACGACCAAGGTCATAGCGGGAAATTCCTTGCTCCCGCAAACGCTCCTCGACCTTAGCCTGAGTGGCAATCCCCGCGTGGTCCATCCCCGGAAGCCAAAGCGTATCAAAGCCTTGCATGCGTTTTTGACGAATGATAATATCCTGCAGAGTCGTATCCCAAGCATGACCAAGGTGGAGTTTACCAGTTACGTTTGGTGGTGGAATCACGATCGAATAAGGCTTAGCCTTTTGATCTCCAGAAGGCTTGAAAACATCAGCATCAAGCCATTTTTGATAACGACCAGCCTCAACCTCGGCTGGATTGTATTTAGGTGAAAGTTGTTTAGACATGTGTTTGTCCTTTCTCTATTGTATTCATTTTATCTTGAATCTGCTTAGCAACTTCTTCTGCAGACAGATTCGTATTATTTATTTTAAGGTAGTGGTGCAACTCATTCGGTTGATGTTGGGAATTTAATTGAAGTGTTTCAGCTGTCTCTAAAATTTCTCTTTCAGATACCTCAATGTGTCGTTTTAAGGGTTTGTGCTTTAATCGATTCTCCGTTCGATTTCGACGTAAACGCTCTTCAAGACTTGTTTCCAACTCCACAAAAAGAATCTCTTGATGATAGTCATCCAACAAATCCTGAATTTTCTTCAAATACAGAAGCTGGTACTGATTTGAAAAATCAATTACGTCTGTTAAAATCACCGATCGATGATTTCTAGCACTTACTCCAAGGAAAGAAAAGGTAATCCCTCGAACAAACTCCCACATTTCCTCTGTAAAATCATGATAGATTTCTAGTGCAAAATCAATGGCTTGATGGTTATAAAAGAGGGTAGCAGCCATTAGTCGAGATAATTCTTGACCAATCGTCATTTTCCCAGAAGCCGGAGCCCCAATGATGAAAATGTGCATCAAACCACCTCCCACTCACTCCTAAGCAAGCCATATCTCAAATCATCACAGCGATTGCCTTGGGCATCTTTGCGGTCTCGAATGCGAGCTTCGAGAGTAAAGCCAAGCTTCTCAGCTACTCGTTGACTTTGGACATTGTAGCCAAAGCAGGTCAGCTCAATTTTGTGAAGACCCAGTTCTCTAAAAGCCAGATCAATCAAGGCACGCGCTGCTTCGGGAACATAACCACGTCCCCAATAGTCTGGATGCAAGATATAGCCAATTTCCAGCACATCATTTTCATGGCGATGGTTGAAATCGACAGAGCCAACGATTTTATCCGTTCCTTTGACGACAATCCCGTAGCCTACTGGGAGATTTTCCTTTTGATTACGCTCAGGAAGAATATGCTTCAGATAATAAACCTCATCTTCCAAGGTCTTGACGGGCGGAAAGCCTGCTGGATAAGAGACTTCTGGCCGACTGGCATAGTCAAAGACATCCTCAGCATCAGCCACGGTGCGGACTCGTAACACGAGCCGTTCTGTTTCTAATCGATCTGGTAACTCAGCTCTTGTCATCCTTCTACCTCGCTTTCTACAAAAAATCGCCCCTGCCATATCCATGACAGGGACGAATGTGCTTATCCGCGGTACCACCCAGTTTCGGGCCAGGCCCGCTGCTTTATTTATTTCAATTTATCATCTCATCAGCAACCAGTTTTGACACACTTGTGGACTTCTCAGCTCCGCCACTTTCTGTAAAATGCTTGACTCAAAACACCTCTGATGAACCTATTCTATCACCTTTCCAGTGAAAAATCAATAATTTCTCTCCCCAAAAAGTCCATCTGGCAGGTCGTGAAATCCTTTGCCCGTCTGATAGTTGGCAAATTTCCCTAAAAGGAACTGGTAGGCATCTAGACGACTTTCATAGCGAATGGCCGCTTCCTTAGCCCGCTCATCTTTGTCTGCCTCGTAGACCGCCTGACTCTCCTTGAGGGCCATCTGGTTAATCATGACCTGGGACTTTACCCAAGCTTCAAACTCCTGTAAAAATTCCTGTTCGTAACTCATTTTTCTCACTTTCTAACTGCAAATACCTAGTCCAAACCTCGGTAAAAATCACTGTCAATATCACGGAAGGGCTGAATATCCTGCACATACTCCAGCACCCCCTGAAATTCACCAGATTCATCCCGCACCGCCGCATAGGTCACATGGACAAACTTGCCCCGTGATTCCGATTTGAACCACATCTCAAACTTGTCCCGCTCTCCCTCTCGCAAAGCCTTGAAAATCCGCCGCACCTTGTCCAAAAACTTGGGCGGGTGACAGAGCTCAACATTGCGCCCTATCTGGGAAGGCGTCCGCTTGAAAATCATCTCATCCGCTGGCACGCTGTCATTATAATACTGGAAAATATCGTCCTTATTGACAAAGGTAATCTCCATGGGCAGATGGTCCAAAATCAGATTGGCCTCCGCCACCGACAGGTAGCCATGACCAAAAGGCTGCTGGGAGTCCCGATTAAAGGTTTGCTCCTTCTTTTCCTTAGGCTTAAAGGAAATGGTGACCTGACCATCCGGCGTATCAATGACCTGCTGAAACCTACCATCACTAGTCTGCTCTGTGCTGGCTGGCACTTCGCTTCCTTCATCAGCAGCATCCCCAGCTTCCTCCTCCGAGAATTTGTGCCGCGCAGGAATCCATTTTTCCGTTGGCTTGATAATGGCATAGCCATAAGCATCACTCTCCTCAGCAATCTTGAGCCAGTCATCCTGATGGAAGGACTCGAGGAGAATCATGAGAAGGATGGATTCTTCCTTGAAAATCATAGCTTCAAACTCAGCCGCAAAGGTCTCAAACTTGTCCTTGACTTCTTGAATCGAAGTATCAGGCAGCTGCTCTGCAGCAATCTTAGCCTCTTGGAAAAGGGCTCGAATCTGATCATCTACCCCCCACATGACCTTGGGCGGCGAATCGTGACCGTAGCCCTCCATGATGGGAAACATGAGCTCTTCCTTGCGCTGATAGTGGACATCAAACTGTCCCACCAAACTCAGCTGGCGCTGGAGTCCCTTACGGATTTCTGGAAGAAGCTCCTCATCTTCTGTACTTTCATAGGTAGATAGGAGCCTGCGAACTCGCATGAGGGCAGCCCGCAACGCTAGATTTTCCTGCTTGAAGACTTGAACCGGATGACCTGGATGGTCGGTATCCGCCACCTCTACATTCTGAATGGCTCCTTTAAAGAGGTTGGCATGGACATTGCAGAGGGACATGACATCTTCGAAGGTCACTCCCGTATCCGAGTTCATCAGCTCATGCTCCATCAGGCTGATCTCAATAGCGGACACACCAGCAAAATGCTCGTTGAAAAGCTCCTGAACGGACTCTGCAGAAGCACCGTTATGTAGGTCCAGCAAGATAGACTTGAGGACTTCAATACGTTCAGTAGCCATGTCTAAATCCCCACCACTTCATAGCCATTTAATTCCAGAGTTTGCTTGATTTTATTAAGGTCAATGCCATTCATACCAGCGCCTTTTTTGATAGAAACCACGCGCCCGACTGTATTGCGCATAACGGGATTGGCCAGAGGCGTAAAGCCTAATTCTACCAAGACATCCAAAACCTCGGGATGTTTCTCAATCACTTCTGCCACCGGGATAGACAAATCAATCACATTATCCATAGCTGCTCCTTCATCGTCATTTTTCTACAATTATACCATAAAAAAGCTATCAGACTCAAAGCAAAAAAAAGCAGGAGTGTCTGCTCCTCTTACGCTTGTTCAAAAGAAATGGAATAGCGAATTAAGATAGACATAATGACAGACTTCTGCCTTCCATTATTGACCCAGGCAACGATAAGAAAAATTGAAGCACATTGTTTCTTCTTTTTCCTATTTTGTGTTAAGCTAAGACTAGTGAATTGAAAGGGTTTTCGTATGTATCTAGCAGACTTAATGGAAAAGAGTGAAGCGGGACAGTTTATTGTCCTATCTTATTTACAGCAACATTCTACATCCAGTTTGAAGGATGTCATGTCTGAAACAGGCTTCTCCAAAGCAACCTTGACCAAGTACATTAGCCTGATAAATGACAAGGCTATCGACCATCATGTAGCCTTATCCATCCAGCTTCAGGACGAATCGCTCAGTCTGTCTGTCGGTCCAGATACCAAGGGACGGGACATTCGCAGACTCTTTTTAGACAATGCTGTCAAATACCAGATTTTAGACTACCTGCTCTACCATCAGCAGTTTTTAGCCCATCAATTAGCCCAAGAGCTCATGATCAGTGAAGCAACACTAGGCCGTCATATATCTGGTCTAAATCAGATTTTATCAGAGTTTGAACTATCTATCCAAAATGGCCGCTTGAAAGGACCTGAGCACCAGATCCGCTACTTATATTTCTGCCTCTTTCGCAAGGTCTGGACCAGCCAAGATTGGGAGAAAGAACTTCAAAAAACAGAAAGAAGGAAGGAAGTTGTCGTCTTAGAAGAACTCTGCGGAGCCCAGCTCTCTCAAGGCCAGCGATTGGACTTGGCCCTTTGGGCACATATCACCCAACAGCGCCTAAGAGTCAATGCCTGTCAATTCAAAGACATTGAGCAGAAAATGCAGGGCTATTTTGAAAATATCTTCTACCAGCGCTTGCATCGCAGGACAAATGATTTCTTTGCTGGACAGCACATCACTCTGAGTCAGGAAGACGGGGAAATGATGATTTTCTTTTCATTTCTGCTTTCCCATCGGGTTCTACCCTTGCACACCATGGAGTATATTCTGGGCTTTGGCGGTGAAATTGCCAGTCTGATTACGCAACTGATTCAAGAGATGAAGGGCCAGAACTTGCTAGGGGACTATATTGAGGATCAGGTGACCTACGAACTAAGCCAGCTCTGCGCCAGTGTCTTTCTTTTCAAAGGCTATCTATTGCAAGACAAATACAAGCACAACTTGGAATTGCGCCACCCATACTTGTGGAGCGAATACGATTATCGACAAGTAGCAGACACTATTTTTAGCAAACTGCCTATTTTCCAGCAGGGAACATCTCTGGATAAAAAGGTGTTGTGGGAATGGCTCCAGCTGATGGAGTATATTGCTGAAAATGACGGTCAAGTCATCAAGATAGGCATGGACTTGACCGATAGCTTTATAGTTGTTTCCAGAATGACGGCCATTTTAAGGCGGTATTTAGAGTACAATCGCTTTATTACGATTGAATCCTACGACCTTACCAAAAATTACGATCTCATCATCACAAACAATCCCATCCATCAGGACCAACAGATTCCCGTCTATTATTTAAAAAATGACTTGGATTTAGAAGATTTAGCAAAAATTCGGAACATGATATTTCATTGAGAAACTTGGAGAAATCCAGGTTTCTTTGTGATTTTCGCACAATCTCCTCATATTTTTTTAAAATTTAAAAAAAGTTGATGAAAAAGAAAGCGTTTTATTTTATATACTAGTTACTGTAGAGGAAACATCCTCAAGATTTTTACCAGGAGGACAGTTCATGTCACAAGAAAAATACATCATGGCCATTGACCAAGGAACAACTAGTTCCCGCGCTATCATCTTTAACAAAAAAGGAGAAAAAGTTAGCTCCAGTCAAAAAGAATTTACTCAGATTTTCCCTCAAGCTGGATGGGTTGAGCACAATGCCAATGAAATTTGGAACTCTGTGCAGTCCGTTATCGCCGGTGCCTTCATCGAAAGTGGAGTAAAACCTAACCAAATTGAAGCCATCGGAATCACCAACCAGCGTGAGACAACTGTCGTCTGGGATAAGAATACGGGACTTCCTATCTATAATGCTATCGTTTGGCAGTCTCGTCAGACAGCTCCTCTGGCTGAACAGCTGAAAAGCCAAGGCTACGTAGAAAAATTCCATGAAAAGACTGGTTTGATTATTGACGCTTACTTCTCTGCTACCAAGGTTCGCTGGATTTTGGACCATGTAGAGGGAGCGCAAGAAAGAGCTGAAAAGGGCGAATTGCTCTTTGGTACTATTGATACCTGGCTGGTTTGGAAATTGACTGACGGCGCGGCTCACGTGACCGACTACTCCAATGCCGCTCGTACCATGCTCTATAACATTAAAGATCTCAAATGGGACGATGAGATTTTGGAAATCCTCAACATTCCAAAAGCCATGCTTCCAGAAGTTCGTTCTAACTCAGAAATCTATGGTAAAACTGCAGCCTTCCATTTCTACGGTGGAGAAGTTCCAATCTCTGGTATGGCTGGTGACCAGCAGGCAGCTCTCTTTGGACAGTTAGCTTTTGAGCCTGGTATGGTCAAAAACACTTACGGAACTGGTTCCTTCATCATCATGAACACCGGTGAAGAGATGCAGCTGTCTGAAAACAACCTCTTGACAACCATCGGCTACGGTATCAACGGCAAGGTTTACTATGCTTTAGAAGGTTCTATCTTCATTGCCGGAAGTGCCATTCAATGGCTGCGCGACGGTCTTCGGATGGTTGAAAATTCACCAGAATCTGAAAAATATGCCCTAGATTCTCACAACAATGACGAAGTCTATGTCGTACCTGCCTTTACAGGTCTGGGCGCTCCCTACTGGGATCAAAATGCACGTGGATCTGTCTTTGGTTTGACCCGCGGAACCAGCAAGGAAGACTTTATCAAGGCTACTCTGCAATCCATCGCTTACCAAGTACGCGACATCATTGATACCATGCAGGTGGATGCCAAGACTGCTATTCAAGTCCTCAAAGTCGACGGCGGTGCTGCTATGAACAACTTCCTCATGCAGTTCCAGGCTGACATTTTGGGAATCGATATTGCCCGTGCTAAAAACTTAGAAACAACTGCTCTCGGTGCAGCCTTCTTGGCAGGTCTGTCAGTAGGCTACTGGAAAGACTTAGACGAACTCCGTACTCTCAATGAAACTGGAGAACTCTTTGAGCCGTCTATGAATGAATCTCGCAAGGAACAGCTCTACAAAGGATGGAAAAAAGCCGTTAAAGCAACTCAAGTCTTTGCAGAAATCGACGACTAATACTGAAAGAATAACGCGACTTAATTAGAAAGTGTGTAAATATGGAATTTTCAAAGAAAACACGTGAATTATCGATTAAAAAAATGCAGGAACGCACCTTAGACCTCCTGATTATTGGTGGGGGGATTACCGGTGCTGGAGTAGCCTTGCAAGCAGCAGCTAGTGGCTTGGAGACCGGTCTGATTGAAATGCAAGACTTTGCCGAAGGGACTTCTAGCCGCTCTACCAAATTGGTCCATGGTGGCCTTCGTTACCTCAAGCAATTCGACGTAGAGGTGGTCTCAGATACAGTTTCTGAGCGTGCTGTGGTCCAGCAAATTGCCCCCCATATTCCAAAACCAGATCCTATGTTGCTTCCTGTTTATGAAGAAGAGGGCGCTACCTTTAGCCTCTTCCGTCTGAAAGTGGCTATGGACCTCTATGACCTCTTGGCCGGTGTCAACAACACTCCTGCTGCCAACAAAGTTTTAAGCAAGGAGGAAGTGCTAGAACGGGAACCTGAACTCAAGAAGGAAGGTCTGGTTGGTGGCGGTGTCTATCTTGACTTCCGCAACAACGACGCTCGACTCGTAATTGAAAATATCAAACGCGCAAACCAAGACGGTGCCCTGATTGCCAACCATATCAAGGCAGAAGGCTTCCTATTTGATGAAGCTGGAAAGATTACAGGAGTCGTTGCGCGTGACCTCTTGACAGACCAAGTCTTTGAAATCAAGGCTCGTCTAGTTATCAATACAACTGGACCTTGGAGTGACAAGGTACGCAATCTGTCAAATGACGGTGAGCAATACTCACAAATGCGTCCAACCAAGGGAGTTCACTTGGTAGTTGACTCTAGCAAAATCAAAGTTTCTCAGCCAGTCTACTTTGACACAGGCTTGGGAGACGGCCGGATGGTCTTTGTCCTTCCACGTGAAAATAAAACCTACTTTGGTACGACAGACACTGACTACACTGGCGACCTAGAGCATCCAAAAGTGACTCAGGAAGATGTAGATTACCTCTTGGGCATTGTCAATAATCGCTTCCCAGAAGCAAAGATCTCAATTGACGACATCGAAAGCAGCTGGGCAGGTCTGCGTCCTCTCATCGCAGGAAACAGTGCTTCTGACTATAATGGCGGAAACAACGGTACCATTAGCGACGAAAGTTTCAATGCTCTGATTGCGACTGTTGAGAGCTATTTGGCTAAAGAAAAATCTCGCGAGGATGTCGAAGCGGCTGTTACCAAACTCGAAAGCAGCACTTCTGAAAAACACTTGGATCCATCTGCCGTGTCTCGCGGTTCCAGCTTAGAACGCGATAACAATGGTCTCTTGACCCTTGCTGGCGGTAAGATTACGGACTATCGTAAGATGGCTGAAGGCGCTATGGAGCGTGTCGTTGGAATCCTCAAAGCAGAATTTGACCGCAGCTTCAAGCTCATCAACTCTAAGACTTACCCTGTTTCAGGTGGAGAGCTCAATCCAGCAAATGTGGATTCCGAAATCGAAGCATTTGCTCAACTTGGTGTCTCACGTGGCTTAGACAGCAAAGAAGCTTTCTATCTTGCAAATCTTTACGGTTCAAATGCTCCTAAAGTCTTTGCTCTCGCACACAGCATCGAACAAGCACCAGGTCTCAGCCTAGCTGATACCTTGTCACTGCATTATGCTATGCGTAACGAATTAGCACTCAGCCCAGTCGACTTCCTGCTTCGCCGGACAAATCACATGCTCTTTATGCGGGATAGCTTAGATGCTATTGTAGAGCCTGTTCTGGATGAAATGGGTCGATTCTACGACTGGACAGAAGAAGAAAAAGCAACTTATCGAAATGATGTTCAAGCTGCCCTTGCAAATAACGATTTAGAAGAATTAAAAAAATAGAAAATACGAGAAGAGGCGGTAGGCAAAACAACTGTCTGCCTCCCCTTCTTTTAAATGGAGTAACATAGATGATGAAAGAAATATTTGGTGAATTTTTAGGAACACTGCTCTTGCTCCTTCTGGGTAATGGTGTAGTTGCAGGTGTGGTTCTTCCCAAAACTAAGAGTCACAATTCAGGCTGGATTGTGATTACCATGGGATGGGGGATTGCTGTTGCCATCGCTGCTTTTGTATCTGGCAACCTTGGCCCAGCCCATCTGAACCCTGCCCTAACAATCGGAGTAGCTCTGAAAGGTGATTTGCCTTGGGCATCTGTTCTTCCTTACGTCCTTGCTCAGTTTGCAGGTGCTATGGTCGGACAGTTCCTAGTCTTCCTACAGTTCAAACCTCACTATCTAGCTGAAGAAAATCCGGCTAATGTCTTGGGTACATTCAGCACAGGCCCAGCTATCAAAGATACCTTCTCTAACCTGATTAGCGAAATCCTTGGAACCTTTGTTCTTGTGCTGACTATCTTCTCTCTTGGACTTTATAAGCTGCAAGCAGGCATTGGCACTTTTGCAGTCGGAACATTGATTATCGGGATTGGACTATCACTTGGTGGAACAACTGGCTATGCCCTCAATCCAGCTCGTGACTTAGGACCTCGCATCATGCATAGTCTTCTTCCTATTCCTAAAAAAGGAGATGGCGATTGGAGCTATGCTTGGGTTCCAGTTGTCGGACCAATCATCGGTGCCGTCCTTGCAGTCCTAGTCTTCGGTTTATTCTAATATAACCTATTATCATTAGAGAACGCTTGACGTGTGTTCTCTTTTTTTGACTAATTGATTAGGCTAAGACTGAATCCCTATAAAACCGTTGCAATTTTGACAAAAGAAAAGACTTAGCCCTGTATTAGAGAAAACTAAGTCCTTTTTAGAATGATTTTGTTAGCTCTTGCGAGCTGCTTACAATTAACTCGAACGAGAGCTATCTCGCTTGGATAATTTCACCACTGCCTCGGTCCGAGCGGTATGCGGAAACATATCAACCGACTGGATATAGTGAACATCGTAGACCTGAGAGAGCTTGACTAAATCCCGAGCCAGAGTTGAGACATTGCAGGAAACGTAGACCATCTTCTCAGGTGCATAGCGGACAATTGTCTCCAGCAGCTTATCGTCCAGACCAGTTCGTGGCGGATCGACAATCAAGGCATCCGCCCGATAGCCCTCAGCATACCAGCGAGGAATAATCTCCTCTGCCGTCCCAGCCTCATAGAGTGTATTATCAAATCCCATTCGTTTCGCATTACGCTTGGCATCTTCAATGGCCTCAGGGATGATATCCATACCCCGCAGAGACTTGACTCTTTTAGCAAAGGCAAAGCCGATGGTTCCAACCCCGCAATAAGCATCAATCAAATGGTCTTCTTTCGTCACATCAAGCGCCTTAACCGCCTCCCCGTAGAGCACCTCTGTCTGCTCAGGATTGAGCTGATAGAAAGCTCGAGGCGATAGGGAGAACTCATAGTCCAGCACTCCTTCTTGGATGGTCTTCTCGCCCCAGATAATCTCTGTCTTATCCCCATAAATCTCACTGGACTTGCTCGTATGATAATTGACTGCTATTGTTTCCAACTCAGGAAATTCAGCCACCAGGTCTCGGACGACTGGAGAAAAGTCCAGTTTGCGGCCTGTCACAAAAATCATCTGCACCTGACCCGTCTTTCTGGCTCTTCGAATCATGACCGTGCGTACTCCAGCAGTCTTCCTCTCATCATAGATAGGCAGCCTATACTTACTTAAAAGCCGAGCCACCTTATTGATGATCTGTTGCGTTACCTTGTCCTGAACCAGACAGTTTTTCAGCGAGACCAGATAGTGGGAATTCTGGGCATAAAGCCCCGCCTTGACCTCATCCTTAAATTTCCGAGTCTGAAACTGCAGTTTAGCCCGATAATAGAGTGGCTCCTGCATACCAATAGTCGGACGAATCTCATAGTTCTCATAGCCTGATGGCGCAAATTTTTTCAAGGCCTGACGCAGCAAATCTTCCTTAAACTCTAACTGCTTGTCATAGTGGAGGTGCATGATTTGACAGCCCCCGCAGCTATCATAAATCTCACAAGGCGCCTCCACCCGAAATTTCGACCGTTTGTTAATTGTCAAGAGCTTGGCCTCAATGAAATTACGCTGAATCCTGGTCACCTGACAGTAGACTTCCTCACCCTTCAAAGCCCCTGGCACAAAGACCAGTGTTTTCTTATAAAATCCAATTCCTTCCCCATTAATCCCCATTTTCTTAATTTTCAAAGGGATTCTTTGCTTCACTTTCACATTCATGCTTCTATTATACCACGCTGCCTCGCATTAGTTGAGAATATGTTAAAATAAAAGTATGAAAACAGAAAAAATATCCCTTCCACTAGCCCAATACCCTAAGCAAATACGAACTTATCTAGAGAGAGCCAATTTTTACGACAGGTCCTCACATTCTGGAGCCAGTGTTTTCTATGCTGATACGGGCTATTATTTGAAAATCGACCAAAAAGGCCAGTTAGCTCAAGAGGCCACACTTGCCAAGTGGTTTGAAGAGCAAGGACTCGGTGTACCTGTCATTCACTACCTGACAGCAGATAAAGACTACCTGCTGACTAAAGAAGCCGAGGGCAAGGACGCCCTAGCCTTTCTCCAACAGCCAGAAGAACTTTGCCAAACGATGGCTGTCACACTCAAAAAACTTCACAGCCTCCAACCCCAGCATTTCCCAATCCAGCATCGCCTCCAACACTATAAAGAGCAAGCAGAGGAAAATTATCGGAAAGGCTACTTTTATCAAAAAGCCTTGTTGCCTCAATTTCATATCCAAAGCCGTGAGGAAGCCTACAAGCTTATCCAAGAACAGGGACACTTACTGACTGCGGATTCCTTGATTCACGGTGACGCCTGCTTGCCTAATTTCATTTTGAAAGAGGCTTCAACCTTCTCCTGCTTTATTGACCTTGGTCTCGCTGGCCTTAGCGATCACCACATTGACCTTTATTGGGCCATCTGGTCTCTTACTTATAATTTATCTGACCCACAATACGCAGAGCTCTTTCTTGATTACTATGGCCGGAAGGATGTTGATATAGACAAACTACGCTTGATAGCTGCCTTTGAAGCATTTAGCTAAAAGAAAGGACTTTACCAAAATCCCCAATGAAAATCACAAAAATCGAAAAGAAAAAAAGACTCTACCTCTTGGAGTTGGACGACAGCGAAAAGCTCTATATTACAGAAGACACCATCGTCAGATTCATGCTGTCTAAAGGAATGGAAATCACAGAGCAAGAGCTAAAAAAAATTCAAGACTATGCCCAATTTTCCTATGGCAAAAACCTAGCCCTCTACCAACTCTCCTTTAAGCAAAGAACTACTAAGGAAGTTAAAGACTACTTAACGCAGCACGACATCCAACCGGAAACCATCAGCCAGGTCTTGGACAATCTAAAAAAAGATAATTGGATTAATGATAGAAAGTATGCTAATTCTTTTATCCAATCCAACCTTCTCACTGGTGACAAAGGCGCTTTTGTTCTCAAGCAAAAACTCAGTCAAAAAGGAATTTCTAGCACTATCATAGAAGAAGAATTGAGCCAGTTTGATTTCACTGAATTAACAGACAAGGTTGCCCAAAAGCTGCTCAAAAAATACCAGGGTAAACTGCCCAGCAAGGCCCTACAAGAAAAAATTCTTCAATCCTTGATAAACAAAGGTTTTTCATATAGCCAAGCCAAAAAAGCCTATCAGCATTTGGACATCGAAGAAGACCAAGAGAACCAAGAAGAGCTACTCTATAAAGAGTTAGACAAGCAATACCGCAAGTACTCAAAAAAGCACGACGGCTATGACTTAAAACAGCGTCTGACCCAAGCTCTAGCTCGCAAAGGCTATGATTTCTCCGACATCTCTAGCGCTCTGAGAGACTATTTCTAAAAATTTTAGGGAAAAACTTAGAATTATTCATGAAAATATGATACAATAATTAGTGATAAACTTTAAAAATTGTAGAAAGTTGGTAAAAAATGAGACTTCCCAAAGAAGGCGACTTTATTACAATTCAAAGTTATAAGCATGATGGTAGCTTGCACCGTACATGGCGCGACACCATGGTACTAAAAACAACAGAAAATGCGATTATTGGGGTAAATGACCATACTCTTGTTACTGAGAGTGACGGACGACGCTGGGTCACTCGTGAACCAGCAATCGTGTATTTTCATAGGAAATATTGGTTTAATATCATTGCAATGATTCGAGAAAATGGCACATCTTATTACTGCAATCTAGCCAGCCCCTACTATCTCGATAGTGAAGCTTTAAAATACATTGACTACGACCTAGATGTAAAAGTCTTTGCTGACGGTGAAAAACGCCTGCTAGATGTAGAAGAATATGAACGTCATAAGAAAAAAATGAATTATTCAAATGACTTAGATTATATTCTAAAGGAAAATGTAAAAATTCTTGTTGATTGGATCAACCAAGAGCGTGGACCATTTTCGCAAGCTTATGTTAACATTTGGTACAAACGCTATATAGAACTAAAGAATCGCTAAAGTTGTCAAAAGAGCTCACGCTCTTTTTGTTTTCCAAAAATGAAAAGCAATTTCTTGCAATCTAAGCAATTTTTCAGTATCATAAAGAAAACAATTTACGAAAGGAGCAGTTAATATGGCATTTACCAACACTAAAGGACGATATGCCAGTTTTGGAATAGTTACTAGTTTACCAGATGAAGTTATTGATACATTTTGGTACATTATTGATAACTTCCTGAAAGATACATTTCCACTAGAAAATCTCATCCAATTCGAACTTCTCAATAATAATGGAAAACTAACTTATCGATTTTCTGAAGCTCATCTTGATACACTGATCTCCTTTGATTTCACATATAAATTCAATCCATTCTATCCTCGAACTATCTACATTACAGATAATAATGGAAAAGAAACGATTATGTTAGCAGATGAATACTCAATCATGTAATAAACAAATCTATTATGAAAAGAGTCAATTGAAGTTTCTTCAATTGACTTTTTTAAAAAATAAAAACTAAACAATAAGTTTAGTCCTAATTAAATACAATCGGGAAGACAGGATTCGAACCTGCGACACCTTGGTCCCAAACCAAGTACTCTACCAAGCTGAGCTACTTCCCGTCGTGATCGAATATCTCTCCTATCACTATATGCACCCTAGAGGAGTC
>NZ_JAQFJC010000011.1:0-82078 GCF_030439935.1 Streptococcus sp. SG1 | reverse complement strand
GATATGGTAGTCGCTTAGCAAGGATAGAGTCTAGTGAAAGCTAGGCTCATTTGGGAGTTTAGCTCAGCTGGGAGAGCATCTGCCTTACAAGCAGAGGGTCAGCGGTTCGATCCCGTTAACTCCCATAGGTCCCGTAGTGTAGCGGTTATCACGTCGCCCTGTCACGGCGAAGATCGCGGGTTCGATTCCCGTCGGGACCGTTGGAATCGAGAGGAGATTTCAAAGAAGACTCGTTAGCTCAGTTGGTAGAGCATTTGACTTTTAATCAAAGGGTCACTGGTTCGAGCCCAGTACGGGTCATAAGCGCGGGTTTGGCGGAATTGGCAGACGCACCAGATTTAGGATCTGGCGCTTAACGGCGTGGGGGTTCAAGTCCCTTAACCCGCATAAGAAATAGGCCGGCTTAGCTCAGTTGGTAGAGCATCTGATTTGTAATCAGAGGGTCGCGTGTTCAAGTCATGTAGCCGGCATTAAGAGAGAAGAGGCGTATGCGAACGTAGTTCAGTGGTAGAACACCACCTTGCCAAGGTGGGGGTCGCGGGTTCGAATCCCGTCGTTCGCTTAGAGGCCGGGGTGGCGGAACTGGCAGACGCACAGGACTTAAAATCCTGCGATTGGAAACGATCGTACCGGTTCGATTCCGGTCCTCGGCATATATAATAATGAGCACCCTTAGCTCAACTGGATAGAGTACCTGACTACGAATCAGGCGGTTAGAGGTTCGACTCCTCTAGGGTGCATATAGTGATAGGAGAGATATTCGATCACGACGGGAAGTAGCTCAGCTTGGTAGAGTACTTGGTTTGGGACCAAGGTGTCGCAGGTTCGAATCCTGTCTTCCCGATTGTATGGCGGTGTAGCTCAGCTGGCTAGAGCGTCCGGTTCATACCCGGGAGGTCGGGGGTTCGATCCCCTTCGCCGCTATAATGATCTTGTTGGACCTTTAGCTCAGCTGGTTAGAGCTCTCGGCTCATAACCGAGTGGTCGTAGGTTCAAGTCCTACAAGGTCCATGTTTTTTTGTATACTGGAGGATTACCCAAGTCCGGCTGAAGGGAACGGTCTTGAAAACCGTCAGGCGTGTAAAAGCGTGCGTGGGTTCGAATCCCACATCCTCCTTTTGGTTGAATAATACTATCGCGGGATGGAGCAGCTAGGTAGCTCGTCGGGCTCATAACCCGAAGGTCGTAGGTTCAAATCCTGCTCCCGCAATAAGGCTCGGTAGCTCAGTTGGTAGAGCAATGGATTGAAGCTCCATGTGTCGGCGGTTCGATTCCGTCTCGCGCCATATTATTAAATAAGCGGGTGTAGTTTAGTGGTAAAACTACAGCCTTCCAAGCTGTTGTCGCGAGTTCGATTCTCGTCACCCGCTTTGAACGAAAGGTTCATACCAAGTTTTTATAACTTGGGCGCGTAGCTCAGGTGGTTAGAGCGCACGCCTGATAAGCGTGAGGTCGGTGGTTCGAGTCCACTCGTGCCCATTTTATAGTTGGAGAATTACTCAAGAGGCTGAAGAGGACGGTTTGCTAAATCGTTAGGTCGGGTAACTGGCGCGGGGGTTCGAATCCCCCATTCTCCGTCAATAGGGAGTTTAGCATTTGCTATCTCCTTTTCTTGTACTTTGTTGTGGGATTGTAGGTATTGAGATGAAAAAATTTAAAAAATCAAGATTAATTGTAATGATCATTGTGCTAATTTTAACTGCTTCAGCTTTGTTACTTTCTACCTATTCTACTTGGTTTGTAAATGGGACATCAAATGCTTTAAGCCTTGTTGATAATGTTTTGTCAAAGCCATTCCACTTACTTACTGATGTGAAAAGTGATTTGGAACATTTGGTTAATACTTATCATGAGAATGAAGAGTTAAAAGCTACTTTAAATGAAATTGATTCAGCGTCAAATGAGGTTACTGATTTAAAAGAAGAGAATGCCCAACTTCGAGAAATGCTTGATATGAAGAATTCTATTAAAAGTGATGTAAAATTATCTGCTGATGTTATTGCTCGTACTCCAGCTTCATGGTCTAATGAGTTGACAGTTAATGTAGGATCAGAAAATAAAGTAGCTTCAACTATGCTTGTTGTTGGCAACGGGGGCTTGATTGGAAGTGTTGATCAAGTGAATGAACATTCTAGTCGAATTAGTCTATTAACGAATAAAAAGAATAGCGAAAACATATCCGTTAGAATACAAAGTGGCTCAAAAACAATTTATGGTATTATTGTAGGATATGACGAAAAAAAGTCAGCATTTATTGTTAGTCAGCTGAATACTTCTGATGAGATCAAAGAGGGCTCAAAAGTGGTTACAAGTGGCTTGGGGTCTTATCCAGTTGCGAATATTTCTGTTGGGAAGGTATCTTCTGTAGCTTCAAGTAGTGACTATTTGACAAAAGAGGTATATATTAAGCCAAGTGCTGATTTTTCTGACATTCGTGTGGTAACATTGGTGGGGAACTGATATGCGACTTTTTAGACAACATGTGGGTATACCGCTCTTATTGCTTTTTTTAATGTTATTAGATGGCCAGATTTCAACCCTAATTGCTTCTTTTTTACCTATAAGATTCCATTTAGTTTGCCATTTGGTGTTGATTTTTCTACTATTTGTTTCAGTAGAAGTATCTGATGTAACAGCATTTACAATATTCTTAGTGATAGGTATTCTTTATGATGCTTACTATTTTCATGTAATTGGAATTGCCACATTATTACTTCCTCTATTGAGTGTATTAGTCAATAAATATAATACAATCATGATGGGCAATAAAATCACTAGATTCTTGTCTGTTTTAATACTGGTATTCTTGTTTGAATTTGTTTCTTTTTTATTAGCCAATCTAGTTTCTTTAACTAGTATGGAAATCAGTACTTTTATTGTCTATAGTTTAGCTCCGACAATGGTGCTTAATTCCTTGCTTTTATTACTTTTGCAACCAGTTTTGGAAAAAGTTTATTTATGATAAAAAAGAAGAAATAAAAATGTAATAAAGGCGTAACATATTCTACGTCTTTTTCTGTTATACTTATTATTGTCTTATTGGATAGGAGTAGAATTATTTATGAAGAAAAAAATTATCACTTCGATGTTATTAAGTGCTTTGGTTCTTACACAAGGCGCTAGTCTAGTGAATGTGCATGCCGATACAACAGATGACAAGATCGCTGCACAGAACAATAAAATTAATAGCTTAAATGCTCAACAACAAGCTGCACAAGCTCAAGTTGATCAAATTCAAAGTCAAGTATCAGCAATTAAATCACAACAAGAAAAGCTTCAGGCTGAAAACGAAAAGTTAACAGCAGAATCTGAAAAACTTTCAGCTGAAATCGATGAATTGTCAAAAAACATTGTAGCACGTAATGAGTCATTAGCAAACCAAGCTCGTAGCGCTCAAACAAGTGGAACTGTTACAAGCTATATTAATACGATTGTTAACTCAAGCTCTATCACTGAAGCAATTTCACGTGTGACAGCTATGAATGAAATCATCTCCGCAAACAATAAAATGTTGGAACAACAAAAAGCGGATAAAGAAGCAATTGCTGAGAAACAAATTGCTAATAACGAAGCAATCAACACAGTTATTGCTAACCAACAAACCTTGGCTGATGATGCTCAAGCGTTGTCAACTAAAGAAGCTGAATTGAAGGTTGCACAAATCAATCTTGCAGCTGAAAAAGCAAGTGCCGAAGGTGAGAAAAATTCTCTTTTAGAACAAAAAGCAGCAGCACAAAAAGCAGCTGAAGCAGCAGCAGCAGCTGAAGCAGCTTACCGTTCACAACAAGCTTCTCAACTTCAAGCAATTCAAGCATCTGGTAATACAAACCTCTCAGCACAAATACAAGCTGTTTCTGGAGGTACTCCTGCTGCAGCAGCACCTGCACCAGCAGCGGCAGTGTCTAATGTATCTTATTCTTCAGACGCTTCTACTTACCCTGTTGGTCAGTGTACTTGGGGAGTTAAAACATTGGCACCTTGGGCTGGTAATTACTGGGGTAATGGTGGTCAATGGGCAGCAAGTGCAGCAGCGGCAGGCTTCCGTGTAGGTTCTCAACCACAAGTTGGAGCGATCGCATGTTGGACTGATGGTGGTTATGGACACGTGGCTGTAGTAACAGCAGTTCAGTCTTCAACTAGCATTCAAGTATCAGAAGCTAACTATCTTGGTCAACAATCAATTGGTAACTACCGTGGTTGGTTTGACCCAACAACTGCACAAGGTACAGTAAGTTACATTTATCCAAATTAATAAATTTAGAAGGTTGGAATTTCCAACCTTTTTATATTTAGCATAAGATTAAGTATTTGTAAGACTATTCAAATATTTTTTGTAAAACGCTTTATTCAAAATTGAAATATTCCTTAAAAAGGGTTAAAATGTAAATGGAATAAATTTTCGGAGGCAAACATGTCATTTTCTGATTTAAAGCTCTTTGCTCTTTCTTCTAACCAAGAGTTGGCCAAGCGGGTAGCCAAAGGGATAGGAATGGAGCTTGGAAAGTCGACGGTACGTCAGTTTTCGGATGGGGAGATTCAAGTCAATATTGAAGAATCAATTCGAGGCAAGCATGTTTTTATTTTGCAGTCAACGAGTTCACCTGTTAACGATAATCTGATGGAGATTTTGATTATGGTGGATGCGCTTAAGCGAGCAAGTGCTGAATCTATCAATGTGGTCATGCCTTACTATGGTTATGCTAGACAAGACCGTAAGGCCCGTGCTCGTGAACCGATTACTTCTAAACTAGTAGCAAATATGCTAGAAATTGCTGGTGTTGATCGTTTGTTGACAATTGATTTACATGCTTCACAGATTCAAGGCTTCTTTGACATTCCGGTTGATCATTTAATGGGAGCGCCTCTCATTGCTAATTACTTTGAACGTCGTGGAATGATTGGAAGTGACTATGTTGTTGTGAGTCCTGACCATGGTGGTGTCTCACGTGCTAGAAAATTAGCGGAATTTCTAAAAACACCGATTGCTATTATTGATAAACGTCGTAGTGTAGATAAGATGAACACTAGTGAGGTCATGAATATTATTGGTAACGTTAAGGGAAAAACTTGTATTTTGATCGATGATATGATTGATACTGCAGGAACCATCTGTCACGCAGCAGATGCTTTAGCTGAAGCAGGTGCAGTTGATGTTTATGCTAGTTGCACTCACCCAGTTCTATCTGGTCCTGCAATGGAAAATATTCAGAAATCTGCTATCAAGAAATTAGTTGTTCTGGATACAATTTATCTTCCGCAAGAACGTTTAATTGATAAGATTGAGCAGATTTCTATTGCTGATCTTCTTTCAGAAGCAATTATTCGTATCCATGAAAAACGTCCTCTTTCTCCTTTGTTTGAGATTGGAAAAAACTAATATTATAAAAGTGTTACAATATTACGCATTTCTGAAATGCTTCCCCCTGACCACAAGATAAGGGGGATTTTTTATTGAAACGAAGCCGTTTCTACCATATGATGAATTTCAAAATAATAAAAAAAACTATTGACAAAAATAGGGCAAATATATATAATATAGGTAGTAACTCCGAGTTACGAATAATTTTTTTAAAAAGAAAAAGGAGATAAAACGATGAAAAAAGTTTTATTGTCAAGCGTGGTAGCACTTACATTATTTGCAGCTGCAGCACCAGTTTTCTCTGCTGATGAAGCTACTGATGCAGCTCGTAAAAACGACGGCGCATACTACCTTCAAACTCAATTCACAAATGCTGATAAAGTAAACGAATACTTGGCTCAACATGATGGTGAAATCCGTGCAGAAGCTGCTGCAGATCCAGCAGTAGTAGCTGCTAAAGCTGCTCTTGATGCAGTTGAAGGTGGAAGCCACAATTATGGTGAAGTTAAAGCAGCTTATGAAGCAGCATTCAACAACGCTTTCAACGCTGTACGTAACAAATATGTACAACAATTCCAAGCTACATACAACAACGCTACAGAACAAGAAGGCAAAACATACATCCAAGGTGAAACTCCTGAACAAGCTAACGCTCGTTACTTGAAACGTGTTGGTGCAGCTAACAACCAAAACCCAGCTGCAGAAGACAAAGGAGCTACTACTACTCCTGCTTCTAAAGAAGAAGCTAAAAAATCAGAAGCTGCTGCTAAAAACGCAGGTAAAGCTGCTGGTAAAGCACTTCCAAAAACTTCAGCAGTTAAATAATTCTTTATTGATACTGATGTAAACAATATCACTGGGCCATTGGTTCAGTGATATTTTCTTAGAAAAAATGGGGAATACTTAAATATTATGAGTCAAAATGCTAAAAGACAGACTAAGAAGGCTCCAAATAAAAATTTAAAATTATTTGGTGCTTTATTAGGTATCATTGTTGTTGCTGTTGCAACTGCAATGCTGATTTTTAATCCATTTAAGTCAGCGCCTAAATCGAATACGACTGCTTCTACTAGTCAAGTAACAAAAAGCTCTACAAAGAATACTTATCAACCAAGCAAGGAAGAAAAAGAGTATTTAGCCAAGCGCTTTGCAGATTTAAAGGCTATTAATAGTGAAGCTATTGCTTATGTTTATGCTCCAGGTACAAAATTAGATGAACCTGTTGTACAGACGAAAGACAATTCTACTTATCTTGATAAAACCTTTGAAGGCGGGAATGAGCCTTACATGGGGACAGTTTTTATGGACACAGATAATAAGAAAGACTTTAGTGATCGCTTGACTTGGCTCTTTGGTCATGCTCGTGGAAGTAAAGTAGCGGACAATCGTATGTTTAACGATGTCAACTTCTATGATAATCAGGAATTTTTCGATCAGCACAAGTATGTTGTTGTTGAAACACCTGAGCGTAAGTTCTACTATGAAGCAATGGGCTTGGTTATTGTACCAGAGGAGACGGCTTTCTATCGGACTAGCTTTGATGGAGATAAGGACTTTACAGATCAGTTGAGCAGTATCTATGAAGCGTCTAGGACAAAGAATAAGGACATTAAGGTAAAAGCAAGTGATAAATATCTTGTGTTATCAACCTGTCGTGAAGAGGATGAGACAATTCGTTCTAACCTCTACTTACGTCAGATTCCAGATTCTGAAATGAGTGATTTCCTTGCGAAACATGGGTCAGAATTGACATACACTCCTACTAGATAGGCTATTAAAGAGGCGGAATTTATTTTCGCCTTTTTTATATTTTTTAAACATGTTATAATGGGATCAGAGGTGGACACTATGATTAAAAATTTGGTTTTTGATTTAGGAAATGTTTTGATTGAGTGGAATCCAGATAAGATATTCAGGCATTTTGAAGCGGATGAAATGCGACGACAATCCCTGAGAGAAGCGATTTTTGATTCACACCTATGGCACCAAACGGATTGGGGGTCCTTGTCTTTGTCGGAAGCTTGCAAATTAGCTCAACAGAATCTGGATCCATCTTTTGAAGCTACAGTTGAAAAAATATTTTTTTACTGGTATGAGGCCGTGGATGTCTACCAAAATCTGCAAGAAAAAATAGAGCGATGGTCAAAGTTAGGCTATCATATTTACATTTTATCAACAACCTGTGAGATATTTTATAGGATTGAACAGGCAGGATTATTGCCAATTTTTCCTCTTTTGTCAGGTTATATTCTCTCTTCAGAAGTTAAAGTAGTAAAACCTTACAAAAAAATATACCAGGAACTCCTTGAGAAATATAATCTTAAACCAGAAGAGTCGGTCTTTATGGATGATATTCAGGTCAATTTGGATACGGCAAGGGAAATGGGCTTTGAGACAATACTGGCCAAGAGCGAATTAGAAAATATTGAGGCGCTGGATTGTTTATTACATTCTAAGGGGATGTTTGGTTCAGTGGGATTAAGCACAAATCTTGACATAGAGTCCTGATTGCGCTATCATAATATACATATATGGGAGTCTGTGTACAGTCTGAGAGGAAGTGTAAACTTCGACCGCACCTGATCTGGGTAATGCCAGCGTAGGGAAAAGTATTTGTAAAAAACCCTGTGGTTTTACTAAAAGTGGCGAGCGATTCGCCTATCTTTAGGATACTGATGCATGCTACACCTTTTCCATATTGGAGAAGGTGTTTTTGTATGAAGTGCAAGGTTTTTATAAAGAGAGCTTGCGATCTCTTTCATTAGGGAAAGAACGGTCTGGTTAGTAAATGGAATCGTATCTGTATGCATCATTCTCAGATAGAGTTTGAATGTAGGGAGGTGAAGAGATGAAAGCAAGCATTGCTTTGCAAATTCTGCCTTTGTCAACTGATAAAGGACGGTTGGCAGTCATTGAAGACGTGATTGAGTATCTGCAGAAACAGCCCGTGAGGCAGTTGGTAACTCCTTTTGAAACAGTTTTAGAAGGAGAATGGGAAGATTTGTTTCCTATATTGGGAAAGGCAATAGAATTGGCTGGCAGTCAAGCAGATAATGTATTTGCAAATGTGAAGATAAATTATGGAGAGATTTTGTCTATTGATGAGAAACTTGAAAAATATTCTGCGCCAGCAGATTAGTCTTTTGGGGATGGTGGGTTTACTTGCCGTTTGGCAGGTCATGGGCTGGCTCAAGCTCTTGCCTAAGTTTATTCTGCCAACACCTTTAGAAATCTGCCAGGCTTTTATTAGGGATGCAGAACTGTTGGCTGTACACAGTTGGGCGACCTTAAAAGTAGCCTTGTTGGGTCTGCTGCTGGGAGTCATTATAGCCTGCTTGCTGGCAGTGCTCATGGATAGTCTGAGCTGGCTCAATGATTTGATTTATCCTATGATGGTTGTGGTGCAGACGATTCCGACCATTGCTTTGGCTCCAATTCTGGTTCTCTGGCTGGGTTATGGGATTTTGCCCAAGATTGTGCTTATTATTTTGACGACGACTTTTCCGATTATTGTCAGTATTCTGGACGGTTTTCGGCATTGCGATAGAGATACCTTGACTCTCTTTGAACTCATGCAGGCCAATCGATGGCAGATTCTATGGCATTTCAAGATTCCAGCTAGTTTACCTTATTTCTATGCGGGTCTAAGGGTCAGTGTTTCCTATGCTTTTATCACGACCGTAGTTTCCGAATGGCTGGGCGGCTTTGAAGGGCTGGGTGTCTATATGATCCAGTCTAAGAAGCTTTTCCAGTACGATACCATGTTTGCCATTATCGTTTTAGTATCAGTTATCAGTCTTCTGGGTATGAAACTGGTAGCTATTAGTGAAAAATTTGTCATCAAGTGGAAATAGGAGCTTAGCTCTGCTATTTTCAAAAAAAGAAAAGAGGATTATGATGAAAAAAAGTTGTAAATTATTCCTTGCAGGTTTGGCTGCAGTATCACTATTTGGTCTAGCTGCTTGCGCTCAGTCGAAATCTACGTCTGAAAGCAAGGACAAAAAGATTGATTTTATTCTGGATTGGTCACCCAATACCAATCATACAGGACTTTATGTAGCTAAGGAGAAGGGCTACTTTAAGGAAGCAGGTGTGGATGTTGATATTAAGTTGCCACCAGAAGATAGCACTTCTGACCTGATTATTAATGGCAAGGCTCCTTTTGGAATTTACTTCCAGGATTCTATGGCTAAAAAACTGGATAAGGGCGCAGAAATCACAGCTGTTGCGGCTATTGTAGAACACAATACTTCAGGTATCATTTCTAAGAAATCTGCAGGGATTAATGGTCCCAAGGATCTGGCTGGGAAGAAATATGGCACCTGGAATGACCCTGTGGAGTTGGGCATGCTGAAGACATTGGTAGAAAACCAAGGTAGCAAGTTTGATGATGTAGAGAAGGTTCCGAATAATGATTCTAACTCTATCACACCAATTGAAAATGGTTTGTTTGATGCGGCATGGATTTATCATGGCTGGGATGGTATCATGGCAGAGACTCAGGGCATGGACACTAATTTCTTTTATATGAAGGACTATGTCAAGGAGTTTGACTATTATTCTCCAGTCATCATTGCTAATAATGACTATCTGAAGAAGAATCCGGACGAGGCAAAAAAGGTCTTGCAAGCTATTAAAAAAGGCTACCAATATGCTATGGAGCACCCTGAAGAAGCAGCAGACATTTTAATTAAGAATGCACCAGAGCTAAAAAACAAACGTGACTTTGTCTTGGCTTCTCAGAAATATCTGTCTGAGCAATATGCATCAGATAAGGATAAGTGGGGTCAGTTTGAGGCTAGCCGTTGGAATGCCTTTTACAAATGGGCCAAGGATAACGGTCTTGTAAAAAATGACTTGAGTGACAAGGGATTTAGCAACGATTATATAAAATAATGACAGTAATTAAACTTGAAAATATAAGCTATGCTTATGATGAACAGCAAATTTTAAAAGATATCAACCTAGAGGTGGAAGCTAGCCAAGTAGTGGCAATCTTGGGTCCTAGTGGCGTTGGGAAATCGACTCTTTTTAACCTCATTGCTGGGATTTTGGAGGTCCAGTCGGGCAGGATTGTCCTAGATGGGCAGGAAAATCCTAAGGGTCAGGTGAGTTATATGCTACAGAAGGACTTGTTGCTGGAGCATAAGACGGTGCTGGGTAATGTCATCTTGCCCCTATTAATCCGAAAAGTATCCAAAAAGGAAGCGATGGAGCAGGCAACTCAGATTTTGAAGGAGTTCGGGCTCTTTGATGTGGCAGACAAGTATCCACATGAGCTGAGTGGGGGGATGCGGCAGCGCGTGGCTCTGTTACGGACCTATATGTTCGGCCACAAGCTATTTCTTCTAGACGAGGCTTTTAGTGCTTTGGATGAGCTGACCAAGATGGAGCTGCACGCTTGGTATCTGGACATTCATCGTAGGCTGGGTCTGACGACTCTTCTCATCACGCATAGCATTGAGGAGGCTCTGGCTCTCAGTGATCATATCTATATTCTGAAAAATCGTCCAGGGCAAATCGTTGCGAATCTCCAGCTTATCTGGTCAGACAGCGAGGATAAAGAACTGCAGAAGCTCCGTTATAAGCGGGACATTTTAAAGCTCTTAGGAATGTGAAGTAAGCGACGGGATTCCTCATGAACAGTTTTCAAGTAACAAAAATCAAGCTTTTTGGCTTGATTTTTTGTTTGAGACCCTTTACTTTTGACTTTATTCATGGTACAATAGACTTTGTGTGAAATAGCAGCAGGAAAGCATGGAGCTCGTCAACAGAACATCAGCTATAAAAGTAGCCTTAGCTGTTTGGGCGAAAATGTTCTGCACGAATCAGAGCTTTCTAAGTGACTATTTCCTCAAAAATATTTTATAGGAGGACATTTATATGTCACGTTATACAGGACCATCTTGGAAACAAGCTCGTCGTTTGGGTCTTTCTCTTACTGGTACAGGTAAAGAATTGGCTCGCCGTAACTATGTACCTGGTCAACATGGACCAAACAACCGCAGCAAATTGTCAGAATATGGTTTGCAATTGGCTGAAAAACAAAAACTTCGTTTCACTTACGGTGTAGGTGAAAAACAATTCCGTAACTTGTTCGTTCAAGCTACTAAGATCAAAGAAGGAATTCTTGGTTTTAACTTCATGCTTCTTTTGGAACGTCGTTTGGATAACGTTGTTTACCGTCTTGGTCTTGCGACTACTCGTCGTCAAGCTCGTCAATTCGTAAACCACGGTCACATCCTTGTTGACGGCAAACGCGTTGATATCCCATCATACCGCGTAACTCCAGGTCAAGTGATCTCAGTTCGTGAAAAATCATTGAAAGTGCCTGCAATCCTTGAAGCTGTTGAAGCAACTCTTGGACGTCCAGCATTCGTATCATTTGATGCTGAAAAATTAGAAGGTTCACTGACTCGCTTGCCAGAACGCGATGAAATCAACCCAGAAATCAACGAAGCACTTGTCGTTGAATTCTACAACAAAATGCTTTAATTTTAAGATATATCTTACGAAAAGCCTACTACAGTGGGCTTTTTGTTTTGTCTTAAAACGTTGATTTTTGGGTTTGTTCAGTTATTTGTTCAGTTATAAGCTACCTAAAGCTGTTTCATAAACCGATACGGCTTTTTTTGCGTTCTCTTTTGAGAGGTATGTATCCATAGTCATGGGGGAGGTGAAGTCACCTAGAAATGGATGTTTAAGAAGCATTTCCATTAGCTGATAAATGTGTTAGGAGTCGAGTCATGCCGGAGTCATTTTTAAGAATCTAGTGAGAAAGCCAGCTGTCATCTGACAAAAAGCTCATGACATTTTAAAAAAGAGCAATTAAAAATGAGGAACATCTGAGAAAAAAAGTTTGGCAAGTCGCCAATAGACTATCATTCAGGTAGGTTTTTTTATTATCATAAATTCATCAAGTATAAATGCATATGGAGAAAAGGTTTTTATGAAATTTAGGAAACGGCATTACAGAGCGCAAGTTGATACTAGGGATTGCGGTGTGGCAGCTCTGGCTATGGTTTTTGGTTATTATGGATCGTATTTTTCCTTGGCTACACTACGAGAAAAGGCAAAAACAACTAATGATGGCACAACTGCTTTGGGTTTGGTGAAAGTTGCTGAGGGCTTAAATTTTGAGACAAGGGCTTTTAAAGCTGATATGGGAATCTTTGATCTGGAAGATGTATCTTATCCCTTCATCGTTCATGTACTTAAGGAAGGGAAACTCCTACATTATTATGTTGTAATGGGACAAGATAAACACACGATTCATATTGCAGACCCAGATCCTCAAGTTAAGATGACAAAGATTTCGCGAGAGCGTTTCGAACAGGAGTGGACAGGAATTACCATTTTCCTAGCTCCTAGTCCAGCCTATAAACCTAGTCAGGAAAAGAAAAATGGACTTTTAGACTTCATTCCCTTATTGATTAAACAGAAGGGATTGATTACTAATATTGTGCTTGCAACTTTGCTGGTAACGGTGATCAATATTGTTGGATCCTACTACCTTCAGTCGATTATTGATACTTATGTGCCTGATCATATGAAAACGACGCTGGGTATGATTTCTATCGGCTTGATTATTGTCTATATTTTGCAGCAATTCTTGTCTTATGCCCAAGAATATTTGCTTTTGGTTTTAGGGCAACGCCTATCAATTGATGTGATCTTATCCTATATCAAGCACGTTTTTCAGCTACCTATGTCATTTTTCGCGACAAGGCGGACAGGGGAAATTGTCTCTCGTTTTACGGATGCCAATCGGATTATTGATGCCTTGGCCAGTACAATCTTGTCTATTTTCTTGGATGTGTCAATTGTGTCGATCATTGCGATTGTTCTTTTTTCACAAAATAGCAGTCTTTTCTTTTTGACCTTGCTAGGAATCCCCGTTTACGCGCTCATTATTTTTCTTTTTATGAAGCCTTTTGAAAAGATGAATCATGAGACGATGGAAGCAAATAGTCTGTTGTCGTCTTCCATTATTGAAGATATCAATGGAATTGAGACCATTAAGTCTTTGACCAGCGAAAAACAACGTTATCAGAAGATTGACAAGGAATTTGTGACTTATCTGAAAAAGTCTTTTGCATATGGACGTTCTGAGAGTTTACAAAAAGTCTTGAAAGCAGCAGCTCGTTTGATTTTAAACGTCTTGATTTTATGGCTAGGAGCCACACTTGTCATGGATCAAAAAATCAGTCTGGGACAGCTCATCACTTATAATACACTTCTAGTCTACTTTACTAATCCTTTGGAAAATATCATCAATCTGCAAACGAAGTTACAGTCTGCACGAGTGGCCAATGAGCGTCTCAATGAGGTCTATTTAGTCCAGTCTGAATTTGAAGAAGAGAAGCTTATCAAGGACTTGAGCCACTTTCAGGCTGACATCGATTTTCGTGGAGTCAGTTATAAGTATGGCTATGGGGCCAATGTATTATCGGAAATTGACTTGCATATTCCTGCTGGAAGTAAGACCAGCTTTGTTGGTGTATCCGGCTCAGGAAAAACGACCTTGGCCAAGATGATGGTGCATTTTTATGGTCCGAATCAAGGGGATATTTGTCTGGGAGGTGTCAATCTCAATCAGCTGGATAAGCAGGCACTGCGCCAATATATCAACTATCTTCCCCAGCAACCGTATGTTTTTAATGGGACTATTTTGGAAAATTTACTCTTAGGCGCGCGTGAAGGCACGACTCAAGAAGATATTCTGCGGGCGGTAGAATTGGCAGAAATTAGGTCGGATATTGAGCGGATGCCTCTCAATTATCAGACAGAGCTATCAGCAGATGGAGCAGGGATTTCAGGTGGTCAACGCCAGCGTATTGCTCTAGCGAGGGCTCTCTTGACAGATGCGCCAGTGCTTATCTTAGATGAAGCAACAAGCAGTCTGGATATTTTGACGGAGAAGCGGATCATTGATAATTTGATGGCGCTTGATAAGACGATTATTTTTATTGCTCATCGTTTGACTATTGCGGAACGTTCGGAGCAGGTGGTCGTTTTGGATCAAGGTAGGATTGTCGAGAGTGGAAGTCATAAGGAGCTGATCGAAAGAGAAGGCTTTTACCACCATTTGGTCAATAGTTAGGGAGAAAATATGAATGAACAATTTTTAGAAAGTGCAGAGTTTTATCAGAAACGTTATCATAATTTTGCTAGTTGTTTAATTGTGCCAAGTCTTATTTTACTAGTATTTCTAGTTGGTTTTTCCATGCTGGCTAAAAAAGAAATTACAATTTCTAGCCGTGCTTCTGTAGAAGCTAGCCGAGTGCTAGCTCAGATTCAGTCGACTAGTAACCAGCCTATCATTGCGAATCATTTGGCAGAAAACAAGGAGGTCAAAAAAGGGGACCTGCTAATCCAGTATGCAGTAGAAGGAGAGGGAGCTCAGGAACAGAAGTTTTCCAGCCAGCTTGACTTACTCAAAGATCAAAAGGGCAAACTAGAAACTTTGCGTTCCAGTTTAGAAAGCGGGCGTAATCAATTCACTGAGCCAGATAGTTATGGCTATGAACAAAGCTTTAAAGACTACCAGAATCAAGTAGCGAGTATGACTAGTTCTGTGAATCAGCAAAATGCTACGATTGCTTCACAAAATGCAGCAGCCAGTCAGTCTCAGGCGGAACTGGGCGGTGTTATCAGTGATGTAGATAGCAAACTAAATGACCATCGAAACTTGAAAAATGCCATTCAAAGTGGGGTGGGTATAGATGCATCGCACCCTCTTTACTCCTTGTATCAGTCCTATCGTGATCAGTTGAGTTTGACAGAGGATAAGACTACAGCTCAAAGTCAGATTGTAGCTCAGTTAGATGGGCAAATCTCTCAATTAGAAGCAACATCTGCGACTTATCGTGTCCAATATGCTGGTGCTGGCGCCCAACAAGCCTATGCTAGCAATTTATCTAGTCAGTTGGCTTCACTGAAAGCTCAGTATCTAGTCAAGGTAGGACAAGAATTGACCACTCTGACTCAGCAAATCTTGGAAGCCGAGAGCAATCTTAAACTTCAAGAAACAGTCTCTAAGCGAGGTCAGATTTTGGCTGAAATGGATGGCTTGCTCCACTTAAATCCAGAAGTACAAGGATCTACCCTGGTAGCAGAAGGAACTGCTTTGGCTCAGATTTACCCCAAAATCACCAGTGAACGAAAAATCAAAATTGTCACATATGTTTCTTCCAAGGATGTATCTACTATTAAAAATGGAGACAAGGTGCGCTTCATTACTGCTGATGATGCTAACAAACAAATGATTTTGACATCCCAAATTTCCAGTATTGACGCCAATGCTACCCAAACCAAACAGGGAAATTTCTTTAAAGTAGAATGCGAAATGGCTGTTAGTAAAGATCAAGCTAAGAAGCTTCGCTATGGCTTGGAAGGTAAATTCGTCATGGTAACTGGGCAAAAGACTTATTTCAGCTATTATATGGAGAAGTTTTTTAATCTTGGTTGAAGAACGCAGTTTAGTTTATGATAAAAGATGGGCGAAAAGCCCTTTTTTGTGCTTAGCTGGATGTTTTACAGCAATATAAAAAAGCCCTCCGAAATAAGGGAGGTGCTAAATGATAGGGTTAATTTGGGTAGATATAGGAAACCGTGCCCTGAGCGATGGTTGGGTCAAACCAGCCACGAAAATTAGCGATATAGCGCTGTCCAGCGTAGTTGGATTCCTGAATTTGGATACGCTTATGTGAATCAACATGCGTGACGACGCCGACGTGTCCGTATCCACCGTCAGTCCAGCAGGCAATAGCTCCGACCTGAGGTGTGGATCCTACACGGAATCCTGCTCGGCGAGCACTGGCTGCCCAGTCCCCACCATTTCCCCACCAGTTTCCTGCCCAAGGAGCGAGAGCCTTGGCACCCCATGTACATTCACCAACAGGGTAGGTGTTACTTGGGTCGGTTGCATGGTTAAGAGGTTTTCTCACAGTTACCGTTGGGCGTGTCACTTGAAAATTAGAGGCCATGACACCCGTTACTTTCCCACCAGATTGTCGATAGACATGGACATGATAGAGACCGTCACCGATATGATTGTTGGCGTTGAAATCTAACGAATAGCGCCCATTACCAAGAGAATTAGCTGTATACCAGCGGAGGTCGTCTTGGCCATTAATATCTGACCAGATGGGGAAGAGAATATGGCCGTCACCGAAACTATTTTGTAAGATAACTTGATAGGTCGATTGGCCTTTATGGACCACTTGCAGACTCGGAGTTAGTGGTTGGGGTGCTGGCTGAGGCAGATTGACATTTTCAGCAACATAGCCAGCTCGGCTACCGTCTTCATAGGTAATGTAGACGTGATTGATATAGTCGCCGTAAAGCTGCTGGTGATTTCGGATATCGAATTGAACGGAGAAGCTTCCGTTGCCTATTTGTGAAGCCTCATACCATTTAAGATTGCTTTGATTAGCAGTACTCCAAATAGGCACCTGCACACTTTTTATTCTCTTAGAATAAGGACTTTCTTGGACCCTTACGGTATAGGTTCCATTTTCCTTATTAATGTTGGTAATACTGATGAGTGGCTTGCTGTCTCTGACAGGCTCTGCTGGTACTCTAGCAGCTGAAGCTTGCAGAGGTTTGTTATTGCTTGGCTTTGCCTGAGGGGGTGTCGCCTTTGGTTGAGCTACCTTTTGAGGAGGAAGAGATTTGTTTCGATCTTCGACTTTTTGATAGGAGTTCCGACGGTTTTCAACTCTATTGGTCGCGGGGGCCGGAGCTGGAGAAGGTGCTGGATTAGTTGGCTTTTGCTCAGCAGGCGCTTGAGGTGTAGCATTGTTAGACGAAGTGCTGTTTTGTTGTTCAGGGACAGTTTTTTCGGCTGATTGAACCGGCTTGTTTAGAAAGACCGATTTACTACTCAAGTGATATTTGACACCATTTACATTGAGATAAGTCTCGATGTGAAATTTGCCCTGGCCCTTGTGCTGAGACAAGTCAATCCTGGTCGTGCTTTGATTAGCTGAATACCAGACAATATCGTCTTGGCCACCCTCCTCAGACCAGACGGCATGTTGGATGGGGTAAGCTTCTTGCGCAGCGGTCGGTTGGTACTGAACAATCGCTGTTTGTCCTTCAAGCTGAACGGAAACTTCGCTGGTCATAGCCGTCAGCTGGGATGGGCTAAACTGTTCATTCGCTGCAGCTAATGGAGCGGATAGTGAGGTCAGCAAGGTTGCTGAAAGCAGTAAGAAATTTTTGTATTTTTTCATACATCTCCTTTACAATATTTTTTTGGAAAACTCCACTTATATTATTCGGGAAATTTATTGGAAAAATCAAAGTTTAGAAATTATCAAGTTTGTTCTACCATATTTCTTTCGTTTCAAATGGCATAAAACGAACGATTGTGATATAATTTAGATGAATAATTCGTAAAAATGGCAATGATTTTTACGTGATGTGTTAGCTTGGTGCGTAAGCGCCTATGATATGAACATAGAGGTATCTTAGCTATGAAGCTTTTAGTCGTTGGTTCAGGCGGTCGTGAGCATGCGATTGCCAAGAAATTGTTGGAGTCTCAGGGTGTGGAGCAGGTGTTTGTCGCTCCTGGAAATGATGGCATGACCTTGGATGGGTTGGATTTAGTGAACATTGGAATTTCCGAACATTCCAAACTGATTGAATTTGCCAAGAAGAATGATATTGCTTGGACCTTTATCGGACCGGATGATGCGCTGGCAGCTGGAATTGTAGATGATTTTAACCAAGCTGGACTCAAGGCTTTTGGTCCATCTCGTTTAGCAGCGGAGCTGGAGTGGTCCAAGGATTTTGCCAAGGAAATCATGGTTAAGTACTGTGTTCCGACAGCAGCCTATGGCACATTTTCCGACTTTGAGGAAGCCAAAACTTATATCGAAAAGCAGGGAGCGCCTATCGTGGTCAAGGCGGACGGCTTGGCTCTGGGTAAAGGCGTGGTCGTCGCAGAGACAGTAGAGCAGGCGGTTGAGGCCGCGCAGGAGATGCTCTTGGACAATAAGTTCGGCGACAGCGGTGCGCGCGTGGTTATCGAAGAGTTCCTGGACGGCGAGGAGTTCTCCCTATTTGCCTTTGTCAATGGGGACAAGTTTTACATCATGCCGACGGCTCAGGATCACAAGCGGGCCTACGATGGGGACAAGGGTCCCAATACAGGTGGTATGGGAGCTTATGCGCCAGTGCCTCACCTGCCACAAAGCGTGGTGGACCAGTCAGTTGAGTCGATTATTAAGCCAGTTCTCAAAGGTATGATAGCTGAGGGCCGACCTTATCTGGGCGTGCTCTACGCTGGGCTGATTCTGACAGCCGATGGTCCTAAGGTTATCGAATTCAACTCGCGCTTCGGTGACCCAGAAACCCAGATTATCCTGCCACGCTTGACGTCTGACTTTGCGCAGAACATCACGGACATTTTGGACAAGAAAGAGCCTGCTATCACCTGGCTGAATGAGGGCGTGACCCTTGGCGTGGTTGTCGCCTCAGAGGGCTACCCGCTGGACTATGAGAAAGGCCTGCCTCTGCCAGAGAAGACAGACGGCGACATCATCACCTACTATGCAGGGGCTAAGTTTGCGGAAAATAGCAGAGCACTGCTGTCAAATGGCGGCCGGGTGTACATGCTGGTCACCACAGCAGATACCGTCTCAGCTGCGCAGGAAAGAATCTACGACCAACTAAAAAAACAAGACACCACAGGCTTCTTTTATAGGCATGATATTGGTGGTAAGGCTTTGTAAATCAAATCTATGAAACTTTTAGCCGTGAGACTTAAAAATAGACTTCAGGTGTTTGAAAAATGAAAAATAGGTTGCTATTTTTAGAAGGTTCAAGCTTGACCTCACGAGAAACTTTGACAGTTTTGTTGAAAGAAGGCTATAAAATTGATGTGTTATCTCCTAGAAGATTTTCCATTGCATATTTCAGTCGTCTAACCCATAGAGTTCCGATAGTTGATGTGAATCGTTTTCCTGTAGATTATCTGAGACAGGTTAGTCAGTTGCTTCATAAAGCCAATTACAAGGCCATTTTGCCAACACATGAAGAAGGCTGGTTATTGGCGAATGGGAAACAATTTTTGCCTCAATCGCTACCAATCGCCCTTGCTGATCAAGAGCAGTTTGAAAAGTTGGCTGGGAAGATTGCTTTTGCTGAAACTGCGGATTTATTAGGACTTCCCACACCTAAGTGGGAGTACGTGAAAGATGCAGACTCTATCCTGCTAGACTATCCTTATTGGCTGAAAGCAGATTATGGTACTGCCGGTCGCTCGGTTTATAAGATTTCAAGTAAGAAAGATTTGGCTGAAGTGACGAGCAAATTAACAGCGAGTGATGAGGAATGGATGGTTCAGCAAGACATAGTTGGAGACTATGGTCAGGTTCAAGCAGTGTTTGATCATGGAGAATTACTCGCAGTGCATTCTAGCGTAAAAGTAGGTTCTGGTGCGGGTGGTTCGGCTGCGGCAAGATTAAGCATAGAATCTAAAAGAACGAGAGAGCATGTTGAAAAATTAGGACAATATATACAATGGCATGGTTGCCTAACCCTAGATTTTATACGTAGGGGAGACCAATTTTACTATATAGAGTGTAATCCTAGAATGGTAGAGCCTGCTAACGCCTATAAAGCAGGAGTTAATTTTCCAAAAATCATGATAGAACTAGCCAGTCACAGCTACGCTAAATCTGAGGTCATTCTTGGTCAAGCAGGCGTTGAGACGCATAGTCTGATGGCTTTGATTATTGGAACAGCTGAGAAGACGAAAAGTAGAAGAAAAATATTGCAGACAATAAAGTACTGGCTTTTAAGACGTGATAGTGAAGAAGTGTTGACACCTGTCTGGAAGGATTTGCCGAGCATTATACCTCTTGTGACAATTATACTTCGTTTATTGATAAAACCTAAGAGCGTTGAAAATCTGGTTAATCAGACTGTTCAACATTATAGTGTTGAATCAGCTACTGTAAAAAATATTGAGCAAAAGAATTAGTTTATTCAGAGGAGAAAATATGAAACCAATTATTTCCATCATTATGGGCTCCAAATCCGACTGGGCAACCATGCAAAAAACAGCCCAAGTCTTAGACCGCTTTGGTGTAGCCTATGAAAAGAAAGTCGTCTCTGCCCACCGCACGCCTGACATCATGTTCCAACATGCGGAAGAAGCTCGCAGTCGCGGTATCAAGGTCATTATCGCAGGTGCTGGTGGCGCAGCACACCTACCAGGTATGGTCGCGGCTAAAACGACTCTGCCTGTCATCGGTGTACCGGTCAAATCACGCGCTCTCAGCGGTCTGGACTCTCTTTATTCGATTGTGCAGATGCCAGGCGGTGTGCCTGTAGCAACTATGGCTATTGGGGAAGCAGGAGCAACAAATGCGGCTCTCTTTGCCCTCCGCCTTCTTTCAGTAGAGGATCAGGCTATTGCGACAGCTTTGGCGGATTTTGCTGAAGAACAAGGAAAAATCGCAGAGGAGTCTACGAATGAGCTCATCTAAAACAATCGGAATCATCGGTGGTGGTCAGTTGGGGCAGATGATGGCCATTTCTGCTATCTACATGGGGCACAAGGTCATCGCGCTTGATCCTGCTGCGGATTGCCCTGCCTCTCGCGTGGCAGAAATCATCGTAGCCCTTTATAATGACGTGGATGCTCTGCGTCAGCTGGCTGAGCGTTGCGATGTCCTGACCTATGAGTTTGAAAATGTCGATGCGGACGGTTTGGATGCCGTTATCAAGGATGGTCAGCTCCCTCAAGGAACGGACCTGCTCCGCATTTCTCAAAATCGGATCTTTGAAAAGGACTTTCTCTCAAACAAGGCCCAAGTCACCGTGGCACCCTACAAGGTCGTGACTTCTAGCCAAGACTTGGCTGATATCGACCTGTCGAAAAATTATGTCCTCAAGACTGCGACTGGTGGTTACGATGGCCATGGTCAAAAGGTTATTCGTTCAGAAGCAGACTTGGAAGAAGCCTATGCGTTAGCTGATTCAGCTGACTGTGTCTTGGAAGAATTCGTCAATTTTGATCTTGAAATTTCTGTCATTGTATCTGGAAATGGCAAGGACGTGACGGTTTTCCCAGTTCAGGAAAATATCCACCGCAATAACATCCTGTCTAAGACCATTGTGCCAGCTCGCATTTCTGATAGTCTAGCTGAGAAAGCCAAAGCAATGGCGGTGCGAATCGCAGAACAGCTCAAGCTGTCTGGAACCCTCTGCGTGGAAATGTTTGCGACGGCTGATGACATCATCGTCAATGAGATTGCTCCACGTCCACACAACTCTGGGCACTACTCTATCGAAGCCTGCGACTTCTCGCAGTTTGATACCCATATTCTCGGCGTCCTTGGAGCACCATTGCCAGCTATCCACCTACATGCGCCTGCCGTCATGCTTAATGTACTCGGTCAGCATGTCGAGGTCGCTGAGAAATATGTCACAGAAAATCCAAGCGCCCACCTCCATCTGTATGGTAAAATAGAAGCGAAGCACAACCGCAAAATGGGACATGTGACTTTGTTTAGTGATGTGCCGGATAGCGTGGTTGAGTTTGGAGAGTAACAGAATGTTTGAGAAGATAAAGGGAATCAAGATTAAATCAGGTATCTTTGAGGAAGAGACGTGCCTAGAATTATTTGACGGGAAGTTTGATGGAACAAATCGAACACAAAATAATAGAGTTAGTTTGTTGTTTGGGAGAAATGGCTCAGGGAAAAGTACGATTGCTCGTGGGATTCATCAATTAAAGGCTGATGAAGTTGGAATAGATGATAAAGTAGCACTTATTGATGCTCAGGATAGTGATATTATATTAGAAGAGGCGAGCAAGAAATCAATTTTTGTTTTCAACGAGGACTACATTGAGCAAAAAGTTAAAATTGCTCAAGATGGTTTGGACACAATAGTAATTTTAGGTGAGCAGGTTGATATTGATTGCAAAATTGATATAAAAAAAGAAGAGTTATCTGAAGCACAAATAAAACTTCAAAAATATGAATTGGAGCTTGCAGAATATAACGATGCGAAAAACGAAAAATCTCCAGACTATTGGATGGATAAAATAAATGCTTCTTTAAAGGGACTGGGACATTGGGCTGAGAGAGATAGAGAAATAAAAGGAAATCGCTCAGCTTCTCCTGTACATAGGAATACATATCAAGATTTCGTCAGATTAAAACCAGCTTCTACAAAAGAGAAATTAGAAATTGATTTTAAAACTAAGAAAGACAGGTATTTATCATTAGAAAATTCTGAAGTTTCTTCACTTCAAAAGTTAATATTACCAGATATAAATTTTAACAAAGACGACTTGGCTAATTTATTGTCTAAAAAAATAGAGAATCCTGAACTAAATTCTCGGGATAAAAAGTTACTGTCGTTATTATCAGATGCTTCGAAAGGCGAGCCCCATTTAAGGCAAGTTGAAAAATTCTTTTCAAACAAACATAATAAGACCTGCCCATTTTGTACTCAACTGGTTTCGGAAGAGGTACAAACTGAACTGATTAGTGGTATAACTAAATTATTATCCAAAGAAGTTGAAGAACATCAAGAGAAGCTAGCAAAAAGTAAGTTTCTTTTGATTGAAGAACTAGACATGTCAGCTTATGAACAGCTAAATTTAAGTTTAATTAAGTCTTATCAAGATAATATTAAAGCTATAAATTGTAAATTAGAAGAAATCAATATAGTAATTGACAAAAAAATCAAAAATCCATATGTGATAATTGAGTTACCTGATATTGATATTTCTCAAGAATTGATTAAAGTTAGTAGTGATATTGAGAAAATTAATCAAGCTGTTGAAAAACATAATATAGAAATCTCCGATATTAAGAGTTTAAAAGTTGACTTACTTAAAATCAATAATGAATTAGCATATTATGAAATTAAGGATGACTATCAAAAATTTCAAGATAAAACAAAAAGAAAGTCAGCTTGTGAAACTGAATATAATACTTGTAAACAGCAATCAAAAAGTTATGAACAAGATATTCTTGATTTAGAAAATCAGAAACTCAATATAGATATTGCTGTCAACGAAATCAATAAAAGTTTAAATTACATATTTTTTTCACAAAATCGTCTAGCTATCAAAAATCAAAATAGTAAGTATTACCTGTTATCAAGAGGAAAATCTGTAGAACCTAGTAGAATATCAGTAGGTGAGAGAAATGCGTTAGCTCTATGTTATTTCTTTACAGAAATAATTCAAAAAAGGGAGCTAATAGAAGCTTATAGTCAAGAATATTTTATTGTTATTGATGATCCTATTTCGAGTTTTGACATGGAAAATAAAGTAGGAACAATATCATATTTAAAATACTGTTTAACAAGATTTCTTAAGGGCAATAGTCATACTAGAGTTATCTTAATGACTCACGATAAACAGATGATGTATGATTTTGAGAAATTTTTACAGGAGATAATGGAATTTTGTAAGGTGGAAGAAGGTGGACAAGTATCGAAATACAAGAAATTAGAATTAGTCTCTGGTGAATTACGGGAATTTAGGACGGGGACCCACGATTATACAGAACTTCTTGAATTAGTTTTTTCTTATGCAACAGGAAGAGATAGAAATAACTCAGAAAGTTTTATTGGAAATGCAATGAGAAAAATTTTAGAAGCATATGGGACGTTTAATTATAAGCAAAACATTCATAAATTAACAACAGATCCAATGATTGTAAGTAAAATAGATGATCAATACAGAGATTATTTTGAAAACTTGATGTATAGACTAGTTTTACACGGTGAAAGCCATTTTGAAGATCCAGTCAAAGTTTTGAATATTGATTTTTTTGGTACTATTTCTGATGAAGAACGAGAAAAGACTGCTAGAGATTTATTGGTATTGCTTTATCTTTTAGATGAGGTACATGTTATGAAGCATCTATCAAAAATAGGAGATGCTAAAGAACAGTTTGAAAAATGGAAAAGTGAAATTTCCGTCTAATAAAATAAACTAATAGAAAGGAACAAGGGCACTCGTATTTATCCAACTGAATACGGGCTAAGGACTTAATCAATTCCTATGATTCAAATAATCGTTAATGCCTTTGTCGAGAAAGGTAAGACTGGAGCAGTCGTCGAAGTCTTGTATGCTAGCAGCAATCACGAAAAAGTGAAAGCTAAGTATGAAGAATTAGTTGCTCAATACCCTGGAAACTATTTAGCCATCTATGATGTACCGTTGGATACGGATTTGAATACACTAAATCACTATCCATCTGTATGGATTGGGAAAGAAGAATTTGAATAAGATTTCCATCGGTTGCTTAGCTAAGTGAAACATCAAAAGAAAGGAAAAATTAACAACAATGATCAACCGTTATTCTCGCCCCGAAATGGCGAACATTTGGACTGAGGAAAATAAGTACAAGGCTTGGCTGGAGGTAGAGATTCTGGCTGATGAGGCCTGGGCTGAGTTGGGTGAGATTCCCAAGGAAGATGTGGCCTTGATTCGTGAAAAGGCTGGCTTTGACATTAACCGCATCTTGGAGATTGAGCAGGAGACGCGCCACGATGTGGTGGCCTTCACGCGGGCGGTTTCTGAGACACTGGGTGAGGAGCGCAAGTGGGTTCACTATGGACTTACCTCGACCGATGTGGTGGATACGGCCTACGGCTACCTCTACAAGCAGGCCAATGACATCATCCGTGAGGATCTACGTCGCTTCACTGACATCATTGCAGAGCGGGCGCGGGAGCACAAGTTTACCATCATGATGGGTCGTACCCACGGGGTGCATGCGGAGCCGACGACTTTTGGTCTCAAGCTTGCGACTTGGTACAGCGAAATGAAGCGCAATATCGAGCGTTTCGAGCTTGTGGCTGCGGGTGTGGAAGCTGGGAAAATCTCTGGTGCGGTTGGAAACTTTGCCAACATTCCGCCATTTGTGGAAAGCTATGTCTGTGAGAAATTAGGCATCCGTCCGCAGGAGATTTCGACTCAAGTCTTGCCACGTGATCTCCATGCTGAATACTTCTCTGCTTTGGCCTTGATTGCGACGTCTATCGAGCGCATGGCAACTGAAATCCGTGGTCTGCAAAAATCTGAGCAGCGCGAGGTGGAAGAGTTCTTTGCCAAGGGGCAAAAGGGTTCATCTGCTATGCCTCACAAACGCAATCCAATCGGCTCTGAAAACATGACTGGTCTGGCGCGTGTTATTCGCGGTCACATGGTGACAGCCTTTGAGAATGTCTCTCTCTGGCATGAGCGCGACATTTCCCACTCATCTGCTGAGCGGATTATCGCACCGGACACGACCATTCTCATCGACTACATGCTCAACCGCTTCGGTAATATTGTCAAGAACCTGACCGTCTTCCCAGAAAACATGAAGCGCAACATGAACTCGACCTTTGGTCTTATTTTCAGCCAGCGGGCTATGTTGACCTTGATTGAAAAAGGCATGACGCGGGAGCAAGCTTATGACTTGGTACAGCCAAAGACTGCCCAGTCTTGGGACAATCAAGTGGACTTCAAGCCTTTGCTCGAAGCGGACCCAGAAGTCACTTCCCGCCTGACTCAGGAAGAGATTGATGAAATCTTCAATCCTACTTACTACACCAAGCGCGTGGATGAAATCTTCAAGCGCGTGGGGCTGGATTAAACATAAAAAGATAGGCACTTCAAAAGAAGTGCCTGTTTCTTTGTCTTAAATCTGACTGGCCATTTGCCCGATTTTCTTGAGCATTTCTTGGCGTTGTTGGTCTGTTTTGCGTTCTACACTGTTGAGTTCAGTCAGTTTGACTGGAGAAATACCGCAAAGTTTCAGGATTTGATTTTTCAGTACCTTGCCGTAGTCTTGGACAAAAGGCAGGGCAAAACCTGGAGTATTGTGGCTGACGATAATCCAGCCGGACTTGCCTTGCAGGTGGCCTTGCATGCCGACTTTCTTATAAGAGTAGGCAAAGTCAGCGGCAAATACGCGGTCGATAAAGCCTTTGAGAATGGCCGGCATACCGCTCCACCAGATAGGGAAAATGAAAATCAGGTGGTCTGCCCAAGTAATCAAATCTCGGTATTTTGCCATTTCAGGGTCTTTGTGCAGGTCACGGCGTCTATGTTCTTGGTCAAAGCGCAAGATAGGATCAAAATTTTCAGCATACAAGTCCAAGGTTTTCACCTCGTGATTCTTAGAAAGATTGCTTTGAACTTCTTTGAGAATAGCAGCATTGAAGCCTGTTGAGCTGGGGTGGGTGTAAATAATCAAGGTTTTCATGATTGTTCTCCTTTGATATAAATGTCAAGCATGTGCTCGATCGTGCTTTGGATGTCTTGAGGATCAAGGTCTTGTCCGATAGGACTGTTGGCCAGAACAGCTAGACCTGTGATAAAGCTCCAAAAGTGAAAAAGACTTTCCGCTTCGCTATTGCTAAAATTTTCCTCCTCACGAAGCTTTAAAACAAGCTCCTTGAATTTATCAAATCCAGGCAGGTCAGACTCCAAGAGAATGGTGTCCTGGGTCACCTTCATATATTTAAAAGGGAATTTGATAAAAAGAGCTTCGAAAAAATGAGGATAGGTCTTGGCAAAAATAATGAAATTAAGACCAAGCTGGCTCAACTGATCACGCGCAGAACCTGTCGCATCAATATTTTCATTGATTTCCTGATTGAGAAAGAGCGAAAGCCGGGCCAAAACGACCTTTAGATAGCCTTCCTTGCTCTCAAAATGGCGGTATGGAGTGCCGTGAGTTACACCACAGGCCTTGGCGATAGTCCTGAGCGAGAGCTGTTCAATCCCATGTTTTCCGATTTCGTCAACCCCCGTTTGAATGAGCTGTTCTTTCAGCTGGGCAGTATTGCGTTTCATTCATCTCCTCCAAAAGTATACACTGTCTACTTATTTATCTTTAGTATACACTGTCTACTTTTTCTTGTCAAATAAAAATAGGCAAGACTATCACGCTATCCAAAATCTAAAATGAAGCTCTTGTTGCCTATCTTTTAAAAAATGAAAAGCTACTGTGATACAAGTCCATATTACTAGTAGTAAGACAAGGGAGCATAAAAAGACACCCTTTTGAGTCCTAGCTCAATGTGCTAAAGGGTGTCTTTTGATTTTTATTCTTTATCTTTAGTCTCTGGGACTTTCTTGAATTTCACTTTGAAATAGGCGGTTACATCATTTACCTCATCTCGTGATTCTAAAGTCAATGTAAGAATGTCGCCTTCAATACTATAGTTATACGTTTTTTCATTTTTAACATCTGCAATAGAAAGTACGACTAATTGCAAAATATTTGGTGTTTCAGGGAAGGTAATCGTATGATTCTTAGTATCGATTTTACCATTTCTAAGTAAAGAATGGACCGTGTAATCATTGTCGTTAGAATCATAAGTAGTGTATTTCATATGGGATTGATAAGTTGCTAAATCTGTTTTTAACTTGCGAAATCTTGCCTTTATAAAACCGTCTTTAGAAATAGTTGACGCAGAGTATTTCTTTAGGTAGTAATCGTAGAAATTGCCGAGACAAGTTCGCATAGGAGCTGTATATTCAAATTCAACCTTATTGTTAGAAATATTCAATGTAGGTGCTAGATCTTTCCAGCCGTCAGAATAGCTTAGTCGCGTAGCCTTTTCTTCATCAAAGTCTTGATAGCCTAAACTACGTTCAACCGAACTTCTAAAGTCAACAGCTTCCCATTTTCCATCAAGGGTAGAGGTTTTGGCAGTGCTAGAGCTAGAGTTAGAGTTAGAATTATTTCCGCATCCTGTGAGTACAAAGAGAGAGCAGCAAGCGATTAAGAATGCTTTCATATATTTTTTAAACATCTTTGCTTCTCCTTTCTATTTCTTCTCTTGTTTTTGAACTTGTTTGAAACGGAATTCAAAGTGAGCAGGGAGTCCTTCCTTTGTGGTGGTACCGTCTGCATAAAGATAGAGAATACCATCCTTGATCTCATAATTGTAAACGACTGGATCTAATTTATCGCCTACAGAAGCAGGGAAGGAATTAAGAATTGACAACCCTTCTTTAAATGAGATGGTTTGTTTGCTTTTATCAATATCTCCTGTTGCAGAGTATCTGAAAATGCCACTATCATTATCCATGCTTACTTTATATTGTTTGAATCCTTCAGAAAAACTTGACTCGCCTTTATAAACTTCTTTAATGAAATCAGCTTCTGTTGTTTTATCTTTATCTTTGTAAATCGAATAAAAGGCTTTTGCAAAAGGTGTGACATTGTAATCATAACTTAGGTTAACAGTATTCCCGTCAACTTTTAGTGCCATTTTAAAGTCTTTGAAAGCTTCAATGAATCTTGCAAAAGTGATGCCCTTCATACCTTTGGGAATGAACACTTTTTGAATCGATTCAAGTTCGTCTACAGATTCCCATTCTCCAGACAGGATGGCCGTTTTCTGATCAGATTGAGCGACTTTTTTGTCTGTCTTTTGGTTTTGTCCGCAGCCAGCAATCACGAAGAGTGCTAGGAGAGTGAAGAGAGTAAGAATCAATTTCTTCCATTGTCTAGACATTGTAATTCTCCTTTTTAGTTATAATTTTTTATTACTTTTTTGGACTTGACTTTACCTTATTGAACGTCATTATATTCCAAATGAGTCTGTCTTGTTTTATAAAAAATAATCTCGCCACCACATGTGCCATTATTTGGCTTCATTATAGCGTAATTCCTATAATTAAGCTAGTTAGAATCTACATTAAAAGTAGAAATTGGTGAATTTCTGTTATCTAGATAAATTCAATATTAAAGAAACTGTAGCTATTATAAAAACTTTAAATTGATTTTTCGGTTTAGAATAGATAATATAAAATGCAGATATTTTGTTAAAATCAAAAAAAGCCCTTAAAAACAAGATTTCTAGTCATATAGATGGTTTTGGGATCTAAAGTAAGTCTTGCATATTCATCATTTTACACTAATTGCCTTTCAGGAAAATAAGTCTTTTTCGGAAGGTTGGTTTTAAGTGGTATGTCTTTAAATAAAGGCATTAGTAGTAATTTAGGTATAAAAAAGCCAGCCGAAATCTCTCTGCTAGCTTTTCTATATTCGAACATATAAGAATTTTTCTCATATGAATAAATATATTAAAAAGAGTTTAATCACTATTGTAATTAATTAAGTAGTTTTTTATTTTGAGATAGAGCACATCATTTCCGTATAATTTAGCTAGCGTTTTTGCTTCAGTATAATATTGTATAATCTCTTCTTTAGATAGAAATTTTTCACAAGAATTAGCAACGAGAAGAAGTAGAGAAGGCATTTGATATGCTGTATTATTATTTTTACAAAAATCTATGGTTTCTAATGCTGTTTCTAAAGCATCCAGTAATTGACCGTTAATCGTTAAATGATGAGCAAAATTATATTTTAACCGAATATATCCTTCTATATCCTCTTTTAATTGGAAATCTTTTGTTGAATAGATTTGAAGAAGTTTCTTGTAGTTTCTTTCATATTCTTCGTTATAACCTATATTTGAGTAGAAATTTGTTAGAGTATTCAGAGCTTTTAAAAAAATATTTTTTTTATAATCGAATAAAGAGTCAATAAGATTTTTAAGCAACTCGATTGCACTATCTTTTTTATCATAGTTATAAAAGAGTATAATAGCTTCAATCCATGTTAAATAAGATTGTTCATCCTCATTAAATGAATTTGATTTACTTTTTTCAAGGTTGTAAAGATATTCTAAATCAGTGTAATTTCTATGTTCTAAAAGCTTTGAGGACATGGTAATAAACTTTCGTAAATCAGAGACAGTCTCATACGATTCATCGAAAAAGAAGTTTATATCCACTTGAAGTTTTTGTGATAACTTATAAAGAATATCAGCGGAAGGGAAATAGTTCGTTCGTTCGATTTTACTAATTAAACTTTGTTCGCAAATTCCATCAGCCAAATCTTTTTGAGAAAGTCCGAGTGACTTTCTTTTTGTTTTAATTTTATTACCTATTGATTGCATATTAAATCTCGTTTGAAATATTTTATATTGAAATTGATAAATTAATTACTAGTACATAGTATATATCATAAGAGATATATTGTCAAAAATTCAAATATATTTGTAGTTTTAGCAATCATCAAGATCTTAAACAAATCATGTTATATGAGATATTTATTAAAAAAAAACTTAAATGGAATAAAAATTATTGACTTAAAATAATCAATGGTATATAATTTAGTAAAAAGGGATGAAAGGGGTTTTAAAATGAAGGGCGATAGAAGTACATATCTTACTAAAAAATTTATAGTTTTAATGGCAGTAACATGTTTTAGTATTTTTCCATCTGTTATGATTTTTGGGAAAATAGGATTTATAATTTATGGAGTCTTGTTCTTTTGGACTGTAAAGACATCGCTTGAGATCGAGAAAATTAAAAAGCAAAACAACTTAAATATTGTATCGGATTTATTAAAGGATAAAACTACTGAAGAGTATAAAATGATAGAATCAGATGAAAGGGTAAAAAACTTTATAAGTAGTTTAAGTCAGACAAAAATAATATTATATACGGTCGTTGTTGGGGTAATAATAACTCTGTTTTCGGTTCTTATTTATTATCTTATTGCGTGCATTGGAGATATGCTGTTTTAGGTTTTGGTAACATAGTAATAGCTACTACTATTCTTGATAATTTATCTAACAAATGAAAAGACAGTAGATTGATGCTACTGTCTTTTATGTATTCAAACATCTAATTCATTTTATAAAAATCTAGTGATTCAAATGATTTATATTGTGATATATAGCATTTTCTCAAAAAGAAAAAAACCTATGAAATCAACGTTTCATAGGCTTTTCTTTATCTCAATTATTTAACCTCTGTAAACACAACGTGTTTGCGAAGTTTTGGTGAGTATTTCTTCAATTGAAGACGGTCTGGAGTGTTACGTTTGTTTTTAGAAGTAAGGTACAAGCGTTCACCAGATTCTTTGTGTTCAAGTGTAATATTTACGCGCATGGTATCTCCCTTCTATTATTCAGCTGCAGCAGCTTTAGCGATCTTACGTCCTTTGTAGTATCCTTTAAGTGATACACGGTGAGAACGTGAGTAATCTCCAGTAGTTTCGTCAAAAGTTACAGATGGAGCTGTTACTTTGTAGTGAGTACGACGTTTGTTTTTCTTCGCTTTTGAGGTGCGACGTGCAGGTACTGCCATTGTTTGTTTCTCCTTTTAGTTTATGAATTCGATTCAGTTTGATGATTTACATCAACTTTAACAGTATATCAAAACTTTTTTGTAAAGTAAAGTTACTTGACAGATTTTTTTATTTAATTTGAAAATAGCAGAGCAATTATTTTTATAAAATTCTGAAAATTTAAAAATTTCCTTCTGTTCATTTGAGGGCAAGTGTGGTATAATATAGGACACAAAGACCACTGATAGGAAGGGAATAGACATGACAGATAAGCTAGAAAACCGTCATAGAAGTAAGATTTACGATAGCATGGTTAAATCACCAAACCGTGCCATGCTTCGGGCTACAGGAATGACGGATAAAGATTTTGAAACACCTATTGTAGGGGTGATTTCGACTTGGGCGGAAAATACCCCTTGTAACATGCACTTGCACGACTTCGGTAAGCTAGCAAAAGAAGGAGTTAAATCTGCTGGTGCTTGGCCTGTACAATTTGGCACGATTACCGTTGCGGACGGGATTGCCATGGGTACGCCAGGCATGCGCTTCTCTTTGACCTCTCGTGATATCATTGCAGACTCTATCGAAGCTGCCATGGGCGGGCACAATGTGGATGCCTTTGTGGCCATTGGTGGCTGTGATAAGAACATGCCAGGCTCTATGATCGCCATTGCCAATATGGATATTCCCGCAATCTTCGCCTACGGTGGAACGATTGCACCAGGGAACCTTGATGGGAAAGATATTGACCTAGTTTCCGTATTTGAAGGAATCGGAAAATGGAACCACGGAGATATGTCCGAGGAGGACGTGAAACGTCTCGAGTGTAATGCCTGCCCTGGCCCTGGTGGCTGTGGTGGTATGTATACAGCTAATACCATGGCTACAGCCATTGAAGTTCTGGGTATGAGCTTGCCAGGCTCCTCTTCTCACCCAGCTGAATCTGCTGACAAGAAAGAGGATATCGAAGCGGCTGGACGTGCGGTTGTTAATATGCTTAAGATGGGGTTGAAACCTTCTGATATCTTGACGCGTGAAGCCTTTGAAGATGCGATCACAGTGACCATGGCTTTAGGTGGCTCTACTAATGCTACTCTGCACTTGCTAGCTATGGCTCATGCGGCTAATGTTGAGCTGACGCTTGATGACTTCAATGGCATTCAAGAGAAGGTACCGCATTTGGCTGACTTGAAACCATCTGGTCAGTACGTCTTCCAAGACCTTTATGAGGTTGGTGGGGTGCCTGCTGTGATGAAATATCTCTTGGCGAACGGCTTCCTACACGGTGATCGCATCACTTGTACTGGTAAGACAGTAGCAGAAAACTTGGCAGACTTTGCGGATCTGACACCAGGTCAAAAAGTCATCATGCCACTTGAAAATCCAAAACGTGCAGACGGTCCATTGATCATCTTGCATGGTAATCTGGCTCCAGACGGCGCTGTTGCTAAGGTTTCTGGCGTTAAAGTACGTCGCCACGTCGGACCAGCCAAGGTATTTGACTCAGAAGAAGCCGCTATTGATGCAGTGTTGGCCGATGAAGTCGTAGATGGTGATGTAGTTGTAGTTCGTTACGTTGGACCAAAAGGTGGCCCTGGTATGCCAGAAATGTTGTCACTTTCTTCTATCATTGTAGGGAAAGGTCAAGGGGACAAGGTTGCCCTTCTGACAGACGGCCGCTTCTCAGGTGGTACTTACGGTTTGGTTGTCGGACACATTGCTCCGGAAGCTCAGGATGGTGGCCCAATCGCTTATCTCCGCACAGGCGATATAGTAACCGTTGATCAAGATACCAAGGAAATTTCCATGGCTGTCTCTGATGAAGAGCTGGCGAAACGCAAGGCAGAAACAACGATTCCACCGCTTTATAGCCGCGGGGTACTTGGTAAATATGCCCATATGGTATCCTCTGCTGCTAAAGGTGCTGTGACCGACTTCTGGAAACCAGAAGAAACCGGCAAGAAATAGCCAATGTATAACAAAAGAACCCGCTAGCTTTCTAGCGGGTTCAATATTTTTATTTCAATGTTTTTCTATTTAGGACTAATCCCTAGTGCGATACGACCGAAACGGCTGATACGGGTAATTTTCCAAGCAGGTGACCAAGTAACCTCGACAGAGACACTTTCGATCTCATCAATCTTCTTCAGAGAGTCCATGATGGCGATGGGGAGGCTCTCAGCACAGTCGCAGGCTGTATCAGTAAAGGTCATGACAATCTTGCAGTGGCCACTTTCGTCTAGGTTGATCTCATAAATCAGGCCTAGGTTATATACATCTAGCTCTACATCTGGATCGTAAATGCGCTCGAGTTTTTCTACTAGTTTATCCTGAATTGCAGCTGCTCGGTCGTTGATTTTGATATCGTCTCTCATAGGTATCTCCTTCTCTCTGGCTGGAATTGTTTTTATTTTCTCACAATTCTGACATTTTTTCAAGATATTTTCCAAAATGAAAACGGATTTACTTCTTACCGCTGGAAAATGCCATTTGTACTCCTAAAAATGCTGGACTTGTGGTAAAATATAGGTACTAAAGAAGACAGAGGTGAGAAGATGAAATTACAAAAACCAAAGGGAACTCAAGATATTCTCCCACAAGAGTCTGCCAAGTGGCAATATGTAGAAGAATTTGCCCGTGAGACATTTAGGAAATACAATTATGCTGAGATTCGTACTCCTATTTTTGAGCATTATGAAGTTATCAGCCGTTCTGTTGGAGATACGACAGACATCGTGACCAAGGAAATGTATGACTTCTATGATAAGGGCGACCGCCACATCACCCTTCGTCCGGAAGGGACAGCTCCTGTCGTTCGATCTTATGTGGAAAACAAGCTCTTCGCACCGGAAGTTCAAAAGCCTGTCAAGCTCTACTATATGGGCTCTATGTTCCGCTATGAACGTCCACAAGCTGGTCGTCTGCGGGAGTTTCACCAGATTGGAGCAGAGTGCTTTGGATCTAGCAATCCTGCAACAGACGTAGAAATGATCGCCATGGCAGCCCAATTCTTTAAGGAAATTGGCATCACCAATGTCAGCTTGGAGCTAAATACACTGGGGAATCCTGAGAGCAGAGCGGCTTATCGTCAGGCTTTGATTGATTATTTGACTCCACTGAAGGCTAGTCTGTCTGCAGACAGTCAACGTCGCTTGGAAGAAAATCCCCTGCGCGTGCTGGATTCTAAAGAGCCTGAGGATAAGGTGGCCGTAGAGGGTGCGCCGTCTATTCTGGACTATCTGGATGAGGAGAGCAGTGCTTACTTTGCGGCTGTTCGCTCTATGCTAGAGACTTTACAGATACCTTATGTTATCAATACCAACATGGTCCGTGGTTTGGATTATTACAACCACACGATTTTCGAGTTTACGACTGAGGTGGCTGGCAGTCAGTTGACCATTTGTGCGGGTGGCCGTTATGATGGGCTGGTTGCTTACTTTGGTGGTCCTGAGACTCCAGGTGTCGGCTTTGGTATGGGCTTGGAACGTTTGCTTCTCGTCTTGGACAAGCAAGGTGTAGAGCTTCCGATTGAGATGGGCCTGGACGCTTATATTGCTGTTTTGGGGGCTGGTGCCAATGGCAAAGCTTTGGAATTAGTCCAGTCTCTCCGAGCACAAGGTTTTGCGGCTGAACGGGACTATTTGGACCGCAAGATCAAAGCCCAGTTTAAATCAGCGGATATCTTCCAAGCGAAGACTATTATTACCCTTGGAGAGAGCGAGCTGGAAAGTGGCGAGCTGACTGTCAAAAATAATGTTACGCGTCAAGAAGTGACAGTAGCATTCGAAGCTATTAAGACAGATTTTCAGGGTGTTTTGGCCCAAATTGGACTCTAGGCAAGTGAAAGCAACAGGTGCTGGAATTCTATTCCAGCCCTCTGTTTTAGTTGAACAATCACAAACGATCATCTACAAAGGAATATTGAATGAAAAAAATAGTCATGCTCTCCCTTATTCAGGCAGTCGCTTTATTTATCATAACGGGTCTTCTGTGTTTATTTATTAGGGGAGATTTCTTTTTCCGCTATCTAGCTCCTATATTTGGCTTGGCGGCAGGTCTTTTTCGATTTTTAACAGCTATGGTCAGCAAGGCCTTGGCACCTGCTTTATTTGAAGAGGACAAAAAGGCAGACTAGGCTTGAATCGACTCTTTTCAAGCTCTCTTATTTTGCAAAAATTGATTTTTCTAAAAAAATCTTGAGGGACAAGCTTATCCCTCTATCTTTATGGTAAAATAGAACAAGAATTAAAAGTTTGGAGAAAAATAATGAAACGTTCGATGTATGCTGGACGTGTTCGCAAGGAGCACGTAGGTCAAGAAATCACTTTGAAAGGCTGGGTTGCTCGTAGACGAGACTTGGGTGGCTTGATTTTCATTGATTTGCGAGACCGTGAAGGCATCATGCAGCTGGTTATCAATCCTGAGACTGTTTCAAAGGATGTGATGGAGACAGCAGAAAGTCTGCGCAGCGAGTTTGTTATCGAGGTGACAGGCCAGGTTGTTGCGCGTGAGCAGGCTAATGATAAATTGGCAACAGGTGCTGTAGAATTACACGTACAAAGCCTGGAGGTTCTAAACACCGCTAAAACAACTCCTTTTGAAATTAAAGATGGCATTGAAGCTAATGACGATACACGTTTGCGTTACCGCTACCTCGACCTTCGTCGTCCAGAGATGTTGGAAAATCTCAAACTTCGTGCTAAGGTGACCCACTCTATTCGCAACTACTTGGATGAGTTGGAATTTATCGATGTGGAAACACCCTTCCTTTCTAAGTCAACACCAGAAGGAGCGCGTGACTATTTGGTGCCATCTCGTGTCAATAAAGGCCATTTCTATGCTCTTCCTCAGAGTCCTCAAATCACTAAGCAATTGTTGATGAATGCTGGATTTGATCGCTATTACCAAATCGTTAAGTGTTTCCGCGATGAAGACTTGCGTGGCGACCGTCAGCCTGAGTTTACCCAGGTCGACTTGGAAACTTCCTTCCTTAGTGAGCAAGAAATCCAAGACATCACAGAGGGCTTGATTGCGCGCGTCATGAAGGAAACAAAAGGAATCGAAGTAACGCTTCCATTCCCCCGTATGAAGTACGATGATGCAATGGCCCTATATGGTTCTGACAAGCCAGATACTCGTTTTGACATGTTGCTTCAGGACCTGACAGAAGTGGTAAAAGGTGTTGATTTTAAAGTCTTTTCAGAAGCTCCGGCAGTAAAAGCAATCGTCGTCAAAGGCGCTGCAGATAACTATTCACGTAAAGACATTGACAAGATGACAGAAGTAGCCAAGCAGTATGGAGCTAAGGGCCTTGCTTGGGTTAAGGTGGTTGATGGAGAATTAAACGGACCAGTTGCCAAGTTCTTGACTGGTATCCAAGCAGACTTGATAACAGCGCTTGGTCTTGAAGATAAGGATATGGTTCTCTTTGTAGCAGATACGCTTGAGGTAGCCAATGCAACTCTTGGTGCCCTTCGTGGACGTATTGCCAAAGAGCTTGACTTGATTGATAACGATAAATTCAACTTCCTTTGGGTTGTTGACTGGCCAATGTTTGAATGGTCTGAAGAAGAAGGTCGCTACATGAGTGCCCACCATCCATTTACGCTTCCACAGGCAGAGACCGCTCACGAATTAGAAGGTGATTTGGCCAAGGTCCGCGCTATTGCTTATGATATCGTCTTAAACGGTTATGAGCTTGGTGGTGGTAGTCTTCGTATCAACCAAAAAGAACTCCAAGAACGGATGTTCAAGGCTCTTGGATTCTCAGCTGAAGAAGCTAATGATCAATTTGGTTTCCTTCTTGAAGCCATGGACTATGGTTTCCCACCACATGGTGGTTTAGCTATCGGGCTTGACCGCTTTGTGATGCTCTTAGCAGGAGAAGAAAATATCCGTGAAGTGATTGCCTTTCCTAAGAACAACAAGGCGACAGACCCAATGACACAGGCTCCGAGTCCTGTGGCTGCAAAACAGTTAGATGAACTGAGTTTACAAGTGGAAGTAAATGAAAAAGACTAAGTTTTATAAAATCCTACGTTATAGGCTTCGCCGATTGGCCTATAATTTTCGGCTCTTGAAAGTGCTACAGAGCATTTCTAAGGAGAAATATGATGAGAAAATCTCGGCTTCGATTGTCTATGGTTTTCTCTCAGCTGTTGCTGTGAATTTCTTTTTTCAGCCTGGGCATGTTTATTCTAGTGGGGCAACAGGTCTAGCTCAGATTTTTTCTGCCTTGAGTGAGAGATTTATTGGGATGACAATTCCAGTTTCCCTTACATTTTATTTAATCAACATTCCCCTGATGATTGTGGCCTGGTATCAAATTGGACATAAGTTTACAGTTTTCACCTTCATAACTGTCAGTATGAGTTCCTTTTTTATCCAGATTGTTCCAGAGGTGGTTTTAACACAGGACCCTATTATCAATGCTCTTTTTGGGGGCGTCGTGATGGGGACTGGTGTTGGCTTTGCCTTGAAAAATAATATTTCTAGTGGCGGAACGGATATTGTCAGTTTGACTGTTCGTAAGCGGACAGGCCGTAATGTCGGTAGTATTTCCTTCATGGTGAATGGGGTGATTATGCTGATTGCAGGTCTGACTTTTGGCTGGACCTATGCACTTTATTCGATGATTACCATCTTCGTATCCAGTCGGGTAACAGATGCTGTATTTACTAAGCAAAAGAAAATGCAGGCCATGATTATTACCAGTTGTCCAGATAAGGTTATTGAGAAAATCCACAACCGCTTGCATCGAGGAGCTACCATGATCAATGGTGCAGAAGGAACCTACAATCATCAGGAAAAGGCAATTCTGATCACAGTAATTACTCGGGCTGAGTACAATGAATTTAAATACATTATACGTAAAACCGATCCGCAAGCCTTTGTCTCTGTTTCAGAGAACGTCCATATCTTAGGACGTTTTGTGGAGGAATAAGCAAGTAATTGTTGCTTGGATATAACATAACAAATGCACCTTTTTAGGAGGTGCATTTGTTTTACAAATAAAAATAAGACGAATGAAGCAGTAGATTATTCTATGGTCGCTCTTTGATAATATTGTTAGAAAATGCTGTGAAAAAAATGCTAAATCAAGCTGGATCAGTTAGAATACGGCTGGTTGAAAAAATTAAAAATGCGCCCTTTAGAGCGCATTTTTAGCTTCTTACATTTTTTCTGGAGCATCAACACCAAGTAGGCGGAGAGCTTCTTTTAGGACTACGGCTGTAGAGTAGCTGAGGGCTAAACGGCTATCGCGTTCTGGGCTTTCGTCCAAGATCCGTGTGTGTGCATAGTATTTGTTGAAGGCTTGAGCCAAGCTAATAGCATACTTAGCGATCAATGATGGCTCATAGTTATCTGCAGCACGTTTTACAACACGGCTGAAGTCTTGAAGGAGCTTGATGATTTCCCAGCTTTCAGCATCGTTTAGACGATAGTCAGCATTTGCATCAGGTGTGAAATCTGCCTTACGAAGGATAGATTGGATACGAGCATAAGCGTATTGGATATAAGGGCCTGTTTCTCCTTCAAAGGATACCATGGCTTCCAAGTCAAAGTCATACCCATTGCGACGGTCTGTTTTCAAATCGTAGAATTTAACCGCACCGACACCAACTGCATGAGCAACAGCTTCTTTGTTTTCAAGTTCTGGATTCTTGTCTTCAATTTGAGATTTTGCACGGCTGATAGCTTCTTGCAAGGTTGGCTCAAGAAGAATGATATTTCCTTTACGTGTAGACAGTTTTTGGCGGTTCTTAGTAACGAGACCGAAATCTACGTGAGTCATATCATCGCTCCAGTCAAATCCCATCTTCTTAAGTACAGCTTTGAGCTGGCGGAAGTGGTTAGACTGTTCTTGTCCTACGACATAGATACTTTTGACGAAGTTGTAGGTACGAGCACGGTACATGGCAGTTGCAATATCACGAGTGATGTAAAGCGTAGCTCCGTCAGATTTTTTGATCATAGCTGGAGGAAGGTTGACATCATCAAGGTTGACAATGCTAGCACCTTTTGATTCTTCCAAAAGGCCTTTTTCTTCAAGGATTTTAATTCCTTCATCCATCTTGTCGTTGTAGAAGGCTTCCCCGTTTAAGCTGTCAAACTCAACCCCGAGAAGTTCATAGATACGGTTGAATTCCACCAAGCTTTCGTCACGGAACCATTGCCAAAGTTCAGTTGCTTCTGGATCACCATCTTCTAGCTTTTTAAACCACAAGCGTCCTTCGTCATCCAAGGCGGGGTCGTTTTCGATTTCGGCATTGATACGGACATAGAGTTGTAGCAGTTCGTCAATAGGATTGGCTTCGACAGCTTCCTTGCTTCCCCATTTTTTATAAGCGACCATGAGGAGACCGAATTGTTTACCCCAGTCACCCAAGTGGTTGATTTTGATGGTATTGTAGCCCATTTTGCGGAAGATGTTAGAAAGAGCATCTCCGATAACGGTAGAGCGTAAGTGACCAACTGAGAATGGCTTGGCAATGTTTGGACTTGAAAGGTCGATAGTAACATTTTCGCCCTTGCCTTCATTTTGTTGTCCGTAGTCAGCCCCTTCTTTAACTACTTCTTTAATCACTTGACCAGAAATCTCAGCTTTGTTTAAGAAAAAGTTGACATATGGTCCAGTTGCAACAACCTTGTCAAAGTGAGTTGTGTCAATCTTTTCGACAATATCAGCTGCAATAGCTTGAGGAGCCTTGCGTTCTACTTTGGCCAATGAGAAAGCAGGAAAGGCGATATCTCCTAAATCAGAACTTTTTGGCTGTTCGAGTAAATTTAAAATAGCGTCTTGGTCCAGGCTGTCAATCACCTTGGCCAATTCGCTGGCAATGATTTGTTTATTATCCATAGGTGCTCCTTTGAGTCTTTTAATATTACTATTTTATCACATTTTTAAAGGAATCTTCAAATTTTTTGGGTATCATAACAATTTTTTGGTATAATTTAGAGTATAAATATACAACTACCGAGGGGAAAATGAAAAAGAAAAAACGTCATGACTTAATCAAGAAAATGATTAAAGAGGAGAAGTTAGGGACACAAAAGGATATCCAGACACGTCTGGAAGAAGAGGGTATTTATGTAACTCAGACGACTTTATCCCGCGATTTGCGAGAAATTGGTCTAATTAAAGTCAAGAAAAACGGCCAGCTCTATTATGTTTTAGCGCAAGAAACGGCTCGAATTGATTTGACTGAGGTTTTGTCTTACCATCTTAGAGGGGTAGCCCGTGCGGAATTTACCTTGGTTTTGCATACACGCTTGGGAGAAGCTGCAGTGCTGGCTAACATCATTGATGAAAATAGGGATGAGAGGATTTTAGGTTCCTTAGCAGGTGCTGATACACTCCTATTAATTTGCCGTAACCAGGATACTGCCAAAGAAATCGAAGAGCAGATTTTGGCAAAGATGTAAATTGAAGAATGAAATAGGGCTGAGACAAAAGTTTCAACCTTTTTCTATTTATGGTAAAATCAGGTAAGATGATTCTTGGGTAACCATTAGAGTTCATGGTATAGCAAAAGGTGCTCAGTATTTAAGCGACTAGAGAGTTGGAGCCTACAGGCCTAACTTGTCAACGAGAGAGGAAACTATGGCAACAGAAAAAATATCGCCAGGTATGCAGCAGTACTTGGATATTAAAAAAGACTATCAGGACGCCTTCCTGCTGTTTCGTATGGGGGATTTCTATGAGTTGTTTTACGAGGATGCTGTTAATGCGGCACAGATTCTCGAGATTGCCCTAACCAGTCGGAATAAGAATTCAGAAAATCCGATTCCAATGGCGGGTGTACCTTATCATTCTGCCCAGCAATATATTGATGTTTTGATTGAGTCTGGTTATAAGGTTGCCATTGCAGAGCAGATGGAAGATCCTAAACAGGCCGTGGGGGTGGTCAAACGTGAAGTGGTCCAGGTTATTACGCCGGGTACGGTAGTGGATTCTAGTAAGCCAGCCGGAGAAAATAACTTTTTGGTTGCTTTGGATAGGCAGGAGCAAGCTTATGGCTTGGCCTATATGGATCTGGCTACGGGAGAATTTCAGGTAACCAGCCTGGCAGACTTTGACCAAGCTTGTGGAGAAATTCGAAATCTCCGAGCTCGGGAAGTAGTCGTAGGTTATTGCTTGTCAGAAGATGAGCAGCAGATTTTGTCAAAACAAATGAATTTACTCCTGTCAGAAGTCGAGGAAGCAATGGAGGACGTTCAGCTTTTAGGAGATGAGTTGTCATCTTTAGAAAAGCAGACGGCAGGGAAGCTTCTGGCCTATGTTTTTCAGACACAGATGCGGGAGCTCAGCCATCTCAAGAAGGTCCATCATTATGAGATAAAAGATTTTCTGCAGATGGATTATGCGACAAAGACCAGCCTAGACTTGACTGAAAATGCCCGTACAGGTAAGAAGCATGGTAGTCTTTTTTGGCTCATGGATGAAACAAAAACGGCCATGGGAGGACGCCTACTTCGTTCTTGGATCCAGCATCCCTTGATTGATAAGGGACGAATTATCAAGCGTCAAGATGTTGTTCAGGTCTTTCTGGATTATTTCTTTGAGCGGAGTGATTTGGCAGATAGTCTCAAGGGCGTCTATGATATTGAACGCCTGGTAAGTCGTGTGTCATTTGGCAAGACCAATCCCAAGGACCTTCTACAATTGGCTTCTACTTTAAGCCATGTTCCTCAGATCCGGTCAATTTTAGAAACGATTGAAAGCCCAGCTCTGGAGAGTTTGGTGGCAAGGCTAGATGCGATTCCTGAGCTGGAAAATCTAATCAGCTCTGCGATTGACCCAGATGCTCCACAAGTAATTACTGAGGGCAATATCATTCGAACTGGTTTTGACGAGACTTTGGACCAGTACCGTTTGGTCATGAGAGAGGGGACTAGCTGGATTGCGGACATTGAAGCCAAGGAGCGAGAGGCAAGTGGTATTACTAATCTGAAAATTGATTATAACAAGAAGGATGGCTACTATTTCCATGTAACCAATTCTCAACTCGGCAATGTCCCTAGCCATTTTTTCCGAAAAGCAACCTTGAAAAATTCTGAGCGTTTTGGTACGGAAGAGCTGGCGCGCATTGAAGGCGAGATGTTGGAGGCGCGTGAGAAGTCTGCTAATCTGGAATATGAGATCTTCATGCGCATTCGTGAAGAGGTCGGAAAATATATTCAACGGCTACAAGCCTTAGCTCAAACCCTAGCTACGGTCGATGTTTTACAGAGCTTTGCGGTTGTGGCTGAAAGTCAACACTTAGTCCGTCCAAGTTTTACAAGCAGTCGTAGTTTGCAGATTAAAAAAGGCCGTCATGCGGTTGTCGAAAAAGTCATGGGAGCCCAAAGCTACATCCCAAATAGTATCGAACTGGATCAAGAAACAGATATTCAGCTGATTACTGGACCAAATATGAGCGGGAAGTCAACCTACATGCGACAGCTGGCAATGATTGTCATCATGGCTCAAATGGGATCGTATGTACCAGCAGAAGTAGCCAGTCTTCCGATTTTCGATGCTATCTTTACACGAATAGGTGCGGCAGATGATTTGGTGTCTGGTCAATCGACCTTTATGGTGGAGATGATGGAGGCCAATCGGGCCATTCGACAAGCAAGTGAACGCTCTTTGATCCTTTTTGATGAACTGGGGCGGGGGACTGCGACTTATGATGGGATGGCTCTGGCACAAGCAATTATTGAGTATATTCATGATCGTACCAAGGCCAAGACTCTTTTTGCAACCCATTATCATGAGTTGACAGACCTGTCAAGTAGCTTGACACGATTAGAAAACGTCCATGTGGCAACTCTAGAAAAAGATGGCCAAGTGACATTTTTACATAAGATTGAAGCAGGACCTGCTGACAAGTCCTATGGGATTCATGTTGCAAAAATTGCTGGCTTACCTACGGATTTGTTAAGGCGAGCAGATGCGATTTTGACAGATTTGGAAAATCAAGAGAAAAGAGAGGCTTCTCTTCCAGCGTCTAGAACGGACTCCCAAAAAGTGTCTGAGCAGATGTCGCTTTTTGTAGAAGAAACGGAAAATCCAGTCCTGACTGAACTACGAGACTTGGACATCTACAATATGACTCCCCTGGAAGTCATGGCAGCCGTGGCCGAGCTCAAGAAGAAGTTGTGAAAACAAAGAACAGACTTGTTAATGCTTCAAGTCTGTTCTGTTTATTTCTCACGATTTGCTAGACAAGTCGCTATTGATCTTTTGAATTTTACGGTAGGTGCGGTAGTAGATAGCGCCTGAAATAAGCAGATAAATGAGAGTGAATTCCCCAACGGCAGTCAGTGTCAGGCTAAGTATTTTTTCTCGTGGGAAGAATCCAGCTAGGTTGGCCAAAAGTGCAAAGGTCAGAATCATCACGCCAAAGTGGCTAACGACGGAGCGCAGAATGCTCCAGTCTCTTTGGAAGAAGTTTCCACTCCATCTGAAAATAGCTCCCATGATAAACCAGATAAGTAGGCAGTAGAGCATGATGAGAGAAACATGGACATGCTGGCTCAAAAAGAAGTGGCCGATAGGCGAGCGAGGGTGCAGTGGTAGATAAGCTGGATTGTAAAAATAAGAAACAATCATGGAGAAGAAGAGACCGATGAAAATACCTCCAATTCCTCCGAAAAAGAGTTCTTTAAGACGAGTTTTCATAATTGCAACCTTTCTTTAATGGATTTGAGATAACGGCGGGACGAGTATGTCTGGTCGCCGTTTTTCAGAAATATTTGAATCAGACCATTTGGAGTCAGCTTGAGGTGGCTGATTTGCCGGCTGTTGATAATCTCCGACTGAGAAATCTGCAGGAAATAGTCCGGCAGGACCTGCAGCAACTGATAAAGAGCTTGTTGAGCTCGATAGCCGTCTTTTTCTGTTCGGACCTGAACCTGGCGATTTTCTGTATAGATTCGGTGGATTTCCTTAGCATCCAGCAGATAGATTTCATCTTCTTTTTTGACATGAATCTTGTCTTCTTTGCCTAGATGTTGAGCAAAGTGGACCAATTCCTGAATGCTTTCTGTCATGAGGCGAGCCTCAATGCTGACGGAGTCTTCGGTGACTTGAGAATCGATTCTTAGCTTAACTTTCATAACTTCCTCCTTTCACCTTTATTAAACCGCAACTTGGCAGCGAAAACAAGCCCCTTTGTCTATGTGGCAGCTATTTGTGTCTATCTGGTTTGTCTTGTGAGCAGAGTGGTTGAGAAAAGGCTGCCTTCTGATAGAAAGAGCCCAATGTGTTATAATAGATAGCAGAACAAATACGGAGAAAATGATGTCAAAAATTATCGAACTTCCAGAAATTCTAGCCAATCAGATTGCGGCCGGTGAGGTCATTGAGCGACCTAGCAGCGTGGTCAAGGAGCTGGTGGAAAATTCACTTGATGCGGGTGCTAGCCAAATTACCATCGAAATCGAGGAGGCCGGACTCAAGACTATCCAGGTGACGGATAATGGCGAGGGCATAGATCACGAAGATGTCCCTCTGGCCCTTCGCCGCCATGCTACCAGTAAAATCAAGAAACAGGCGGATCTCTTTCGGATTCGGACACTGGGTTTTCGCGGCGAGGCCATTCCTTCCATTGCTTCTGTCTCGCGTTTTACCATTGAGACTGCAACAGAAAATGGCCAGCACGGGACTTTGCTAGTTGCCCAAGGCGGTGAGATAGAAGAGCACGAGCCTACCAGCAGTCCAGTGGGAACGAAAATCAAGATAGAAGATCTTTTCTTCAATACTCCCGCCCGGCTCAAGTATATGAAGAGCCAGCAGGCTGAGCTATCCCATATCGTTGATGTGATTAATCGGCTTAGTCTGGCCCATCCAGAAGTGGCTTTCACCCTTATCAGCGACGGCCGAGAAATGACACGGACTGCCGGCAGTGGTAATCTGCGTCAGGCTATTGCAGGCATCTATGGTCTGGCAACAGCTAAGAAAATGGTGGAAATCTCTGCTTCAGACTTGGACTTTGAGGTGAGCGGCTATGTCAGTCTGCCTGAGCTGACTCGTGCAAATCGGAATTATATTACGATTCTCATCAACGGTCGCTATATTAAGAACTTTCTGCTCAATCGTGCTATTCTGGACGGCTACGGCAGCAAGCTTATGGTAGGTCGCTTTCCACTCGCGGTCATCAATATTCAGATTGACCCCTATCTGGCCGATGTCAATGTCCATCCGACCAAGCAAGAGGTGCGAATTTCTAAAGAGCGGGAACTCATGGCCTTGATTTCGCAAGCCATTGCGGCTAGTCTCAAGGAGCAGGATCTTATCCCGGATGCTTTGGAAAATCTAGCCAAATCAACTGTTAAGCGTGCGACTAAGCCCGAACAGACCAGTCTTCCGCTGAAAGAAAATCGCCTCTACTACGATAAGGAGCAGAATGACTTTTTCCTCAAGCCACAGGTGGCCGAGCAGCAGCTATCCTTTGAAGAATCAGCAGGGCCTGTTCATGAAGCGACAAATGAAAAAGCAGAGCCACAACCAACTTCAGTCAAATTTGCAGAGAGAAAGTCAGTTAGCTATGACCAACTAGACCATCCAGAGCTAGACCAGGCCAGTCTGGAGCGGGCTGTGGATAAGTTGGAACAGGAAGAGAAATCAAGCTTCCCAGAGTTAGAATATTTCGGTCAGATGCATGGTACCTATCTCTTTGCTCAGGGCAAGGGCGGTCTTTACATTATTGACCAGCATGCTGCCCAGGAGCGGGTCAAGTATGAGTATTATCGGGAGAAGATAGGGGATGTGGACAATAGCCAGCAGCAGCTCTTGGTGCCCTATATCTTTGAATTTCCAGCGGACGATATGTTGCGAATCAAGCAGCGGATGGAGCTGTTAGAAGATGCAGGCATCTTTTTAGAAGAGTACGGAGCCAACCAGTTTATCCTCCGCGAGCATCCCATTTGGTTCAAGGAAGAGGAGATTGAGGCCGGAATCTATGAAATGTGTGATATGCTTCTCCTGACCAAGGAAGTTTCCATCAAGAAATATCGAGCAGAGCTAGCCATTATGATGAGCTGCAAACGCTCCATCAAGGCCAATCACAGTCTGGATGACTACTCTGCGCGTGACTTGCTCTTTCAGCTGTCCCAGTGTGACAATCCTTATAACTGCCCACACGGCCGGCCGGTCTTGGTTAACTTTACCAAGTCGGATATGGAAAAAATGTTCCGCCGCATTCAGGAAAATCATACTAGCCTGCGGGAGTTAGGGAAATACTAAACTTTATAGAAAATCAAACAGCCCTAGTTATAGAACTAGAGCTGTTTTGAATTTTTAAGCTGAACTTGTGTTCCAGTAAGTAAATCAGCTGGATGGCGTTTGTCCTTGCGAAGTAGTCCCATTAGCAGAAAGGCCAAGAAGAGAATCCCTGCTGAAGTTGACAAGAAAATTGACAGGGCATCTGCTTGATAAGCACTACGGATAGCTCCCAGATGTCCCAGCTGCCAAGGGAAAAACTTGATAGCAGATCGCAAAAGGCTGTGGGAAAGGTTCCTGTGCTTGTAAACCAACTGTAAACCTGCCCAACGCTTGCCAAAACTTCCTTTTCGATAGTCTAGCCAAGCAAAGATGATAGTTAGAGGCAGGACGGAGCTAGAAAAAGCCAGAAGCTGGCTCTGGGCTTCAGTGAATGCAGGAATGCCTCCTAGAACTAGATTGTAAAAGCCCATAGCTAGTAAAAATAAAGAAATGAGGTAGCCTGAGATGAAGAGCCAGTCGCCAAAGAGTTCTTTCAGACGAGTTTTGACAGGTATGGGATTGTCAGTTTTTAGTTTCATCTTTAGCACCTTCTTTCTTAGAATCCTCATCAAGGCCTATAACCTTGTCCAGATACTTTTTCTTAATCTTTAGCGCCTTGTTAATAGCTATTGCGGATGCGATTAAGAGGAAAAAGCTCAACCAGACCAGGGCAGTGAATTTTGCTGGAAAACTAGAACCTGCAAAGAAGAGAAAGATAGCTAGGGCTGATACAAAAATATACAGAACCTGCCAGAAGCCATAAGATTTTACTTGCTTATAGTAGCGATCTTTTTCGTCTTCTGAGAGGACGGGTTTTATTTCCGGCTTGTCGCTGTCTTCTAAAAGCAGATAATCTGTCGTCACCTGGAAAATCTTGCTCAGCTCTACAATTTTTTCCAGCTCTGGCAGTGCTTGGCCAGACTCCCACTTGGAAATGCTTTGGCGAGAGACATTGATTTGTTCTGCCAGCTTTTCTTGTGACCAGCCTTTTTCTTTTCTTAGTTCAAATAATTTATCAGCGAGTTTCATCATCACAGCCTCCTTTTTTTCTATCTCTATCCTAACAGCTTTTATTTATCTTGAGAATACAGCTTTCTGTACATTTTGTCAACCAATGGTTGCACTTCTGTTTGCAGTTTCCAGACAGAAAATATGGTATACTAGATAGGCAAAATGATACAAAAAGAAGGAAGATTATGTACGAATATTTTAAAGGAATCATCAGTAAAATTACAGCCAAGTACATCGTATTGGAAGTCAACTCTATTGGCTATATTCTTCATGTGGCCAACCCTTATGCATACTCAGGGCGTCTTCATCAGGAAGCTAAGGTCTATGTGCACCAGGTGGTGAGAGAAGATGCAGAGCTCCTGTACGGTTTTGCGACCGAGGAGGAGAAGCAACTCTTTCTCAGCTTGATTTCAGTCTCAGGTATTGGCCCAGTGTCTGCCCTGGCTATCATTGCTGCAGATGATAATGCTGGCTTGGTACAAGCTATTGAGCAAAAAAACATCACCTACCTAACCAAGTTTCCTAAGATTGGTAAGAAAACAGCCCAGCAGATGGTGCTAGACTTGGAAGGTAAGGTGGTAATAGCTGGTGACGATCTTTCTGCCAAGGCTGTAGTGCAAGCTAGCAATGAAAACCAAGAACTGGAAGAAGCCATGGAAGCCATGCTGGCTTTGGGCTATAAGGCTGCTGAGCTTAAGAAAATCAAGAAATTCTTTGAAGGAACGACGGATACAGCAGAAAACTATATCAAGTCTGCTCTTAAGATGTTGGTGAAATAGGAGGAAGATATGACCAAACGCTGCGGCTGGGTAAAAATGAACAACCCCTTATATGTGGCCTATCATGATGAGGAGTGGGGCAAACCTCTCCATAATGATCAGAAATTATTTGAATTGCTCTGCATGGAGACCTATCAGGCTGGACTTTCTTGGGAGACCATTCTGAATAAACGTCAGGCTTTTCGGGAAGCTTTTCATTTCTATGATGCCCAGAAAATTGCTCAGATGACGGATGCGGATCTGGATGGTTTGTTGGACAATGCCGATATCATCCGTAACAAGATGAAAATTTATGCAACTAGGGCTAATGCCCAAGCTTTTTTGGCTGTTCAAAAGCAGTTTGGCTCTTTTAATGACTATATCTGGTCCTTTGTAGATTTCAAAACGATTGACAATCAAATTACGAACTACGAGGAAGCCCCAACTAAGACCGAGCTTTCAGAAACTATGTCCAAGGCGCTGAAAAAGCAAGGCTTCAAATTTGTCGGTCCAGTTTGTGTCTATTCATTCTTAGAAGCAGCTGGCCTTATCAATGACCATGAAAATAATTGTGATTGGAAGTAGAACAATGAAAACAAGAAAATTCCTCCTTATTTTTATCACCCTCTATACAATCTTCTTTTTAGGTAGAGGCTTGGAACTGCTTGGGATAAATTGGTTGATTTACCCAGTTTATTTCCTTTTATTTATTTTGGGAATCTTAGCTTATCGGGAAGAATTAAAGGAGCAGCTAGCCTTGATTCTGACTAAGAAGAAGGAATTTCTAAAAACGATTTCCTTGTATATGGTCTTTGTTTTCCTCCTGTCCATTGCCTGCAACTTTCTTTCAGCCTTCATCAAGTATAGTCTGGGCCTGCCACTGCAGGGGCAGAATGATGCCAATATTCAAGGTGCCTTGTTGAAAAATCCCTTTCTAATCTTGGTTTTCGGTTCCTTTATCGGGCCGTTCGTTGAAGAGTTTTTCTTCCGCCGCTTTTTCCTAGGCACTTTCTTGGCAAAATTCTCTGACTGGCTAGGTATTGTGTTGACAACCATTCTATTTGCCACTCTTCATATGCACAGCTGGGCCTTATCAGAGTGGGTGACAGCTATTTCCTATATTGCCGCAGGTCTTCTTTTCTCGCTCTTGTATCTGAGAAAGGACAAAAATATCTGGTATCCAATTGCCCTTCATTGTTGCAACAATATCATTGCTTTCATCATTACCTTATTGTCTATAAATAAATGAAAACCTAGACGTCTGGAACTTCTAGGTTTTTTGTTGTTCTCTATATCTCCTCATTCTTCCTTCTGCATCCAAATCTTTTCCTTGATAAAGATGCGCAGTTCATAGAATAGCATAAAGAGGGTGGAGATGAGGAAGCCAGCCATAAAGATATGGTGGAAGTAGGCAAAGACACCAATATAAACCAAGATGGAAAAAAGGTAGAGGATAACTAAATAATGCCATTTCTTGGCCTTGCTGTCTTCGATGACCTTTTTCTCCAAACGCCCGTCCTCCTTGATGAGTGTGTCCAGGCTGATATCAAATTCCCGACTGATAGCGATGAGATTTCCAATTTCAGGGATACCTTTTTTGCTTTCCCAGCGAGCAATGGCAGAGCGGGAAACCTTGAGCCTTTCCGCCAAGGCCTCCTGAGTGAGTTGATTTTGTTGACGAATATCTTTGAGTACTTGTGAAATTTTCATGATGATCTCCTTTCTTCAAATAAAATTATTTAGCTGATTTCCTTTTTTCATCTTTATTATAAAAATAATGAAACCATTTGCCAATAGCATTTCCCTAACAATCCAGTTATTCTCCATAACAGATAACTTTCCAAAAGTTTTCCACAACATGTTGACAAGTCTGTCAAGCAAGTTGACAAACTATTTAACTTCTTAAAATGAAAATCAACTTTTTTGCTTGTTTTTGTGATAAAATAAAGCCAATTCCGAATAGTAAGGTAGGAGGTTCTATGAAAGCAGAAATTATTGCTGTGGGCACCGAGATTCTGACAGGTCAGATTGTCAATACCAATGCCCAATTTTTATCTGAGAAACTGGCTAGTCTGGGGATTGATGTCTATTTTCAGACAGCTGTAGGGGACAATGAAAATCGTCTCCTCTCTATCCTAGAGATTGCAAAAGGACGTAGTAATCTAATTATCTTGACAGGAGGCTTGGGGCCAACAGAGGATGATTTGACCAAGCAGACCTTGGCTAAGTTTTTAGGTCGAGAGTTGAGTTTCGACCCTGATGCTGTGGAAAAGTTGGATCGTTTTTTTGCCAGCCGACCAGATTATGCTCGAACGCCCAACAATGAGCGTCAGGCCCAGCTAGTCGAAGGATCAACTCCTTTACCAAATGCGACTGGTTTAGCTGTTGGCGGTTTAGTAGAAGATAATGGGGTGACTTATGTAGTTCTGCCTGGTCCGCCTAGCGAGCTCAAACCTATGGTCAATAACGAGTTGGTTCCCATCTTATCCACAGGTCAAAAGTTGTACTCACGAGTGTTGCGCTTCTTTGGTATCGGCGAGAGTCAGCTAGTGACTATTTTGTCAGAGATGATTGATCAGCAAAGTGACCCCACCATTGCTCCTTATGCAAAGACAGGGGAAGTTACCCTACGACTGTCCACCAAGGCCTTGAGTCAGGCAGAAGCCGACACCAAGTTTGATGCTGTGGAAAAGGAAATTTTGTCACATAAGACTTTTGAAGACCAGTCTCTGTCAGAGATTTTCTATGGTTATGGGGATGACAATTCCTTGGCTCAGGTGGCTTTTGACTTGCTCAAGAGTCAAGGAAAGACGATTTCAGCAGCAGAGAGTCTGACAGCAGGTCTCTTCCAAGCGACTTTGGCAGATTTTGCTGGAGCTTCAGCTATTTTTTCAGGTGGCTTCGTCACCTATAGCATGGAGGAAAAGAGCCGGATGCTGGACATTCCGCTGGGAGAGCTGGAGGAACATGGGGTTGTTTCAGCTTTTACGGCTGGGGAAATGGCAGAGCAGGCTAGAAAGCTGACCGAAAGCGACTTGGCTGTCAGTCTGACAGGCGTGGCTGGACCAGATTCACTGGAAGGCCATCCAGCAGGGACCGTTTTTATCGGTTTAGCTAGTGCTGCAGGAACGGAAACTATTAAGGTCAATATTGCTGGACGTAGCCGGCGAGATGTACGAAAAATCGCTGTTCTGCACGCCTTTAACCTAGTGCGAAAGACTTTATTAAATAGTTAATTTTTGATATAATTATAAGATAGCCAAAAGATATTTTTAGAAAAAATAGGAGAAATTAATGGCAAAGAAACAAAAGAATCTAGATGATATTACAAAAAAATTCGGAGACGAACGCCAAAAGGCTTTGGACAACGCCCTGAAGAACATTGAAAAGGACTTCGGTAAGGGAGCGATTATGCGCCTGGGCGAGCGAGCAGAACAAAAGGTTCAAGTCATGAGCTCAGGATCTTTGGCCTTGGATATCGCCCTTGGTGCCGGTGGTTATCCTAAGGGACGTATCATTGAAATCTACGGTCCAGAGTCTTCTGGTAAGACGACTGTTGCCCTTCATGCTGTTGCTCAAGCGCAAAAAGAGGGTGGTATTGCAGCCTTTATTGATGCAGAGCATGCTTTGGATCCATCTTACGCGGCTGCTCTAGGTGTAAATATTGATGAGCTGTTGCTATCTCAACCAGATTCTGGTGAGCAAGGTTTGGAAATTGCAGGGAAATTGATTGACTCTGGTGCAGTTGATTTAGTTGTCATTGACTCGGTTGCAGCTCTTGTACCACGTGCGGAAATCGATGGAGATATCGGTGATAGCCACGTTGGTTTGCAAGCTCGGATGATGAGTCAGGCCATGCGTAAACTGTCTGCTTCTATCAACAAAACAAAAACAATTGCCATCTTTATCAACCAACTTCGCGAAAAAGTTGGGGTTATGTTCGGAAATCCTGAAACAACACCAGGTGGCCGTGCCTTGAAATTCTATGCTTCTGTCCGTTTGGATGTTCGTGGAAATACTCAAATTAAAGGAACTGGTGACGCTAAGGATACAAACGTTGGTAAGGAAACCAAGATTAAGGTCGTGAAAAACAAGGTAGCTCCGCCATTTAAAGAAGCCTTCGTGGAAATCATGTACGGAGAAGGAATTTCTAAAACTGGTGAACTTATCAAGATTGCAACAGACTTGAATATCATCAAAAAAGCAGGTGCTTGGTATTCTTATAATGATGAGAAGATTGGTCAAGGTTCTGAAAATGCCAAGAAATATTTGGCTGATCACCCAGAAGTCTTTGACGAAATCGACCGTCAAGTCCGTGTCCGTTTTGGCTTGATTGAAGATGATCAAGAAGGGGAAGCAACTGCGGCTGAAACAACAGGGAAAATCACTGAAAACATTGAAGAAGTAACACTTGAACTAGACGATGCTATAGAGATCGAGGAATAATTTTTCCAAAATAGGTCGCAAGACCGATGGTTTTTATGGTATAATAGACTACGATAGTAGTATCGGGTAGTGAAAGGAGTCCTTACATGATTACAATTTACACAGTTTCAAGTTGTACAAGCTGTAAGAAAGCAAAGACCTGGCTTAATGCCCATCAATTAACTTATAAAGAACAAAACCTCGGTAAAGAGGGAATCACAAAAGAAGAAATTTTAGATATTTTGACCAAAACTGAAAATGGCGTTGCAAGCATTGTCTCTTCTAAAAATCGCTATGCAAAAGGTCTTGGTGTTGATATTGAAGATTTAAGTGTGAGTGAAGTGATTGATATTATCATGGAAACCCCACGTATCTTGAAAAGCCCTATCTTGGTTGACGATAAACGCCTCCAAGTTGGCTATAAAGAAGATGACATTCGTGCCTTTCTTCCACGTTCTGTTCGTAACGTTGAAAATGCAGAGGCGCGTTTGAGAGCAGCTCTATAAAATAGCCCATTATAAAGAAAAAAGGAGTCTGAACAAGCCGATTTGCTAGTGGTAGTGAATGGGCGAGTTTTCAGACCCTTTTTACTTTACGAATCTAGCGTTGACAGGAGTTATGAGTGTGGTAAAATAGGCGTAGGAGGCTAAAAAATGAAAAAGATAGTGCTATTGTTAGGCCTTGTTTTACTTGCACTGACGGCCTGTGGTCAGAAAAAATCACATACTGCTTCGTCCGCTTCAACTTCTGAAGATAAGTTGGATACAACCTTGCCGATTATTTCAAATGCGGAAAAGAACACAGTAGTAACAAAGACCTTGGTCTTTCCAAAAACTGAGAATGGCTCACAGCAAAAGCAGGTAGTGACTTATAAAGACGAGCAATTTTTAAGTTTAAGTATAGAGCAGGTTAGTCCAAATGCAGATGATTTAAAGCAAGCGATAAAGGAATATGGTGTAGAAGAAGCTCAAGCAGTACTCAATAGATCCTTGGAAGCAGATGAACATTATCAACAAGTAAAGGATTTGCCGGGTTTCTCTATGTCCTTACAGATTTTAAATGAAAATGAGCTCAAGCGTGTGACTAATCTGGATTTTCAAACCTTGGATGTAGATAAGGCTGCAGAAACAGAATATTTAAAAGCTTTAAAACTAAAAGAACTGCTGAAGATGAATCCAGCTCAGTATGTTGAAAATCAACTTTTGAATGGCGCAAAAGAAGAATAGTAGAAGACCGTCATTTTTGCTTATTTTATGGGCTGATATTGATTTGTAACATTTGTGAAAAGATCTGAAATATGGTATAATGATAATATTCTAACGAAAGAGGGTGTAATTGTGGGATTTACAGATGAAACAGTACGTTTTAATCTCGACGATTCAAATAAAAAAGAGATTAGCGAAACGTTGACGGATGTTTATACATCGCTGAATGAAAAAGGCTACAATCCAATCAACCAAATCGTTGGGTATGTTCTCAGTGGGGATCCTGCGTACGTACCTCGTTATAACAATGCTCGCAATCAGATTCGCAAATATGAACGCGATGAGATTGTTGAAGAATTGGTTCGTTATTATTTGAAAGGGCAGGGCATCGATCTTTAATGAGAATTATGGGATTGGATGTGGGCTCTAAAACAGTGGGAGTGGCTATTAGTGACCCTCTTGGGTTTACAGCTCAGGGTTTGGAAATTATTCAGATCAATGAAGATCAGGAAGAGTTTGGCTTTGAGCGTCTTGGTGAGCTTGTTGCCGAATACAAGGTTGATAAGTTTGTCATCGGTCTTCCTAAAAATATGAATAATACTAGTGGTCCCCGTGTGGAAGCCAGTCAGGCTTACGGTGCTAAGGTGACAGAGTTGTTTGGCTTGCCGGTTGAGTATCAAGATGAGCGCTTAACAACAGTGGCAGCTGAGCGAATGCTAATTGAGCAAGCAGATGTTAGTCGGAACAAACGCAAAAAAGTGATTGACAAATTAGCGGCCCAGCTGATTTTACAGAATTATTTAGATAGAAATTATTAGAAAGATTGAGGGATGATGAATATGGCACATGATCATAACCATGACCACGAACATGAAGAGCGCGAATTGATTACTTTGGTGGATGAGCAAGGGAACGAAACCTTGTTTGAAATTCTCTTGACCATTGACGGTATGGAAGAATTCGGGAAAAATTATGTCCTTCTTGTACCAGCTAATGCTGAAGAAGATGAAAATGGTGAAGTTGAAATTCAAGCATACTCATTCACAGAAAATGAAGATGGAACTGAAGGTGACCTTCAGCCTATTCCAGAAGACGCTGAAGAAGAATGGAATATGATTGAAGAAGTTTTCAACAGCTTCATGGAAGAGTAAGTGTATTTCTGCCTTTGTTAACTAAAAAAAGCAAGGCAAATCTAGAGACTGCCTCAGTTCGCTCAATGAGCGAGGCTGGTATAGATGTCCTGGATATATTTATTTCGTTCTGGTTAAAAGGAACGAATACCTAAATTTGTTAAACAGATAGTTTATTGTTAACTCGGAGTCTCAAACGTAAGCTATATGATTAATTGAAAAAAGAGAGCTGGTTGATCATTCACTCGGCTCTCTTTTTACTAGGAGTAAAGATGGAGAAGATAGAAAACTGGCTGGACAGCCGAATCGGACTAAATTTTCGGACTGGACTTGGGAGAATGGAGCAGGCAATCCGTTTGCTTGGTCATCCAGAAAAAGCCTACCCAACCATTCATGTAACTGGAACAAATGGTAAGGGATCGACAGTAGCCTTTTTGCAAAACTTATTTGACCAACATCAAAAGAAAGTTGGGACTTTTACCTCACCTCATATGGAAACTGTTCATGATCGGATTTGCTTAAATGGGCAGCCAATTTCGGAGAGCGATTTCTCTAGGTTGGGTGATCAAGTTCGTAAGATGGAGCGAAACGCACTGTTGCCCCAGGATCAACTTTCTTATTTTGAAATCCTCAGTTTAATAGCCTTTTTGTATTTTGCAGAGCAAGAGGTGGATGTAGCCTTGATTGAGGTGGGAATAGGTGGTTTGTTAGATACAACGAATGTCATCACAGGAAGTGTCTCAGTCATTACATCGATTGGCCTTGATCATCAGGAGACCTTGGGAACGACACTTGAGGAGATTGCAGAGCAAAAAGCAGGGATTTTTAAAGTGGGCAGTCCTGCTGTTATCGGTCCTTTGCCAGAAGTTGCACGACAAGTTTGTCGAGAGCGGGCAAAGGAGTTGAATATCGACTTATATGAGTATGGCCAAGATTTTTCTCTCGAAAACAAGGAACTTCGGGCTCGTGACTTCTCCTGGCTAGATGTAGAACTGGGCTTGTCGGGGACCTACCAAGAGGAAAATGCGGCTGTGGCTGTGGAAGCTTTTCTTTTATTTATGGAGCGTCAGTCATGGAATCTAGATCTGAGTTTAGTAAAAAAAGCTTTAGCTCAAACTAGCTGGGCAGGCCGTTTGGAAAAAGTCTGCGATGGCATTTATTTAGATGGAGCCCATAATCTTCCTGCAGTTGAGCGCTTGGTCGAGTTTATTAAGCAAGAAAAGGACAAAGAAGTTTTGATCTTGTTTGGGGCTTTAAAGCGAAAAGATTATTCGGAAATGCTCCATTATTTGCAAGAGGAACTACCTCAGGCAAGTTTGTCGCTGACTAGTTTTTCATATGGCGAAACGATAGGCGAGCAAGAAGCAGGACAGCTCCCTTTTATCAGGGATTACCAAGCTTTTCTAAAAGACTACCAGCAGGATGATAATTCTCATCGTTTATTGTTTGTAACTGGGTCTCTCTATTTCATTGCGGAGGTACGTCAGTTTTTAAAAGGAGAGATAAATTGACGGTTGGAAAAGGTCTTTGTTATAATGAGGATGGAACTAGCAAAAAGTAGGCAAAACATATTTCTGTGCCAGCTCTAAAACCCCCTATGATTAAAGGAGGAAGGATTATGACTTTTTCAAAAAAAGCGATGATTTTATCCCTAACAACTATAGCAGTTCTTGCTTTGGCAGCTTGTAGCAATGGCAATAGCCAAACTCAGCCCTCTCAAGCCAGTCAAGCTAACTCTTCGGTGTCTTCAAGTTCGACGTCAACTTCAACTTCTGCTTCAAGTTCAAGTAGTGCAACGACTTCGACCTCTTCTTCGTCAGCAACAACCGCTACAAGTACAGAATTGGACGGAACCTATACAGCTACGCATGAAGGCGATCAATTGACCTTGACGATTTCATCTGGTAAAGGAACCTTAACTACCTTGGAGAGAGATGGTGAGAAAGAAATCGAACAAGTCGAAATTGATAGCACAAATCAGCGAATGATTATTGGAGACGATGTTCATCGCTACTATATCAATGGCAATCAACTGACTGTGGAAGATATTGATCAAGAGCAGGATCAAGATGACACAATTGTCTTTACTAAACAATAAGACTTCACAAGACTGGGGACTCCAGTCTTTTTTTAATTTCTATCAGAAGGTCAATCTGTTTTTGCTTGATTTATTGAGAAGGCCCCGCTATACTTAAATATAAGAAAATTGAGGAGTAGGTGTGTGAGAAAGTTTCGCTTATTGATGTCAAAATATGGTTTCAGCATCATTGTCATGCTACTGGAACTCTTCTTTATATTTTGGCTTTTCTTTTATTTAGGTGAAATTAATAAGGATTTATGGATTCTTGTAGTCACCTTATTAACAGTTGGTACGATTTTTTCGATTGTCAATCGTTCTATGACACCTGAAAGCAAAGTAACCTGGCTTTTGGTTACTTTTATCCCAGTTGTAGGGCCTCTGATTTATCTCATGTTTGGAGAACGCAGGCTGTCTCGGAAAGAAATGAAGCAGTTGCGCAGCATGGATTCCATGAAGTTTCGTGAGGACAATAGCTATGAGCTGAGATTGGACCTGAAAAAGAAAAATAAATCAGCTTTTGGGATAGTTAAGTCCTTGCTTAGTATGGACCATAATGCGGATGTTTATGATGGGACTGCGTCTCAGTATTTTGCCTTGGGAGAAGAGATGTATGTTGCTATTTTAGAAGACCTGAAATCAGCAGAAAAATTCATCTTTCTGGAATACTATATTATCGAAGAAGGTAAGATGTGGAATAGTATTCTGGAGATTTTGAAGGAAAAGGCTGCTCAAGGAGTAGAAATCAAGCTCCTCTATGATGACATTGGCTGTATGGCGACTTTACCAGGAGATTATACGGAAACTTTGCGTTCCTTTGGGATTAATGCACATAAGTTCAATAAGGTGATTCCGCGTATGACGGTGGCCTACAACAACCGAGATCATCGTAAAATTCTTGTGATTGATGGTCAGATTGGCTACACGGGTGGTATCAATATGGCTGACGAATACATTAATCATATTGTCCGCTTCGGCCATTGGAAAGATGGCGGGATTCGCTTAGATGGTCGGGCCGTTAAGGCGCTGACCAGGCTTTTTCTAATGAATTGGTACATCAACCGAGGTGAAATTACGGATTTTGATAAGTATCATTTAGAAAACAAAGCGGTAGAAGGCGAGGGGCTCTATATTCCATATGGGAGCGGTCCTAAGCCTATGTACCGAACACAGGTCGGGAAAAATGTTTACCAGAATATTATCAGTCAGGCAACGGACTATGTCTATATCACCAGTCCTTATTTGATCATCGACTATGATTTAACCGAAAATATAAAAAACGCTGCCATGAGGGGAGTGGATGTTCGGATTGTCACGCCTTATATTACAGATAAAAAGCTTATTCAACCGATTACCCGAGGATCTTATCGTGAGCTTTTAGAGGCCGGTGTTCGTATTTACGAATACACACCAGGCTTTGTCCACAGTAAAAATGTGATTGCAGACGATGAACTAGCAGTAGTAGGCACCATAAACTTTGATTATCGTAGCTTGGTCCATCACTATGAGAATGCTGTGCTTTTATATAAAGTACCTGCTTTAGCAGACATAAAAGCCGATTTTGAAAGTATCTTTGAGGTGTCAACAGAGGTTCATGACGGTGTCTTTAAATCTACTTGGTACCAAAATCTTCTGAAAGAGATCGTTCAGCTTTTTGCGCCAATGCTTTGATCATGATAAACCTAATGAGAAGGATTTGTTTTACTCTATTGAGGGTACAAATTTCCTTCTCATTTTTTTACGAATAAAAAAGTAAAAGGAATTTTTCATGAAATTAGAGTTTGTTCAAAGAAAGACAAAAAGGCCGTTTTCAAAAATCTACCTAAGATTTCGGGAATTAGAAACCTTGGCAAAGTCTAAAGCGACCAAAGACAAGCAGGTCTTAAAGCTAGAAGCAGATTCTGCCAAGTAGGCTAATCTTTTGAGAGGTGTGTAAAAGGAAAACTGACAGACAGAAGACTTTTTGATATACTAGTAAAGACTATATTGAGGAGAGTTATTATGTTTGATGAATTCGACAATCAAGAGGCAGAAGTGCAACTTGAAGCGAAAATAGAAGAAAAAAAAGAACAAGAAATTCAGCCAGAAGATGAGAAAGCAGGACTACAACTTCAAGAAGAAAGCTTGAAGCCTGCGAGCATTCCTTTTGGGCATTTGCTACTCTGGAGTTTCATAGCTAGCTTCTTCAGCGTGGCTAATCCCTTATTTACCTCATTGGCGACAAATCTACAGACGCAAAATCTGTATGCAGGCTGGGCAATGACCCAGGGTCAAGTAGCTTACGGTCAATTTTATGGCACGAGTGGCATGCTGTATTATGTGATAGCGTGGTTGGGAAACCTCTTTATGGGAAGTCTTCTTTTTGCTGTACTGCAATTTTTAGCGCTTTTTATAGCTGGGATTTTCCTTTTTCAGTTTATCTATCAAATGACTGGAAAAAAGGTTCTAGCGCAGCAACTGCTTCCGCTTTTTTATCTCTTGGTCATAACTCTTGGTTTTGGTGGCCTGTATGCAAGTATTTTTGTTCTTCCTTTTATCATGTGGAGTCTAAATTTCTTAGCTCGCTATGTCAATGATCGAGTGGGGGATAATGGTTTCATCTTGCTGGGAGCTATTGGAGCCTTGGCTTTCATGGTGGATCCATTCACTAGTATTGTCTTCTATGGTTTGGTTTTCCTTGTTTGGACCATTTTTCATATTGCCCGTAAACGCTTGGCCCGAGGATTTTATCAATTTTTAGCTAGTTTACTTGGTTTTTCACTGGTCTTTTATCCGCTGGGATATTACACTGTTTGGAAGGGAACTTTTGGTGTAGCAATTAGCCAAGTGACGTACAGCTTTGAAAGTTTAGGATTACAAGTATCCGATCTTCCTACTTTACTCATAATGGGCGGCCTGTTTGTTTGTCTTGGTTTCTTAACAGCCTTGGTTATGGGAATGGTATCTTTGGTAGAGAAAAATGCAAAACCTTTCCGATATTTGGGGGGGTTAGGAATTTTAACTCTGCTCCTAGTCAATATCTTTCTGCCAAGTCAGGGGAATTTCCAGTTGTTGCCTATGATTCCTTTTGTGATGATTCTCTTGGCGATTTGGTTTAACAAGAATTTTTCAGAGGGACGTCATACGAGAAAAAGACGGACTCCTTCTATTTGGAAAAATTATTTTGTTGGAAATTTATTTTTACCTGTGTTAGCGATGGCCTTTTTAGTCGCATCACCAGTTGTTCAACGCTATCTATTAGCTGGTGAAGAAGCAGAACGTGCTGTGGTTAGCAAGTATATCCGTGAGGAGTCAGCTAAGGACGATAAAATCTATGCTTGGGACAGCACAGCTAGCCTCTACCAATCAACTGGCCGTCTGTCTGCGGCAACCATCTTAAGTCCTAAGTTATACTTAGATACCGAAGAGAATAAGATTTTATTAGGAAATCAGTTAGATGCAAATCTGCCACGCTATATTGTAGTTAACAAAAAAGTCCCTCTACTAGGGAAAGTAAAAAAAATAATATCTTCAAATTATAAGAAAATTGGCCTAGATACTAGCCAGTTCAAGCTTTACGAGCTCAAATAATATTATCAATATCTTGTGTTTTAATTAAAAAAATTAAAAATATTACACAAGATATTGATTTTTTATTTTATAGTGTTATAATGAGTCATGTACGAACGGAGGATAGGAAATGATTACTTTAAGAGAAGAAACAGTGACCTGTATTCCTAATATTTATGTAGTTAAACGCGATGGACGGCGCGTGAATTTTGACGTTGACAAGATTTATAAAGCCTTGGTCAAGGCTGCTTGTGAAGTAACTTCTATGTCTCCTTTGCTTGAAGCCAAGCTTGAGGGCATTACGGAGAAGATTGTTGCTGAAATCACTCATCGTTTTTCTCAGGATGTGAAGATTTATGAAATCCAAAACATCGTTGAGCATGAGCTTTTGAACGCCAATGAATATGCTATTGCCAAGGCCTATATCTCGTATCGAACTCAGCGTGACTTTGATCGTTCTCAGGCAACCGATATTAATTTTACTATTGACAAATTGCTCAATAAAGACCAAACAGTGGTCAATGAAAATGCCAACAAAGACAGTGATGTCTTTAACACCCAACGGGATTTAACTGCTGGGATTGTTGGTAAGTCCATCGGTCTTAAGATGTTACCTCCTCACGTAGCCAATGCCCATCAAAAGGGTGATATTCACTACCATGATTTGGATTATAGCCCTTATACACCAATGACCAACTGCTGCTTGATTGATTTTAAGGGCATGCTGAAAAATGGCTTCAAGATTGGGAATGCAGAAGTAGAGAGTCCTAAGTCTATTCAGACTGCGACAGCTCAAATCTCGCAGATTATTGCCAATGTGGCTTCTAGTCAGTATGGAGGCTGTTCAGCTGACCGAATCGATGAAGTCTTAGCTCCTTACGCAGAACTCAATTACGAGAAGCATTTACGAGATGCCAAGGACTGGGTGCTAGCTGATAAAAGAGCTGATTACGCTTGGGAAAAAACAAAAAAAGATATCTATGATGCTATGCAGTCCTTAGAGTATGAGATTAACACGCTTTTTACCTCTAATGGACAAACCCCCTTCACTTCTTTAGGATTTGGTTTGGGAACCAATCGCTTTGAACGCGAGATTCAAAAATCAATTCTTAACATCCGTATCAAGGGCTTGGGAAGTGAACATCGGACAGCTATCTTTCCTAAGCTGATTTTCACTCTTAAGCGTGGCCTTAATTTAGAGCCAGGAAGTCCTAACTACGATATCAAACAGCTGGCGCTGGAATGTGCGACGAAACGGATGTATCCGGATGTCCTATCTTATGATAAAATCATTGAATTGACTGGCTCTTTCAAGGTACCGATGGGTTGCCGTTCCTTCCTCCAAGGTTGGAAGGATGAGAATGGCCAAGAAGTCAATTCTGGCCGTATGAATCTGGGAGTTGTGACTGTCAACCTACCTCGGATTGCACTGGAAGCTGAAGGAGATAAGGATAAATTCTGGTCCTTATTCGCTGAGCGAATGGCTATTGCTAAGGATGCTTTGGTCTATCGGGTAGAGCGGACTAAGGAAGCAACGCCAGCAAATGCTCCAATCTTGTATCAATACGGTGCTTTTGGCAAACGCCTGGGCAAATATGATCAAGTTGACCAGCTCTTTACTCACCGCAGAGCAACAGTTTCACTTGGTTATATCGGTCTTTACGAAGTTGCAACTGCTTTTTATGGTGGAGAATGGGAAGACAATCCAGAAGCCAAAGAATTTACAGTGGATATTGTCAAAGAGATGAAGCGTTTGGTTGGTGAATGGTCAGATGAATATGACTATCATTTCTCTGTTTATTCGACTCCATCCGAAAGTCTGACCGACCGTTTCTGCCGTTTGGATACTGAGAAGTTTGGCCTTGTTCCGGATATTACAGACAAGGAATACTATACCAACTCCTTCCACTACGATGTGCGTAAAAATCCAACACCTTTTGAAAAATTGGACTTTGAGAAGATTTACCCAGAAGTGGGAGCCTCAGGTGGCTTTATCCACTACTGTGAATACCCTGTTCTGCAGCAAAATCCAAAAGCTTTGGAAGCTGTCTGGGACTATGCTTATGACCGGGTTGGTTACTTAGGAACAAATACGCCAATTGACCGCTGTTACAAGTGCGACTTTGAGGGAGACTTCACACCGACTGAGCGTGGTTTCACCTGTCCAAACTGTGGCAATAGTGATCCTAAAACTGTTGATGTAGTTAAGCGGACCTGTGGTTATCTAGGAAATCCGCAAGCTCGTCCGATGGTTAACGGTCGTCACAAGGAGATTTCTGCTCGGGTTAAGCATATGAATGGCTCGACTATTAAATTTTCAGGAAACGAAAACTGATTGAAACTAAATAAGAAGCGGGAGTGATACAGAACATCCGTGTGATGTATCGCTCTTTTTCATTAATCATTAGGAGAAAAAATGGGAAAATATCAACTAGACGATAAAGGTAAGGCTCAAGTAAGACGTTTTCATGAAAAACATTCTACAGGAGCTAGCAATAAAAAGGCGCGGGTGACTAGCCTGCGGGAGCAATTTCTGGCAAAGGCTAGCAATAAGAAGTAAAGTATGGTAGAAAAATGGATGTAGAATTAAGGAAACCAAGACTAGAGGATAAGACCACTATTTTGGAAATGTTAGCAGATTTTGAAGCGACTGGTAGCCGGCATGACGGCTTCTTTGGCGGAGCTGATTTTGCCTACGAGGATTGGCTGGAAACCATTCAGCTGGCAGAAGCCGGGCTGGGTTTGCCAGAAGGTTTTGTACCATACATTCAGCTTGTGGCTTTTACTGCGGATGGTCAGGCTGTGGGCTTTCTTAATTTGCGTTTGCTACTCAATGACCATCTGCTCCAAGAAGGTGGGCACATTGGTTACAGTATTCGTCCGTCTGCGCGTGGCAAAGGACTGGCAAAAGAGCAACTGAGACAAGGCTTGCAAGTAGCCAAAAGTAAAAATATAAAACGGGCTCTAGTGACCTGCGATAGGGATAATGCTGCCAGCAGAGGTGTGATTCTTGCTAACGGTGGAGTATTAGAGGATATTCGAGGTGGGAAAGAGCGTTATTGGATTGATATTGATTGAGGAAAGCCTATGAAGTTACGACGACCAACTTTGGAAGATAAAGACGCTATTTTAGAGATGATTGCTGAATTTGATGCTGCGAATTCTTATATGCATGGTGGCATGGGCTCCGCTTGGAAGCGAGCAAAGGATTATGAGGATTGGTTAAAGATTGTAGAACAGCAGGAGGATGCGGCCAATTTGCCAGCAGGCTGGGTTCCCGCAATCAAATTTTTATCCTTTGATGAGACCGGCTTGCCTCTGGGTTTTTTAGCTCTGCGCTTGTCCTTAAATGACAAATTATTTGTGGAGGGTGGACATATTGGCTATTCTATCCGCCCCAGTCAACGCAGAAAGGGCTTGGCCAAGTTGCAACTAGAGTTAGGGCTGGCAGAGGCTAGAAAGCAAGGATTAGAACGAGTGCTGATTACCTGCGATGAAGACAACGAAGCCAGCCGACGCACGATTCTCTCTGCTGGCGGTGTTTACGAAAATACAATCGACAGAAGTCAGCGTTATTGGATTGATATAGATTGAGGAAAGCCTATGAAGTTACGACGACCAACTTTGGAAGATAAAGATGCGATTTTAGAGATGATTGCTGAATTTGATGCTGCGAATTCTTATATGCATGGTGGTGTGGGCTCCACTTGGAAGCGGGCCAAGGATTATGAGGATTGGTTAAAGATTGTAGAACAGCAGGAGGATGCTGAAAATCTGCCAGAAGGATGGGTACCAGCAATTCAGTTTATCTCGGTTGACGAGGAAAACCACCCACTGGGCTTCCTAGCATTGCGTCTCTTGTTAAATGAAAAACTCTTTGTTGAGGGTGGGCATATTGGCTATTCAATTCGGCCGGGGGAGCGAGGCAGGGGCTATGGGCAGGAGCAACTGCATCTGGGCCTTATAGAGGCGAAGAGAGCTGGTTTGGACTTTGCTCTGATTACCTGCGATGAAGAAAACGAAGCTAGCCGGCGAACGATTCTTGCTAATGGTGGCGTCTATGACAATACCATTCAAGGAAGCGAGCGCTACTGGATAGAGCTAGATGGAGAAGTGGCATGAACAATCCCAAACCCCAAGAATGGAAAAGCGAGGAGCTGAGTAAGGGGCGAATCATTGACTATAAGGCTTTTAACTTTGTGGATGGCGAAGGTGTCCGCAACTCCCTCTATGTCAGTGGCTGTATGTTTCACTGTGAGGGCTGCTATAATGCAGCAACCTGGTCCTTCAACGCTGGTATTCCCTATACCCAAGAGCTGGAGGAGCAAATCATGAAGGACTTGGCGGAACCCTATGTGCAGGGGCTGACCCTTCTAGGCGGCGAGCCTTTTCTCAACACAGGCATTCTCCTGCCCTTGGTCAAGCGGATTCGGAGAGAGCTTCCAGACAAGGATATCTGGTCCTGGACGGGCTATACTTGGGAGGAGATGATGCTGGAAACGGAGGATAAGCTGGAGTTGCTGAGTCTGATTGACATCCTAGTAGACGGCCGTTTTGACCTTACCAAGAAGAATCTTATGTTACAGTTTCGTGGCTCTTCCAATCAGCGCATTATAGATGTGCAGAAGTCCCTTCAGTCTGGACAAGTAGTCATCTGGGATAAGCTGAATGATGGGAAAGAACGTTTTGAACAAGTTGATCGGGATGGCCTCATCTGATCATGGTCAACTAGATCAAAGATGCCCTATGATATAATTTTAAAAATGGTTCCTGTTATAAGGGACCATTTTTTGTAAACAAACCCTTGAGACCTCTATAAAATACTCTATATTTATGCATTTTGATTTGTTTATGACGTATTTGCTTTCTTTTTCTTAAGTTAATCAAAGATGAAGAGAAAATGGTTTGGCTCTTTACTATGATTTCTTAAAAATTTCTTAAAAATAAGGCAGAATCTAAATATTTTTGTGATATAATAAGATGGAGTAATTATGTATAGGAAGTGTTTTTAGCATGTCTCGTAGAAAAAGCAATGGAACTACCGCTAAATCAAGACGTTTTAAAATCTTAAATGTTAGTTTATTCATCATCTATGTTTTATTAATCTCTGTCTTGATAGTTTATATATTCAAGTATAATATTTTAGCTTTTCGTTATTTGAATATTATTTCAACCTTTGTGATGATACTAGTAGCAGTTCTAGCTGCTCTTTTCATTTGGTTTAATAAGGCTCGGATTTTTACAACGGTATTGTTGGTTCTGTCCTTGCTGATTGGGTCAGTAACCATGTACGCTGTCAAGGAAATGGTGGACCTGTATACTGGTTTGAATTCCACCTCTAACTATTCTGAGTACGAAATGAGCGTTGTAGTAGCAGCAGATAGCGACATTAAAGATATAAAAAAAGTAACCAATGTTTTAGCTCCAACCAATAATGATGGTGAAAACATTGCGGCTTTAACAGATGAACTGGCTAAGACCAAGAAAGTCCAATTGACAGTGGACTCAGCGAGCTCTTATCTAGCGGCTTATAAGTCCCTGCTTGCTGGAGAGACAAAAGCTATTGTTATCAATAGTGTATTTGAGGATACCTTACGAAGCGAAGATCCTGACTATGCTTCCAAAGTTAAAAAGTTGTATTCTTACAAATTAACGAAAAAGGTTGAGACTGCAGCTAAGAAGCATGATGTTAACGCAGATGTCTTTAATATCTATGTCAGCGGGATTGATACCTATGGTGGCATCTCATCTGTCTCTCGTTCGGATGTGAACATCATTATGACAGTTAACCGTAAGACCAAGCGCGTGCTTTTGACAACTACACCGCGTGACGCCTATGTACCTATTGCGGATGGTGGTGCGGATCAGCCTGATAAACTGACCCATGCGGGTATTTATGGTATAGATGCTTCGGTTCATACTCTAGAGAAACTTTATGGTATCGATATTCAGTATTATGTACGTTTGAATTTCACTTCCTTCCTCAAATTGATTGACCTTTTGGGTGGTGTTGATGTGTATAACGATCAAGAATTCACAAGTCTTCATGGGAATTACCACTTCAAGGTTGGAAATGTTCATCTCAATTCTGAGCAAGCACTGGGCTTTGTCAGGGAACGGTATTCATTGACGGGTGGTGATAACGACCGCGGAAAGAATCAGGAAAAAGTCATCGCTGCTGTTATTAAAAAGCTGACCTCAACAGATGCTCTGAAGAATTACAATAGTATTATTTCAGGCTTACAAGATTCTGTTCAGACAAATATGAGCTTAGAAACCATGATGAATCTTGTGAATACCCAGTTGGAAACAGGTGGGAACTATACAGTTACGTCACAAGCTTTGACTGGAAATGGAAAAACTGGTCTGCCTTCATATGCTATGCCAGAAGCTGCCCTTTATATGCTGGAAGTTGATCCAGCTAGCCTGGCTCAAATGAAGTCTGAAATTCAGACTGTTATGGAAGGGAAGTAAGCCATGATTGATATTCATTCACATATCGTTTTTGAAGTTGATGATGGTCCAAAGACAATAGAAGATAGCAGGGCCTTGCTGGAGGAAAGCTACCGCCAAGGGGTGCGAACGATCATTTCAACTTCTCATCGTCGGAAAGGGATGTTTGAGACTCCAGAAGCAAAAATTGAAGAAAACTTCAAACAAGTCCAGGAACTGGCTAAAGAAATTGCGGATGATTTGACTGTTCTCTACGGGGCTGAAATATATTATACAAGTGATATTTTGGATAAGCTGGAGCAAGGAAAGATTCCACGCTTGGCAGATAGTCAGTATGCTTTAATTGAATTCAGTATGATCACGCCTTACAAGGAAATTCATACAGCTCTGAGCAACGTTTTACGCTTGGGCGTTACACCTGTCGTCGCTCATATTGAACGCTATCATTGCTTGGAAAATGATGAAAAGAAGGTGCGCGACTTGATTAATATGGGTTGTTACACCCAGATTAATAGTTCGAGTGTTTTAAAACCAAAGCTGTTTGGAGACACTTATAAATTCATGAAAAAAAGGGCCCAGTTCTTTCTGGAGAAAGATCTGGTTCATTTCGTGGCCAGTGATATGCACAATTTGGATCCACGACCGCCTTATATGCAAGAGGCCTACCAAATCATCTCCAAGAAGTATGGGGAATCTCATGCAGAGCAGTTGTTTAGAAAAAATCAGGAATTATTGCTAAGAAGTGAATACATATAGGCTTCGCTCTTAGTATAGAGGAAAAGGAACATGAATAAAGAAAATCAACTAGTCGAAATTGACGTACTGTCTCTAATCAAGACGGTATGGAAAAGAAAGTTTATCATTCTGTTGATAGCGTTAGTGGCAGCTGTCTTAGCTTTGGGTTACAGCCTTTTTATTGCTAAGCCCTCTTATCAAAGTACGACACGGATTTACGTTGTCAACCGTCAGCAGACAGATAATAACACTCTGACCAACCAAGACCTACAAGCAGGATCTTACTTGGTTAAGGACTATAAGGAAATCATTTTATCACAGGATGTATTGTCTACGGTTATTTCAGAATTAAAATTACCTGGGACAACAGCTGAATTAAGCAAGTCTGTAAGTGTTTCGGTGCCTACAGATACGCGGATTGTGTCCATTACTGTCAAAAATAGTGATCCTAACCAAGCTAGCCGAATCGCCAACACCTTGCGCGAAGTGGCAGCTGAAAAAATCATTGCTGTTACCAAGGTTTCAGATGTAACAACCTTAGAAGAGGCAGAAGTTCCAAAATCACCCTCTTCTCCAAATATTCGCCGGAATGTCATCCTAGGCTTCTTGGCAGGAGCCATGGTGATGATTGTTATTGTCTTGATTGTAGAGATTTTAGATGATCGAGTGAAAAAGCCAGAAGACATCGAAGATGTGATGGGAGCTACACTACTAGGTGTTATTCCAAACCTAAAGAAATTGTAAGAAAGGGACCTCATGGCAACGTTAGAAATTATTAAAAATAAATTGGCGGAGATGCATCAGGCGGAAGAATACTTTAATGCATTGAGTACAAATATCCAGTTGAGTGGTTCTGATATTAAGGTTGTAGCGGTTTCTTCTGTTCAGCCAAATGAAGGAAAGTCAACTATTTCCATCAACTTAAGCTTGGCCTTCGCGCGGGCAGGTTATCGAACACTCTTGATTGATGCTGATATTCGAAACTCCGTTATGACAGGGGTTTTCAAGAGCCAAAGAAAAGTAGAAGGTTTGACAGAGGTCTTGTCTGGTAATGCTGATATTAGCCGAGCTTTGGCGGACACTGATTATCCAAACCTAGATGTTTTCTTGTCAGGACAGGTATCTCCAAACCCAACAGGGCTCTTACAAGGGAAAAATTTTGAAGTCATTATGGGTGTATTGAGAGAACATTATGATTATATTGTTGTCGATACACCACCAATCGGGATGGTTATTGATGCAGCGATTATTGCTCAGCGTTGTGACGGCAGCTTCTTAGTATCAGCTTCAGGCGCAGTTAGTCGCAAAGCTGTACAAAAAGCTAAAGAGCAGTTGGAACAAACAGGAACTCCATTCCTTGGAGTTGTTCTAAATAAATTCGATGTTAAATCAGAAAAATATGGTTCCTATGGAAATTATGGTAATTACGGGAACTATGGTAATTATGGAAAAAAATAGATCATAAGGAAGGTTACTAATGGGAGAGGAGAGAAGAGAATTTGAAAATTTCAAAATTGTTATTTTTCAAAGTCTAGCCGTTTTATTTTCAGCTTATATAGTTAGTCTTTTCAAAGAAGCAGAATATACTTCTCAGACCATTGCTATTTTATATCTTCTGCATTTCATTGTTTTTTATATCAGTAATTTCTCTTTTAAATTTTACACAAGGGGTTATTTAGAAGAATTACTGCAGACTATAAAATATAACCTGGTATTTTCAATTGCAATTACCTTTACTTCTTTTATGTTGAAGGAACCTTTTTCTATCTCAAGAAGAGGAATGGTCTACTTCTTTTTGATAAATTCACTAGCTATTTATCTGATGGACTCTATCATCAAAAAATATAAACAGTCCATTTACTCAAGATTTAAAAATCGGAAAAAATTGTTTTTGATTACAGCAACCAGTCGATTGGAAAAGGCTTATGAACGTCTAACTTCATCTAAATACTCTACCCGGGAATTGGTAGGCGTGACCATTATGGATGATACGACATTTAGCCAAGCCCAGGTGGCCATCGTTGCTCCTCAAGATATGGTAGACTTTGTAACACAAGAGGTTGTCGATGAGGTCTTCATTAATCTGCCGAGTGAAGATTATGATATCGGAGATTTAGTTTCTCGTTTTGAAAGTATGGGAATAGATGTTTCGGTCAATCTAAATGCATTCGACTTTTTATCTCTAGGTGAAAAGCGGATTCAAGAAGTTGCTGGAATGAGTGTGGTAACATTTTCGACAAACTTTTATAAGCAAACCCATGTTATAGCTAAACGGTGCTTGGATATTGTTGGTGCCCTGTTTGGTCTTTTGGTTTGTGGTTTGGTTAGTATCGTTCTAGTCCCAATCATTCGTAAGGATGGAGGCCCAGCCTTCTTTGTTCAAAAACGAGTTGGGAAAAATGGCCGTTTCTTTAAATTCTATAAGTTCCGTTCTATGAGAGTGGATGCCGAGGAAATAAAAAAAGAATTAATGGAACATAACACCATGACTGGCGGTATGTTCAAGATGGATAATGATCCTCGAGTAACACCGATTGGACGTTTTATCAGAAAGACGAGTTTGGACGAGCTCCCTCAATTTTATAATGTTTTGATTGGAGATATGAGCTTAGTCGGTACTCGTCCGCCTACTGTAGATGAATATCGAAACTATACGCCTGAGCAAAAAAGACGTTTGAGCTTCAAGCCTGGGATTACAGGTCTTTGGCAGGTCAGTGGTCGTAGCGCTATCACAGATTTTGATGAGGTTGTAAAGCTGGACCTTGCTTATATGGACGGTTGGACCATTTGGCGGGACATTAAGATTTTGCTCAAAACCATAAAAGTTGTATTTAGGAAGGAAGGTGCTAAGTAGAAGCGCCTTCCTCTGATTATATATATTTGAGGAATAAATGAAGAAAGCTGTATATATTATAGGTTCAAAAGGAATCCCAGCCAAGTATGGTGGCTTTGAAACCTTTGTTGAAAAGTTGACGGCTTGTCAGCAAAGTCAGCATATCCAGTATTATGTCGCCTGTATGCGGGAAAATTCAGCAAAGTCAGGCATTGCAGAGGATGTATTTGAGCACAATGGTGCTATTTGTTATAATGTGGATGTGCCAAACATTGGACCAGCTAGGGCGATTTTTTATGATATAGCTGCGCTCAATCGAGCGATTGAAATGGCTAAAGAACAAAAAGACAAGGAGCCGATTTTCTATGTATTGGCTTGTCGAATCGGCCCTTTCATAGCAGGGATTAAAAAGAAAATCAAGGCTATTGGTGGCACCCTCATAGTCAACCCGGATGGCCATGAATGGCTACGTGCTAAATGGAGCCTTCCGGTTCGTAAGTACTGGAAATTTTCTGAGCAACTGATGGTCAAGCATGCGGATCTTTTGGTATGTGACAGCAAAAATATTGAATCCTATATCCAAAAGGATTATGCCAAGTATCAGCCCAAAACGACCTATATTGCTTATGGGACAGATACCAGTAAGTCCGTCTTACGCCAGGAGGATGAGAAGGTTCGGACCTGGTTTAATGAAAAGCAAGTTTCAGAAGGCAATTACTACCTAGTGGTTGGACGATTCGTTCCAGAGAATAACTATGAAGCTATGATTCGTGGTTTTATGCAGTCTAGCTCCCAGAAAGATTTCGTCCTCATCACAAATGTGGAGCAGAATAAATTTTACGACCAGTTGTTACGGGATACTGGTTTTGACAAAGATCCTAGGGTCAAATTTGTCGGTACTGTCTATGACCAAGAGTTGCTTAAGTACATCCGTGAAAATACCTTTGCCTATTTCCATGGGCATGAGGTTGGAGGGACCAACCCTTCTCTACTGGAAGCTCTAGCATCTACAAAACTGAATTTGTTGCTAGATGTTGGTTTTAACCGTGAGGTTGGTGAAGACGGGGCTATTTATTGGAAAAAAGATGAGTTGGCACGCGTCATTGAGGAAGTAGAGGGATTTGATCAGGTAGTGATAGCTGACTTGGATTTCAAGTCAAGCCAAAGAATTATCTCAGCTTTCACATGGGAAAAGATTGTGTCAGATTATGAAGAAGTGTTTAAAGGGTAAAGAATGAAACGGATTTTATACTTGCATGCTGGTGCAGAAATGTATGGAGCAGATAAGGTTTTACTGGAATTGATCAAAGGATTAGATCGCCAAGAATTTGAAGCTCACGTCATCCTACCAAATGATGGTGTTTTAGTCGAGGCCTTGCGTCAAGTTGGAGCTCAGGTTAGCGTGCTGGATTATCCGATTTTACGAAGGAAGTATTTTAATCCCAAAGGCATTGCCGACTATATTCGCTCTTATATTTTCTATGCTAAGCAAATCGCCCTCTATGCTCGAGAACACAGTATAGAAATGGTTCACAATAATACAGCGGCTGTTTTGGAGGGCATCTATTTGAAACGCAAGCTCAAGCTGCCTTTGATTTGGCATGTTCATGAGATTATCGTCAAACCCAAAGCTATTTCTGACTTTATCAATATGCTCATGGGACGATATGCAGACAAGATTGTGACGGTGTCCCAAGCGGTCGCTAATCATATCAAGCAGTCTCCCTTTATCAAAGATAGCCAAGTGGAAGTGATTTACAACGGTGTTGATAATGCTGTCTATTATCCAATGGATGCGTCTTCTATTCGTGAAAAATTTGACATTGCGCAAGATGCACTTGTGATTGGCATGATTGGTCGGGTCAATGCTATCAAAGGACAAAATGATTTCATAGAAGCAGTCGAGCCACTTTTGGAAAAGAATGAGCAAGCGGTAGCTTTCCTAGCTGGAGGTGTTTTTCCTGGTGAAGAATGGCGCTTAGAAGAACTAGATAAGAGAATAGCTTCTTCATCTGTTGTGTCACAAATTCATCGTATTGATTACTACGATAAGACTTCTGAACTTTATAATATGTTTGATATCTTTGTCTTACCAAGTATAAAACCTGATTCCCTACCTACAGTAGTCCTAGAAGCCATGGCTTGTTCAAAACCAGTTGTTGGTTATAACAATGGGGGAATAGCTGAAATGGTAGTAGATGACAAAAGTGGTTGCTTAGTCAAACCAAATCGTCCTCAAGAACTTTCTAATGCCATTTCTCTCTTACTAGATAGTTCTGAAAAAAGAGAAAAATTTGGGCGAGTAGGATATCAGAGACAAAAAGAGCTGTTTTCTTTGGAGAGTTACATCAAGAACTTTTCGGAGTTATATAAAACAGATAGAAAAGATTAGTTATGAATAAAATAGATTTTGTTGTGACTTGGGTTGATGGGAATGATCCTGTGTGGCAAGAAAAAAAATCAAGCTATGATGGCTCGGTTAATACTTCTAAACAGAGTATGAATTCAGTCAAGGCTTACCGAGAATGGGGGACCTTTAAATATTGGTTTAGAGGAGTTGAAAAATTTGCTCCTTGGGTCAATAAGATCTACCTCGTGACCGACCAGCAAAAGCCAAGCTGGTTAGATATAAATAGTGAAAAATTGGTGTTGGTAGATCATACAGAGATTATCTGTAATGACTACCTACCAGTTTTTTCTGCCAATCCTATCGAAAGTAACATCCATCGAATCCCTGGTCTCTCAGAGCATTTTGTTTTTTTTAATGACGATATGTATTTGACAGCTCCAGTCGAGCCGACAGATTTTTTCTCAGAGGATGGTTTACCCAAATATAATACGGCTCTTTCACCGATTATTCCTGAGCGATATGGAACGGGGAATTTTCAGATAAATGACATGGAGATTGTCACTAGCTATTTCAGTCGAAATGAAATTTTGAAGAATGGCCAATTCTTTGATCCAAAGCAGGGATTAAAAAGTATCGTTAAGTCGCTACTATACAGAAATAGTCAGTTTATCTGTGGTTTCTGGGAGAGTCATCTGCCCTATCCTCTACTAAGATCAACGATGAACTTGGTATGGGAAAAGGAAAAAGCTGTCTTGGAGAGAACCTCGGCTAGTCGCTTTAGAAATCCTTCTGATACCAATGTTTGGCTCTTTAAGTATTGGCAGATTGCCAGTGGTCAATACGCTGTCGGAAATCCTAAGTTGGGGGGACTCTTTTCTTTGGATAATGCCGGACCAGATTTTTGGAAGATACTAAATTCTGGTAAATACCAAATTATGTGTATCAATGATGGATTTAACATTCAAGACGAGGAGCAGGTGATGACAGACTTTATCAAGGCTATGGATCAACTGCTTCCAGATAGAAGCTCATTTGAGATTTAAACTGTAAAACTAAGTAAGAGAAAGAAAAGAAAATATGATTTCGGTAATTGTGCCTGTTTATAATGTGGAGGACTACCTTCATTATGCCATGGAGAGTTTGGAACATCAGACTTACAAGGATATGGAAGTCCTCTTGATTGATGACGGCTCGAGTGATGGCTCAGGACACTTGTGTGACCAGTATGCCCAGCAATATGATTGGGTGACTAGCTACCATAAGGTCAACGGTGGCTTGTCTGATGCTCGGAACTATGGGGTCTTGAAAGCCAAGGGCGACTGGATTACTTTCCTAGATCCAGACGACTATCTGGAACCCTGCGCCTTGGAACTGCTAGCAGAGCTACAAAGTCGTACCCAAGCAGATATGGTGAGTGGCAAAGTAGAGCCAACAGCTCACTATCATCGTTTTCAAAATTTTCACTTGGATCAGCTTGATTTAGACCAAGTTAAGGTCTATGACAAGGCAAAGGCTCTGACTGAGATGCTTTATGGAGACCTTGTCACGGTCTCTGCTTGTGGGAAACTCTATCGGAAAGAACTTCTTGAGAAAGCTCCCTTCCCCAAGGGGCGCATCTACGAAGACCTCTATGTTATCAGTGAGCATCTCAACCAAGCCCAATCCGTGGCCTTGTACCATCTTCCGATTTACCATTATTACCATAGACCTGGTAGCATTACTGCCTCGGCTTTCACGCCAAAACAATACGAGTTTTACGAAGCAATTGATCATTTAAAAGAGGTTGTGAATGCAACCTATCCTGAGAGTTCAGAACTCCAAGAAGCCATCATTTCACGCTTCTTTACAGGAAGTCTTCTTATCTTTACGATGATTAAGGATGGGGATTCGGTAGAATTCAAGAGACTTCAGGAGAAAACCAGGCCTTATTTGCCACTTGTTTTGAAGAATTCTAGAGTTAGCAAGAAACGTAGGATCCTCTATGTTTTAATTACTAAGTATCCGCGGCTCTATTATCAATTTAAAAAGTTAAAAAAATCCTAAGTAAGAGTTAGGGATGAAAGAAGAAAAGGAAAAAGAAAATGTTAAAGTTAGAACGTGATAAATTGCTAATTGCAGCAGTTTTAATAGTGGTTGTCTCCATAGATATGATCAATACGTCTATGTTAGCTCCTGTTTTACCTAATATTCCTAATGTAGTTCCTTTTTTTGCGGTCCTGTTACTTGCTATGCGATTTGCTTATATTCATCACTACTCTATAAGCTATCTCATCTTTGCACCAATTCTTCTTTTTGCCGGGGGGATGGTTTACTATAAGACTGGGAATCTTAATGCATTGATGTATATGTTTCTGCTTGTCTTTCTTTACAAGGCTGAGATGGAAAGTGTACTTAAAATATACTCTGTTGTAGCCTTGTTTTTTCTTGTATTGATAGTGCTCTTGGCCGTGATTGGTGCTATTCCAAACTTGCAATTTGTCCAATCACGATCTGCGGGAGTCGTTGTTCGAAATTCATTTGGCTTTATTTATCCAACTGATTTTGCTTCTCACTGTTTTTATCTATATACAGCTATATCGTATATCTTTAGAAAGAAATTCATTGTTTTACGGACTGCCTTAGGATTTGGTCTGGCTTATTTCATTATTCGATATTGCGATGCGAGGCTTAATGCCGCTTCTATTACTGTAATGGCGCTCATCTTTCTGTACTTTTATTTCCGAAATGATAAACAGCGACGGCTTTTTGCTTTACTTCCTTTATCGGCTGGTATAGCGTCTTCAGTAATGATTTATCTCTCTTCTAAATTTACCTGGTCTCATCCAATGTATGTGGCTCTAAACAATTTTTTTAGTATGAGATTACACCTAGGACATGAGGCACTAAAAAAATATGCAGTGCAGTGGTTTGGGACTCGGGGCATATCATTTGTCGGTTATGGGGGGCGTACAGAATCCGTTTTGAGCTACGACTATGTAGACTCTTCCTACGTTCAGATGCTCTTTACCTATGGGATGATTCCAGTTCTCTTATTGGTCGTGTTATACATAGTTAGGTCTTGGTCACTTTATCGCAAAAAGAATTATTTGCTATTGACGGCCTTATCCTTAATAGCAGTCAACTGTATGTTTGAGGCCTTCTGGGTTCGCCCGTCTTATAATATTTTTATGTTTACTCTGTTTGCAACCTTGCCAGTTATTGAATTTGAATCGAAGAAATCTACAACGAGGAACTCCTTGTGAAAGTATTAAAAAATTATTTATATAATCTTTCTTATCAGCTGTTAGTAATCGTTTTACCAGTCATTACTACACCCTATATTACTCGGGTTTTCTCATCCAATGACTTAGGTTCCTATGGGTACTACAACTCAATAGTAACTTACTTTATACTCTTAGCGACACTTGGGGTGGCCAATTATGGGACCAAGGAGATTTCAGGACATCGAAACAATGTTCAGAAAACCTTCTGGGGTATCTATAGTTTACAGGTTTTAGCAACCTGTTTGGCCATTGTTCTCTATGTTATTGTGTGCTTCCTTATTCCATCTATGAATAATCTGATTGCCTATATTTTAGGATTCAGTTTGTTGTCTAGAGGGCTAGATATTTCCTGGCTCTTTCAGGGGATGGAAGATTTTAAAAAGATTACTGTTCGAAATACAATGGTTAAACTTCTGGGTGTTGCTTCTATCTTTCTGTTTGTAAAGAAACCATCCGACTTATATCTGTATATCATTCTTCTGGTTGGCTATGATTTGCTGGGACAGCTAAGTATGTGGCTCCCTGCTCGCGAACACATTGGAAAACCTCACTTAGATTTAGTTTATGCTAAACAACATATCAAACCAGTGGTTCTCCTGTTTTTACCGCAGATTGCCATTTCGCTCTACATCACACTAGATCGGACTATGTTAGGTGCCTTGTCTTCGACAAAGGATGTTGGGATTTATGATCAAGCCTTGAAATTATTGAATATTTTATTGACCTTGGTAACGTCACTTGGTAGTGTTATGTTGCCTCGGGTCTCCAATCTTCTTTCATCAGGTAATCAAAAGGCTGTTAACAAGTTACATGAAATGTCTTTCTTAGTGTATAACTTGGTCATCTTCCCGATGATTGCGGGGATTTTGATTGTTAACAAAGATTTTGTCAATTTTTTCTTGGGACAAGATTTCCAAGATGCTCGCTATGCGATTGCTATTATGGTCTTTAGAATGTTCTTTATTGGCTGGACAAATATCATGGGAATTCAAATATTGATTCCTCACAATAAGAATCGTGAATTTATGCTATCAACAACTATTCCAGCTATTTTCAGTGTGGGTTTGAATATACTCTTAATCCCGCCTTTGGGTTATATTGGAGCTTCGATTGTGTCTGTTGCGACAGAAGGTTTAGTGTGGGTAATTCAACTCTACTTTACACGTTCTTATCTAAAAGAGGTTAAGATCCTTCCATCTATGCTAAAAATATTTTTAGCTGCTCTCTTGATGTATGGCGCCTTGTATTCTGTACAAGCTTTTATCAATTTCTCATCCGTTGTGAATGTCTTGATCTATGCTGTGCTTGGCTTCTTTGTGTATGGTGGCTTAGTTTTAGTCTTATGTGTCTTGGATTTTCAAGAACTAAAAAGTGTTTTAAAGAAATAAGGAGATTTTATGTACGATTATTTGATTGTCGGTGCTGGCTTGTCAGGTGCGATCTTTGCCTACGAAGCTAACAAACGTGGCAAGAAGGTGAAGGTGATTGATAAACGTGACCACATCGGTGGAAATATCTACTGTGAAAATGTTGAGGGCATCAATGTCCACAAGTATGGGGCTCATATCTTCCATACATCCAATAAAAAGGTCTGGGACTATGTCAATCAGTTTGCAGAGTTTAACAATTACATCAATTCACCAATTGCAAACTATCAGGGGCATCTCTATAATCTGCCTTTCAATATGAACACTTTCTATGCTTTGTGGGGGACAAAGACACCTCAAGAAGTCAAGGACAAGATTGCTGAGCAGACGACACACATGCAAGATGTTGAGCCTAAAAACTTAGAGGAACAAGCCATTAAGTTGATTGGTACGGATGTTTATGAAAAGCTAATCAAGGGCTACACCGAAAAGCAATGGGGGCGTTCTGCTACTGAACTACCACCCTTTATCATCAAGCGTTTACCTGTTCGATTGACCTATGATAACAATTATTTCAATGACCGTTACCAAGGAATTCCGATTGGTGGTTACAATGTCATCATCGAAAAGTTGTTGGAAGGAATCGAAGTGGAGCTCAATACAGATTTCTTTGCAGATCGTGAGAACATGGAGGCTTCAGCAACTAAGATTGTCTTCACAGGGATGATTGATCAGTTCTTTGACTATCAGTTTGGTGAACTAGAGTATCGTAGTCTCCGTTTTGAGCATGAGATTCTGGACCAAGAAAATTATCAAGGAAATGCTGTAGTCAACTATACTGAGCGAGATATTCCCTATACGCGTATCATCGAACACAAACATTTTGAGTTTGGGACTCAGGACAAGACGGTTATTACTCGAGAATATCCAGCAGATTGGAAAAGAGGAGATGAACCTTACTATCCAATCAATGATGCCAAAAACAATGCAATCTATGAGCAGTATCTAGCAGAAGCTGAGAGAAATGGACGCGTTATCTTCTGTGGCCGCTTGGCAGATTACAAATACTATGATATGCATGTAACTGTTGAACGTGCATTAGATGTGGTAGAAGAAGAACTAGGGAGTATCTAAGAACATCACAGATAAAGGGGAGAAAAGGTGAAATATTATCTGAAGGATTCATTTCTGCATAATGAACACGAAAAGAATGCAGGGAGTAAGGCACGAAATGACGTGGAAGCTATTCTAATCTCAGAGGGTTATGAAGGATTGGAACTCAAGGTTGAGAATTGGTATAAGATGAATTTCTTTAAAGCTCAGCAACACAAATATCGTGCGACCAAGTCTGTGTTTGATCAGTTGGGAGCTGGAGATGAATTGGTCATTCAGTTCCCGATTATCCACCATACATTTTTCATTTCAAGGCTAATCAAGCAGGCGCAAAAAAGAGGAGCAAAATTCTATCTCCTCATCCACGACGTTGAAACCTTACGCCATGCAGCAGGTTCGGAAGTAAAATTTCGTCATAAAGTGCGCAATTACTTCCAAGAAAAGAAAGCTTTGATGTCGGTAGATGGTATTATCGTTCATAACGATATCATGAAGAAAGTTCTGGTAAGTCAAGGAGTGCCCGCAGATAAAATGGTTAGCTTGGAGATTTTTGACTATCTGATTCCAAACTTTGAGGAAAAAACAGCTCCTCAAAAAGACCAGCCTATTATCGTAGCTGGGAATTTGAATCCTACAAAATCAGGCTATCTCTATAACTTACCAGAACAACCAGCCTATAACTTGTATGGGGTGGGTTACGATGAAAGTCGTGCGTTGAAAAACACTAGCTACTTTGGTTCCTTTATGCCGGATAATCTCCCAACTGCTCTTGAAGGTAGTTTTGGTTTGGTCTGGGACGGAGACAGCTCAGAAACCTGCCAGGGTTCTTACGGAAACTACCTACGTTTTAACAATTCACATAAGGCTTCTCTTTATTTGGCTTCGGGCTTTCCTGTCGTAGTTTGGAAAGAGTCGGCGTTGGCTCATTTCATATTAGAGAAGAGTTGTGGTATAGCGGTGGCTTCTCTGCATGATTTAGAAGCAGCTTTGGAAAATCTAACTGAAAAAGAGTATGCAGACTTGTCAGAAAATGCCAGGAGAATTGGAAAGGACTTAAGGGAAGGTTATTACCTAAGGTCTGCCTTAAAAAAGTTGAATGATTAATTTTTGTATTAAAGATATGCATTACAAAGATCCTATGAAGAAAGGGATTGCTGAGATGTAATTTTTGTAGAAATAGAGTCATTAGAGTCCGCGATTAGTGGGCTTTTTTTGATTATAGAAACCTTAGGTGAATTGTTAGTAATTTCCCTTTTCAGCTCAAGTTTCTTGTGCTACAATGGAGGTATACTGAAATTCGTGTTAAAGAGGGAGTTACATGAAAAAGAAGGATTTTATTTATTATGCTAGTGCAGCATTGCTACTAGCTGTTTCAGTTCGGCCTGCCTATGCAGATGAACAAGAGTCCGCTGTACAGCCTATCCAGGTAAAAGCTGAACAGGCTCAAGATACAGTGGCAAAGACAGCTTCAGACGCTTCAGAAAAGGTCGAGTCAAAGGGAGAGGCCAGAACAGATCGTCAGGAAGAGCAAGAAAACTCACAAGCTGAACAAAATACTGAAAGTAGTCAGTCAGTACCAGCTTCTCTTCCAAAACAGTCGCAAACTAAGGTTGAGAACCAGTCGGCTAGTATTGAGGAAACTGCCCAAAGAGAAGAAGCTAGCAAGGTTGATGAGGTCGCATCGAAAAAGGGAGCTGTTGGGAACACAACCTTCTATAGCGCTGGACATGCTGGGCCGGCTAGTCGTTCAAGTGATGTGGCTGTTCAACCTAAAACATTTGTCGATGTCAGCAGTCATAACGGAAGCATAAGCGTCAATGACTATCGCACTCTTGCCAACAAGGGAGTTGGTGGGGTTGTCGTGAAACTGACAGAAGGCACCACCTATAGGAACCCTTACGCAGGAGAACAAGCTCGCAATGCCCAGTCGGCTGGTTTGCAAGTGTCTGCCTATGCTTTTTCACATTATACTAGTGAAGAGCAGGCAAGAGCAGAAGCTCGCCACTTTATCTCAGAAGCTAGAAATCTTAATCTTCCAAAGAATACGGTCATGGTTAATGACATGGAAGATGCCAAAATGAAGGATAACATCAACCGTAATACCCTTGCATGGGCTGATGAAATGCGTAAGAACGGCTATACAAATCTTATGTATTATACCAGTGCTAGCTGGATTGATGAAAATAATCTAAGAGGGAAAGGACCTGTCAAGACAGCCCAGTTTGGTTTGGAAAATTTCTGGGTCGCTCAATACCCAACAGCTAAACTTTCAGCTAACGATGCGAAGACTCTCCGCTATAATGGGCGGGCAGGGGCTTGGCAGTTTACCTCCCAGGCTGAATTGTTGCCAGGTAAGCATGTTTTTGACCATAGTGTAGACTACACTGGCCGTTTCACTTCTCAAGCTAAACCAGTGCCAGAAGTAGCCAAAGGACCTCTGAGCGGGAAGATTAGCATTGAAAATAACGATTCTCTTGCAGGTCGTTTTGATGTTGTCATTTCAAATGTCTTGGCTCCTCAAGGTGTAGCCAGTGTTTCTGTACCAGTTTGGTCGGATGATAAAGGCCAGGATGATTTGATTTGGCATCATGCCACGCGTCAGCAAGATGGTCGCTATCGCGTAACGGTGAAAGCTAGTGACCATAATAATTCTACAGGTAAGTATCACGTTCATCTCTACTATACTCAACTAAATGGTGAGCAGATAGGAGTAACTGCAACAACTACTGAAGTTTCTATTGGAAAGACAGTAAATAAGGGGAAACCTAGTGGAAGAGTCACGATTGAAAATAATAACTCTACCACAGGCACTTTTGATGCGGTTATTCGCGATGTCGTTTCTCCAAATGGACTTAAGGAAGTACTAGTTCCAACCTGGTCAGAAGTCAATGGTCAGGATGACCTAGTTTGGCACAAGGCAGTGAAGCAGGCAGACGGTAGTTACCGAGCCACCATCAAGTCGAGCGAGCACAAGAATAGTCAAGGCAAGTACCAAGTGCATGTCCATTATATTGATGGCTCGGGCCAGCGTAGATATGTGACTGAGACGGTGACGGAGGTTCATCAGT
>NZ_JAQFJC010000010.1:0-109945 GCF_030439935.1 Streptococcus sp. SG1 | reverse complement strand
CAGACACAGAGGCGCTCGTAGACGTGGATTCGCTGACTGATACAGATGCACTCGTTGAGGCGGACATACTTGCTGAAACAGACGCACTCGTAGATGCTGATTCACTCGCAGATACAGACGCACTCGTTGAGGCTGATTCACTAGCACTTACCGATGCGCTCGTTGAGGCCGATTCGCTTGCTGATACAGATGCACTCGTAGATGCTGACTCGCTCGCACTTACGGATGCACTCGTGGATGCGGACGTACTTGCTGAAACAGACGCACTTGTTGAGGCCGATTCGCTTGCAGAGACTGATGCGCTCGTTGAAGCGGACTCGCTTGCAGATACAGATGCACTCGTGGAGGCCGATTCACTCGCACTTACTGAGGCGCTCGTTGAAGCTGATTCACTCGCACTGACAGACGCACTCGTCGATGCGGACTCGCTGGCGCTTACCGATGCGCTCGTTGAAGCTGATTCGCTCGCACTTACTGAGGCACTCGTTGAAGCGGACTCACTCGCACTTACTGATGCACTCGTGGATGCAGATTCGCTTGCAGAGACTGATGCACTGGTTGAAGCAGACTCACTCGCTGATACTGAGGCACTCGTTGAGGCGGACTCACTTGCTGAAACAGACGCACTTGTTGATGCGGACTCGCTTGCAGACACAGAGGCGCTAGTTGAGGCTGACTCGCTTGCTGATACTGAGGCACTCGTAGACGCGGACGTACTTGCTGAAACAGACGCACTGGTTGAGGCTGACTCGCTTGCCGATACAGATGCACTCGTAGACGCGGACTCACTCGCAGATACAGATGCACTCGTGGAAGCGGACTCGCTTGCAGATACAGATGCACTCGTGGAAGCTGATTCGCTGGCACTTACTGACGCACTCGTGTAAGCGGACGTACTTGCTGAAACAGATGCGCTCGTTGAGGCTGATTCGCTCGCACTTACTGAAGCGCTTGTTGAAGCTGATTCGCTTGCTGATACTGAGGCACTCGTGGAAGCGGACGTACTTGTTGAAACAGACGCACTCGTGGAGGCTGATTCGCTGGCACTTACTGAGGCACTCGTAGACGCGGACGTACTTGCTGAAACAGACGCACTGGTTGAGGCCGATTCGCTCGCAGACACAGATGCACTGGTAGATGCGGACTCACTCGCAGATACAGAGGCACTCGTGGAGGCCGATTCACTTGCACTTACTGAAGCACTTGTGGACGCGGACGTACTTGCTGAAACAGATGCACTCGTAGATGCGGACTCACTCGCACTTACTGACGCACTCGTTGAGGCAGATTCGCTGGCTGATACAGATGCACTGGTTGAGGCTGACTCGCTTGCCGATTCTGAGGCACTCGTAGACGCGGATTCGCTCGCAGAAACTGAGGCGCTCGTAGAAGCTGATTCACTCGCACTTACAGACGCACTCGTAGATACGGATTCGCTTGCAGAAACTGAAGCACTCGTGGAAGCTGACTCGCTCGCACTTACCGATGCACTGGTGGACGCGGATTCGCTGGCACTTACAGACGCACTCGTGGAAGCCGATTCGCTCGCTGACTCAGATGCACTGGTTGAGGCTGATTCGCTTGCAGAAACCGAGGCGCTCGTGGAAGCTGATTCGCTTGCACTTACTGAAGCACTCGTGGAGGATGACTCACTGGCGCTTACTGACGCACTGGTCGAAGATGACTCGCTTGCAGAAACTGAAGCGCTCGTAGACGCGGATTCACTTGCACTTACGGACGCGCTCGTAGAAGCTGATTCGCTCGCTGACTCAGATGCACTGGTGGACGCGGACTCACTCGCACTTACCGATGCACTGGTGGACGCGGACTCACTGGCAGAAACAGATGCACTAGTTGACGCGGACGTGCTGGCACTTACAGATGCACTCGTCGACGCGGACTCACTCGCACTTACCGATGCACTGGTGGACGCGGACTCGCTTGCACTCACGGATGCACTGGTGGACGCGGACTCACTCGCACTCACAGACGCACTCGTCGAGGCTGATTCGCTTGCAGAAACCGAGGCGCTCGTAGACGCGGAGGTGCTTGCTGATACAGATGCACTCGTGGAAGCAGATTCACTCGCACTTACAGACGCACTGGTTGAAGCTGATTCGCTTGCACTTACAGACGCACTCGTGGAGGCGGACTCACTTGCACTTACTGAGGCACTGGTCGAAGCTGACTCACTTGCAGATACTGAGGCACTCGTCGAGGCGGACGTGCTGGCACTCACGGATGCGCTCGTTGAGGCTGATGTACTTGCGCTTACAGATGCACTCGTCGACGCTGAAGTGCTTGCGGACACTGACGCACTCGTCGAGGCGGATGCACTTGCTGATACTGACGCACTCGTGGAGGCTGAGGTGCTTGCACTCACGGATGCGCTCGTGGACGCGGACTCGCTTGCTGATACTGAGGCGCTCGTGGAAGCGGACGTACTTGCACTTACAGATGCACTCGTCGATGCTGATTCACTTGCAGACACTGATGCACTCGTCGAGGCGGACGTGCTGGCACTTACTGACGCACTCGTGGAGGCTGATGTACTTGCGCTTACAGATGCACTCGTGGAGGCAGACTCACTGGCAGAAACTGAAGCGCTCGTAGACGCGGACGTGCTTGCTGATACTGAGGCGCTCGTGGAAGCTGATTTGCTTGCACTTGTAGACGCGCTAGTCGAAGCGGACGTACTTGCACTTACTGACGCGCTAGTCGAAGCGGACGTACTTGCTGATACTGAGGCGCTAGTTGAGGCGGACTCGCTTGCAGAAACTGATGCGCTCGTCGAAGCTGACTCACTCGCACTCACAGACGAACTCGTAGACGCGGATTCACTTGCAGAGACTGAGCCGCTAGTAGAGATTGATGTACTTGCGGATACAGATGCGCTTGAGCTAATGGAATTTAATTTTGAGGTCACTAAACTTGCTGAAGCGCTCTCACTTTTGGAAAGAGAAACACTGATAGAATTGGAAGTGCTCTGAGATTTAGATATACTTCCAGCTCTTGTATCAATAAATTTACTTCCGTCAATAATGTCTTTTCTACCATCTCTATAAGTGATAGTCGTTGTACCATTGTTTGAGACAGTAATACCAGTGACGTAATTGGAATTTAAAACATCTTGAGCTCTTAAATCGGGATTGCTCTTCTTGACAGCTTCACGAACTAAATTTTTTTCTACTTCTGTTAATTGATTTGGATTATTGACAAATACAGTATTTTCGGGTGTCTTAATTCTAAATCGAATAATCAGTTTAAACTGACCATTTACCGATGTCTTGTCAACAGCAGCATTTCCCATTTCTGTTTGTGTTGCATTAACATTCCCTGCCGCATCCGTAGCTACAACATAACGAGTGTAATCACCAATTGTTGTGTCTATTGGAACATTACCAAAAATTCTAACTTTTAACTGATTCCCTACTTGAGTCACAGAATACTGCAACCATTCAGTACCTCTACCAGGTTGGTTATTATATAACCAGCGAACAACCGTTTTAGCCAAATCAAAAGCATTTGAATTATCTGTTACTGTCGCAAAATATTCAAATGACTCTCCACGGTAAACAGTAATTTCACTTGGAACATTAACAACTGGCCTTTCTGTATCCTTCTCAACAATCGTTGTGTTATATCCCGCTTTATCCCAACTGCCATTAGTCGTAGCAGCAACTTGACTAAACTCAAGTGGTAGATTTGTCTTGGTGATTTTTTTATCACTTGTTACTAAGCGGAGTCCAAGTTTGACTTCCCCACCGGTATCGTTTACTTGAGTAGTGATTCTGAGAACATTATTGTTAACAGATTCACCAGTATACAGATTCCAAGCGCCGCCTGAATTGTAGACTCCACCATTTGCAGCATTTTTACCGTTTATCGTTACTGTACGAGTTTCCTGATTACCACTGATAGATACTAGTGCGCCAAGATTAGACTTCACTTGTCTTGGTGTTAGGTTAATCGTCCAAGTCAAAAGTCTGCTAGTGTCATCAAAACTTGTTGTGACACTTTGAATCATGTCCCCTTTTACATCGTGATACTCAACGTTAGGAGCACTTTCAGTAACAGCTCGACGCGTTCTTCTCCGCCCTGTTTGACTAGAAGCTTCTGTCGACTGTTGGCTACTTTCGGATCTAGTACTCTCTGATGTAGAGATGGTAGATTTCTGACTGGCTGAGACTGACTGAGAAGCACTAGCTGACGTACTTGTACTTGCACTCACAGAATCAGACGCACTTGAGGACACTGAAAGAGACTCAGACGCACTTGCAGATGCAGAGACTGACTGAGAAAGACTTGTGCTATAGGATAATGACCCAGATACTGAAAATGACTCCGATACAGATATGCTAGTTGAAACAGAAGAGCTCGCTGAAGTGCTTTCACTTGCAGACAAAGTATCTGACAAGGATTCCACTGGATTGGCTTCTGTGGATGACAAAGTAGTTGCTGCTTCTTCGCTTAAAACCGCTTCTCCACGAGTTGCTAAAACATCCCTCGTATCAATCACTTTTTCATGTGCTTGTTCCTCTTCAGCATAAACAGAAGAGCTTGTTACAACCGCTCCACCAAGCACTGCTCCCGTCGCTATAATTCCTTTCAGGTAATTCAGTCCACTTTTTTCTACAGACTGCTCCTCCACTACCTTCACTTCTGTGGAAGAAACATCAGAACCCTTCATTAATCTTAAAAGTCCAAATTGAGATGTAGCCGCACGAAGCCAGTGTTTCCCAGACTTAATCAGTTTAAAACGCGTAACACGTTCAACTTCGTGGTATTGACCCTTTTGACGTTTAAAAAACATGTAATCCCCTCTACTTAATTTAATATCCCAAAAAATTAGTATTTAAAAAAGTATCGTATCTATAGTATCATATTTTCAGTGGAAATAACGGCTTTTCAAGCATTTTTTACGAAAAAAATTGATTATTTTTAAATCCTCAAATACTAAAAAAGACGAGTTTATAAACCGTCTTTAAATATGCATTTTTTTATTACTGATTCTTTCTATTCAAAGCATTTAAACTATGTTTGATATTTAAAATTATTTTCTAATTGTTTCACTAATTTTCTTAAATATTGGATAAAGGATAGGAACAGCTATAACAGTAGCCAAGCTTGAACCAAAAGTTCCAACTATCTTAACAAGAGCTAAATTTAAGGAAGCACCTAAAGTGAGGTTGCCGAGCATTCCAATCAAAGTGTATTTGAATAGATTTAATACTATTTTAGTCAAAGCAGCTGCAAAACCAACAATCACTAACTTTTCCCTACACTTTGGCATTGCTTTATAAACAAAATGAACAACAAGAATAACAACTAATGCTTCTAAGATTGTAATCCAAACTACTGAAGCATAGCCGTTTAATAAATCAAAGGCTCCCAGACCAATGGTTGCAACCAAAGCACCTTTTCTTACTCCGTAAATGAGAGTAGCCACCACAACCAGAGCATTCCCAAAATGAATAAATTGAGGGCCAACAGGAATTCTGAAAAACTGAATGCTAAGTGCAATTAGGGCCGAAAAAAGACTCAATTCCACTAGTTCACGGGTAGTAAGTTTATTATTTGTCATTAGAAACCTCCAATAATCTTTTAAATTCTATAAATAAATCTCCCAAATGGGGCTGGTAGTAAACTCCATAACGAAGATCAAAGTGGCAATCCAGTGTCGTCGCTAGACTTTTCTCTATGAAGTTGATAAAAACCGGAAGACACTTTTGCAGGTCAAGCCCCTGTACAAATGCAGCCGCTACCAAACCAGTCAGCATATCGCCCGTTCCGAAAAATTGTTGCTGAAATCTCTTACCTTTATACAAACTAAAGACGCCTTCTGCTTTGTCGAAATAAGCAACACCTATCTGATCGTGACTCAGTGGGAGACCGGTCAATAGAATTTTCTTTGCACCTAATTCGCTCAGACGCTGAACAAGATCTTTTAAAAATTGCTCTGTCAAATCATTATCTTGATAAGGCAAATCAGCAAGAAAACAAGCTTCTGTTAAATTGGGCAAAATCAAATCTGCTTTTTGACAGAGAGTACGCATGCTAGAAATATAATGATCATCAAAGCCTTTGTATAGCTTACCATTGTCGGCCATAATGGGGTCTACAATCAAGGGGATGTTCTCACGCTCCAAAAAATCAATCAGAGACGCTATTTGCTGACTTGATTTAAGATAGCCAGTTACTAATGCAGAAAAGCCGATCTCTAAGCTCTGCCATTGCTTTAAAAAAGCCTGCATCCCAATGGTGTAGTCATCAATGTAAACATTAGGAAAACCACCAGTGTGAGATGATAGAAGAACTGTGGGAAGAACAGAGACTTCCAACTGACATACGGCAAACAACGGCAGGGCTGCTGTCACAGCAACTTTCCCTAAGCCAGAAATATCACTAGCTAAAATAATTCTCTTTGGCTTTGTCATGATCATTCCATTCGTCCCTCTCCGTTTCTACTTTTTTATTGTAAAACACTTTAAAATAAGTTACAATATGAAAAAATCCAATCTGTATGGGGACAGTTGTGTGTTGAAGACTAAATATCAAGAAATTTCAGATCATCTGATTGAACAAATCAAAAATGGTCAGCTTAAAAAAGGAGATAAGCTTCCCTCTATTCGACTTTTGTCTAAAAGTTACCATTGTAGCAAGGATACCGTTCAAAAATCCCTTCTAGATCTGAGTTATCAGAAGTACATCTATGCCGTTCCCAAAAGCGGTTATTATGTATTAGAGCAAGCTCAAGAAGAAAATAATGATCTAGAGCTTCCCTTAAGAAACGACCGCCATCAAGTCTATGAAGATTTTCGCATCTGTCTCAATGAAACCTTGATTGGGCGTGAGAATTACCTTTTTAACTACTATTCTCAACAAGAAGGGCTAGAAGATTTGAGACAATCTGTCAAAAATCTACTGCTAGAATCAGCTATTTACCCAACCCTAGACAAGATAGCTTTGACATCTGGTACCCAGCAAGCACTCTATATTCTATCTCAAATAGACTTCCCTAATCACGGCGATACTATTTTAGTAGAACAACCAACCTATCACAGAATAAATGATTTGCTCAAGGCTCAAAATTTAAAATATAAGACCATAGAACGAAGTCCAAAAGGAATTGACTTGCTAGAACTAGAAAATATTTTTCGTTCAGGAAACATCAAGTTTTTCTATACCATTCCTCGCTTTCACTATCCCTTAGGACACACTTACAGCCGTCAAGAAAAAGAAGAAATTCTCCGCTTAGCAAAGCTTTATCAGGTCTTTCTCATTGAGGATGATTACCTAGCTGATTTTGACAATAAGTCAGAACTAAGTTTTCATTATCTAGATGATAGCGACTCAGTTATTTATATCAAATCTTTTTCAACCAGTCTTTTCCCTGCACTTCGAATTACAGCTTTGTTATTGCCTGATAGCGTCAAGAAGCAATTTATCGCTTTCAAAAGTATTTTGGACTATGACAGCAATCTCATCATGCAAAAGGCTCTCTCTCTTTATATTGATAATCAAATGTTTCAAAAAAATAGACTAGCACTACTGCGTTTACAGGAGGAAGAAAAAGAAAAGGCCCAACATTTACTTGAAAAAGCAGGTTTAGGACTACCTTACCTACTGACACCAGGCGGTATTTTATTGGATCTAAAAACACTAACATCCATTAGCTCTCTCAAGCACAGTGGTCTTCCTCTTGATTTTTTTGAGTCAGCTTATATTGACCCTTGCCCCTATCGCTATGCTAAGATTCGATACCAAGACCTAGAAGCCTCTATAGAGGGACTAAAAAAATATTTAAAAAAGGCTTAGGAAAATTCATTCCTAAGCTTTTTCCAGCATTCCTGCCTGAAGTTGATACATTTTCTTGTAGGTTCCATTTTGAGCTAGGAGCTCTTCGTGACTGCCAGATTCGATGATCTGCCCCTTATCTAGCACGTAAATACAGTTGGCATCCTGAATGGTAGAGAGGCGATGGGCGATGGCAATCGTCGTTCTGCCTTGTCGCATTTTTTTCAGTGAGGCTTGGATCAACTCCTCTGTCTCTGAGTCAATATTGGCAGTAGCCTCGTCTAAAATCAAAATCTTAGGCTTGGTCGCTACTGTCCTAGCAAAGGCTAAGAGCTGGCGCTGACCACTAGAAAATGCAGCTCCTCGCTCTGTTACTGGTGCATCATAAGTCAATGGCAGTTGATGAATAAAGTCATGAGCATCAACAAACTTAGCAGCCTCTTCAATGTCCTGTTGACTAAGTCCTTCTTGGTACATCTTAATATTGCTAGCAACTGTCCCATGGTAAAGGAAGGGATCCTGAAGGACCAGTCCAATATGTCGCCTAAGTTCTGCTTGACTATAGTCTTTTATATCATATCCATCAATCAAAATTTGTCCTCTTTCAAACTCATAAAAGCGTAAAAAGAGGTTGATGATGGATGATTTACCCGATCCAGTAGATCCAACAAAAGCAATTGTTTCACCTTGCTTGACCTTAAAAGAAATATGTTTCAAAATATCTCTTTTACCGTCATAAGAAAAACTAACATCTCTGAATTCTATATCACCTTTTTGGATTTTCAAGTCTTCATTTTTTTGGATTGGTTCATAGTCTCTCCTATCAATGACTTCAAAGACACGCTCAGCAGAGATCATAGAGGTCTGAAGAACTGAATAGTTTTGCATGACTTCAATCAAAGGATTAAAGAGCTGGTTGGCATACTGGATAAAGGCATACATAATCCCTGCTGTAATCCCAGCACTTTGCCAAGTCAGACCGAAATAGGTCAGAATAACGCCATAGGCCAGAATTTTCAAAAGAGACATAGCTGGACGTAAAAGCAGACTGTTGACATCCAGATAGCGATTGGTGTAGTTTAGGTGCTCCTGATTAATTTCTTCAAATTCATCAATCAAGCGCTTTTCCTGACCAAAGGCTTGGACAATCCTCATTCCTTCAATAGTCTCGGAAAGTTTTACGTTTAAATCGCTCAACTTACTACGGACTTGTTTGAGCAAGCCAGTTGACAGTTTTTGATAAAGCAAGATTGAGGCCAGCATGATTGGTAGAAATAAAAGGATTAAAAGAGCCAGACGCCAATCCAGAGCAAACATAGTTGCGGCAGTTACCACTAAAATGAAGATTGAACTTAAAAAGCTTGAGAAAATACTACTAAACATATCCGCCACTGCTTGAGTATCATTGGTCAGACGAGAAACGATGGCTCCAGCAGGTGTTTGGTCAAAATAGGCCATTCGTAGCTTTTGAATATTGGCAAAGGCTTCTTGACGTAAGTCACGAACAATACTGTGTGCTACCTTTGCAAATGAATACTGACCTAAGAAAGTCAAAAGCACGCGCAGTATAAATAAGGCATAGTAAATAGCCAAGAGATAAAAACCAGCAGCCGCCTGTCCAGAACTAATGAACTGATCAATATAAGTTCTAGCCAAAAGTGGTAGAGCAGTTGTAACTAAAGTGGTTAGAAAAACAAAAGCAAATGCTGACAGTGTAAGCCATTTATAAGCAAGCATATAGCTTAGAAGTCGTTGAAAAGTTGATTTTTTTTTCATATTAGACCTCCTCTAAGCTTTCAGCCAATTGTTGATTTTGATAAGTGGTGGCATACCAGCCGTCTTGTGTCAGAAGTTCCTGATGACTACCACTCTCAATAATCCGTCCCTGATCTAAAACTAGGATCAAGTCTGCATGCACTACTGCTGATAAGCGATGGGCAGTGATCAAAGTAGTCTTACCAGATCGCTCCCTCTTGAGATTATCTAAAATCAAGTGCTCGGTCTTGGCATCAACAGCAGATAAAGAATCATCCAAGATTAAGATATCGGGATTAAGAATCAAAGCACGACACATGGCCAAGCGTTGCTTTTGTCCACCAGATAAGGATACACCACGCTCCCCAACCAAAGTATCAAATCTATCGGGCATTTGCATGATGTCTTCATAAATTCCGCAAAGTTTAGTAACGGCGATAACGTCCTCATCAGAAAGACTTGGATTACCAAATCGAATATTATCACGAATCGATGTAGCAAACAAGATTTGATCTTGAGGCACATAACCAATCAAGCTTCGCAAAGCAGAAAGGCTGTAATCTCTTATGTCATGTCCAGCCAGGCAAATATTCCCATCTTGTATATCTTGTTCTCGAAGCAAAAGACGAAGCAAGGTCGTTTTTCCAGAGCCTGTAACACCAACAATTCCTAAGGTCTGACCCTGATCAATTGAAAAATGAATATCCCTGAGAGTTGGTCGATCATCATATGCAAATTTTTGAATAGAGTAATCCAGACGACCATTTTTAATGTCCTTAATGGGCGAAGCTACTTCTGTCACATCACTTTCTTGGGCTAGCAAGCTTTCAATTCGCTCATAAGACACAGTTCCTCGCTGACTAATATTAAAGAGATAGCCCATAGCTTGAAGGGGCCAGACCAACATATCTAGATAGGTGATAAAGGTGACCAACTCTCCCACCGTCAACTGATCTTGACTAATGAAAAGACCACCAAAAATCAAGGTTAAAAGATAGGACAGACCGACAAAAATCAGAACCATAGGATCAAAAAGGGCATTGTACTTAGCTGCAAGGATATTTTTCTTAAAAACATCTTGGTTAATCCTTGCAAAAGCAGCTGTCTCTGCATCTTGATAACCAAAGGACTTGGTCACCTTGATACCTGAGAAACTTTCTTGGACCTTATTGTTCAAATCAGAAAAAGCTTCTTGTGCTGCCTTAAAACTTTCATGATTTTTTCGACCGATCAGACTGGTTCCCCAGGCCATAAAAGGCAAGGGTAAAATGGCAATCAGAGTCAGTCTCCAGTCCAAGACGAAAAACATGGTAAGAACAGTCACAAGAGCTGTGATTGAAGCGTCTACAGCTGACATGACTCCTCCACCAGCAACCCCAACAACAGCATTGATATCATTGGTAGCATGAGCCATCAAATCACCTGTCCGATAAGTTTGATAAAAGGAAGGAGACATATGAGTAAAATGCTCAAAGAGACGGTATCGTAAGATTCTACCCAGACGATTGGCTGTCCCCAAAATATACTTACGCCAGACAAAACGCAAAGCATACATGGCCAAGGCTGACAAAACCAAAATAAAAAGTTGATAGGCTAATTCCAGATTCGTCAAATCTTTACTGGCAATCTGGTCAATCACTTCTCCAATCACACGAGGTGGAAGCAAGTTTAAAAGGCTGACCAAAGACAAGGCTAAAATACCAGTAATATAGGGCCACTTTTCTAATTTAAAAAACCAAGATAATTTCTTTAATAACTTCATACTTATCCTTATTTCTAATCTTCAAATACTATTCATTATACACTCATTTTTTGATTATTGACAGCGAAAAAGGCTGGAAAACTCAGCCTCTTATTTTTTCTTTGTTAAAAGAAAGCTCTCTTCTAAAAGAGAGAATAATTCTTGATCCGTTAGAGTATCGTCTAGCGGGAGACTCAGCCAATATTTTTTATTCATATGAAAGGCTGGGTAGATTCCTTTTTCTTGGACTCGTTCTGAGACCTGATTGTTCTTGACATTAAGAACCTCAATTGCTCCGCTTCGTCCTGAATCAAACTTAGACCAGTCAGTCGTTAGAAAGGCTCCATACCACTTCTTTGTACCTTCATGGCGAAATACAGCTGCCTGGGTAGAACTTTTTCTTGAAGACTTAGCCCAAAGGTACTCTAAACTTCCCTGATAACGCTCAGAAACGTGAGCTACCAAGCGCTGACTTTGTTCATAAAGGAAACCAATTTCATCAAAACAATGGCGACGAATATCTAAGAGAAGGTCCAAACAAGCTTGACGCACCTGGCCGACAAACTCGCCTGTCATAGATTCCATGTGAACCTGCCTATACTCATCCCCTGTCTCACAATCAAACAGCTGAAAACTGACACTACTATCTTCAACATTGATCACCATCTGAAAATCTCCAGACATGACTTTTCTTGATATCTGATAGATGCCTTCCTTTTCTAAAAAACCATACTTAACTAGCTTATCATAGTTAGCTTTATACTTTTCGAATAGTTCAAACATGTCTATAAAAAGGAAAGGGAGCCACAGCTCCTCTCCTTATCCTCCTAAAATACTACCTTGGTTCCATGTAGCTGATCCAGACCTAACTCAGCAACGATTTCATCGCGATTTTGAGTCGTAATACCACCGCCAGGCAGGATTTGAATTCGCTTGTCTGCATAGGCCACCAACTCTTTTAGCCAAGCAAAGTGTTCTTGAATCGTCTCTGTAGCTGGACCTCCATGAGTCAGAATGCGCTTAACACCATGCTCAGCCAACCAATCCAAGTCCTCGAATTGCTTGTCTCTTGGAATAGAATCAAAAGCCATGTGAAAGACTACTTCTAAACCTTGTGACACAGCTAGCAAAGACTCAAGATTCTCTGTGTCTAGTTCATTCTCCCTTGTCAGTAGGCCATATACGACACCCTGACTTCCAGCTTCACGCGCCTTTTTAATATCTTCGATCATGATTGCTACTTCAAGGTCAGTATATACAAAATCACCACCTCTAGGACGAATCATGGTCATTATAGTGGTATCATAAGACTTAGCCAAGTCCACTGCAGCACGAATGACTCCATAACTTGGCGTGGTTCCTCCGACACTTAAATTGTCACAGAGTTCAACACGTCGAGCTCCTGCTTGCATTGCTTTTTCAAGCAAGGTTACATTTTCAGCACAAAATTCGTATAGCATCCGCTACTCCTTTAATTTATTATGATATTATTCTAATTCTTTCTTGTTTATTATATCACAACTTGTGAAAAAAAGACGAATTAGCTGTCTATCCCATTCATACTTTCAAAGGTCTTTTTACACCAGTCAAGCCATTCTGTTTGGTAGGCTTCCTCAGATAAGATACGGTCCTTCAAGTCAGCTATTGACAAGATCTTCTTTTCCTTACAGAGTCTAATACAATTGGAATAAAATTTTAAATTTATGTCGTCTCTGTCAAAATATATCGGTATTTCTGACCATCCTCTAAGATATGCAGTGAAAGCTCTGCTATGACCATCTGTCAGGAACCATTTGCCCTCCAATCTTTTTACTGGCAAAGGATTTAATTCTTCTTGGTCAAACCATGTCACAATTTCTTCTAGCTTCCTTTTTGAAAGGAAAAATTGGCTGGGCTGGATATCAGTTAGAGGTAAAAGTAAATCTAAAACATAACGGTGTCCCAGATCCGTCTCTTCATAAGGATAAAAACCGAATGAAGTAAATAGCTTTTTAGACGAGAGATTAAAATCATAAATGTCCTGAACCCATAACTGACGATAGGACAGAGATCGAGCCCTCTCAATCAATGCTGCAATAACCTCTCGTCCAAGACCAATAGATCGATAAGCCTCCACTCCAATAACAATAGGTAAGTCATTCTCTGAAAATGTCACATCACCAATTGGCAACCAGGAACCATCCTGCTTAACTTCAATGAAATATAGTTCTCCTCGCTGACTAAGGACCTCATACATCTTCTTGATCTTTTCTAGTGAATAGCTTTCTTTTTTGCCGTCAATTAAATAGACAAGCTCTGGATCCTGATACCAAGAAAAGGCCACTTGATAGTGGCCATCATAAGCTCGCAAACGCAAGTTGCTATTAATTTGAATAAAATCAGGTTGAGCTGAATTTACTATAAGCATATTCTCTACTCCTACTGACCCAGCAAACCTGACACATTCATTGTCAGCTTAACCTTAGCAGTATTATCCTGTATGTTAAGTCCTGTAATTTTAAACTGAGACTCTGGTAGAGAAACCAATATTGTTTCTTGTTCCATGGCTAGATTGCTGGACTGGTCTTTCAATCTATTTTGTAAAATCGAAGCTACAATAGCTTTTGGTACTGGTAGATTTCCTAGACGAGAGCTAGCAAGATCAAATCGTAGGGTATGATTTTCGTAGGCCGCGTAGAATCGCAAATCAAGTTTGCTGTCAATCCCAAGGATTTTTATCGGGAGTTGCAATCTTAATTTATCCCCTTCAATGCTGTACGCACTCTCCAATAATTCTTGACTCTGATTATCAGTCAAAAATGGTTTCAGTAACTGATTCAATTGTTTGCTGTCAATCGTAATCTCTGTACTTAGACCATTTGTTCCTACGGTTGCATTCTGAAGTCCAGATTCAACCATACTAGACAAACTAATTGTGCTTTCTACATTCTTTAGCTGATCAGAGGATTGAATTGAGGAAGGTACCAAAATCAGGATCAGGCCAAATAATAAGACAAGAAGACCAACTAAAGTACGTTTGATTATTTTTTTCATTTTTATTCCTTTTTGTAACAAGTCAGAAGTCTGATTCTGCCTGCTCTAAAATCATAATAGATCTATTTTACACTAATTTCCTATTACTTTTGTGACAAAAAGATGACATTCCTATGCGGTAACATGACAAAGCCGAGTTTTCCCTTGATAAAAAAGAAAACTAGAGCCGTTTCTAGTTTTCTTGGTTATAAATCATCTGCAATCTTATTAATTTTCCGAAGGCGGTGATTCACGCCACTTTTGGTCAGAGGTTTACTAAGGCTATCAGCCAACTGCTGGATAGAGTAATCAGGATGATTAACTCTCAGATGTGCTACCTCTTGTAAATCAATTGGCAGACTCTCCAAACCACTCGTCTCCATAATCTTGACAATATTATTGATAGTCTTCATACTGGCTGTCACAGTTCGAGCTATATTGGCAGTCTCTGCATTATTAGCCCTATTGAGGTCATTTCTAGTCTCCCGAAGGATTTTCACAGCTTCAAACTCAGCCATGGCCTCCATTGCTCCAACAACAATAAGAAAATCCATGATATCTTCTGCTCGTTGCAAATAAGTAACTGCTCCTTTTTTTCGTTCGATGGTTTTTGCATCTAGTAAGAAACGTTGCATCAAACTGGCAAGTCCTTGAGCATGGTCCAAATAGACAGAAACAATTTCTAGTTGATATTTACCAGATTCCGGATCTCTCATACTGCCATTTGATAAGAAAGCACCTCTAAGATAGGCTCTACTTGCTTCATCATCTGATAGAATTAAAGGATCAATTCCCTCTTGGATTCCAAAGAAAGCATCCGCCAGGTGCAAGTCTGACAAGATATCTTCAACTTTTTCATCTAAAAAAACCGTATAAACACGATTTTTTCGTAAATTAGTTTTCTGGTGATGACGAATATCAGATTTCACCTGATAAAAGCTCAACAGCAACTCATAAATATGACGAGCAATTTTCGCATTCTCAGTAGTAATGGATAGAGTTAATCCTTGACTTGCAATTCCTAAACTACCAGACATCTTCATGATAGCAGCCAATTCACTCTTACTCTTGGTATCTAGTCCCAATAGTTCTTCTTTTACCTTTACCGTAAAGCTCATTTTCGCACCTGAATGTTCTTCATCAATTCTTCCACAACTAAATTACCATCGTGGAAGGCTCCACCATTTTCCAAACGTAAAAAATTAGAAGAAATGACACGAGGAACTTGTTCTTGAAGCCCCTTAAAGTCATGCTCAACTTGTACCAAATACTCATCAAATTTATTACAATTCATATAATCTTTTGGAACATTTTCAATATTCACCAGCACTGTATCGATAAATTTTTGACCCAAATGACGATGCAAAACTTCCACATGATTAGCATCCGTGAAGTGTTCAGTTTCCCCTCTTTGGGTCATAATATTACAGACATAAGCTACCTGAGCCTTGGTTTCAAGTAGAGCTTGGCCAATCTCTTCAATCACCAAATTTGGCAAAATAGAGGTAAAAAGTGATCCTGGACCAAGTACGACCATATCGCTGTCCAAAATGGTCTGAACAACCTTACGGCTGGCTTGGGGCTTTTCATCATCATAAGTATTAGTCACATAGACATGGTCAATCATGCCTTTATAATCGGCAATCCGACTCTCACCCGCCACTTCAACACCATCAGTAAAAACAGCATGAAGAGTTAATGGACTATCGCTGGATGGATAGATTTTTCCCGTTGTATGGAAAAACTTAGTCAGAATTTGCATGGCATTATAGGTTGAGCCCTGCATTTCAGAAATACCAGCAATAATTAAATTTCCTAAAGGATGCCCCGCTAAAGGTCCATCTTGGTCAGCAAAGCGATACTGAAAGACTCGCTCGTAAAACTTTGGCATATCAGACAAAGCAACAAGTACATTTCGTAAATCGCCTGGAGGAGTTAGCTGAGTATTCTTTCTTAACTCACCTGAACTCCCCCCATCATCAGCAACCGTTACGATAGCAGAAATATCTACATCCCTTTTTCGTAAACTATCAAGGATAACGGAAATCCCGGTTCCACCACCAATAACAGCTATTTTGGGCTTTCTCATGAGCGATTTACCGTTTCCTTTCTACGGTCTTTGTCACGATGACTACAGTTGACAGGCCAATTTTTAGCTAAATCGTCTGCCAAACGTTGAGCAAAAGCAACACTTCTATGCTGCCCCCCCGTACAACCAACTGCAATTGTCAAGACTGACTTCCCTTCTTTCTTGTAACCAGGTAAAATCGGTTCAATTAAATTCAGAAGATGTTGATAAAATTCGGATGACTCCTCGTGGTTCATGACATAGTCAAAGACTGGTTTATCCAATCCTGTTTGATTACGTAGTTCTGGCTGATAATATGGGTTTGGTAAAAAACGAACATCAAAAACCAGATCCGCATCCAAAGGAAGCCCATACTTAAATCCAAAACTCATGACCTCAACACGAAAGGATTGTAGTTGAGACTGGTCAGAAAACTGTTCTGAAATAGTCTTTCGCAATTCACGAGGAGTTAAATCTGTCGTATCAACAACATTTTGACTGAGATTCTTAAGAGGAGCCAACAATTCCCGCTCCAACTTAATTCCGTCTAAAATCCGACCGTCTGCTGCCAATGGATGACTACGTCGTGTCTCCTTGTAACGAGCTACTAATTCTTTATCAGCCGCATCTAGAAAGAGAATTTTAAAATCAATTTCTAAATTGTTTTCCACCTGATCTAAAACGTTCTGAATTTCAGCAAAAAATGAACGGCTACGCATATCCACGACAAGAGCTAGTTTGTCAATATCATTAGTTGTTTCTAATAATTGCAGGAACTTGGGTACAAGTGTTGGCGGGATATTATCAATGGTAAAGTAGCCCAAATCTTCGAATGACTGAATGGCTACTGTCTTTCCTGCACCGCTCATTCCCGTAACAATGACTAGTTTCATCTCTTTCTCTGGCATATTCTCTCCCCTCCAGCTAGAGCTTTAATCTAGCTCAGCAATGACTTCAATTTCAATTTTAACATCACGAGGTAAGCGCGCTACTTCTACAGCAGATCGAGCAGGATAGGCGCTTGAAAAGGCTGTTTGATAAACAGCGTTAAAAGCCGCGAAATCATTGATATCACTCAGAAAACAAGTTGCTTTCACGACATGATCAAAATCAGTTCCAGCTTCTGTTAGAATAGCCTTGATATTTGAAAGAACTTGCTCAGTCTGTTCCTCAATCGTGCTACCGACAATCTCACCAGTTTCTGGTGACAAAGGGATCTGGCCACTTGCAAACAAAAGATTGCCAGCTACTCGTCCTTGAACATAGGGACCAATAGCTTTAGGTGCTTTATTTGTATTAATTATCTTAGACATTTTCATTCCTCCTTATTTCCCTATTATTATATCATAAAGAGACTCTCCTAGCTCAATCCTTCTATACCCGCAATTAAAAATCAAGAAAATTCTCTAATCCTTTAAAAATCACTTGGGTATTTATTCTGTAATTTATGACGTCTAGTCGACTTAATAAAATTTCGAAACAAAAAACTGAGACAAGCTGATCTCAGTTTATATTTAATGCTATTTACTTGTTATCTTCTACGCAGATATTGAGTTAATCTAAAGATTAGAAAGGCTGATAAAATCAAACTTACTAACCAAATCGTCCTCAGGTACCAGAATTGGATGAGATAAGTAGACGCGATGGCTCCCGTCACAAAACTAGCTAAAAGAGCCACAAAAAACAAGCCTTCTTCTAAGTAAGGTATTTTCTTTGTTCGAACGTAAGTCCCAAAAACAACCATGGTCTTCTTAAGATTACCTGTCATAAAGGAATTATTATAGGCAATGCCATCTACTTCCCCAAAAGCCGTCGCTACCAAACCCATACAAAAACCAAGAGGAGGCACAATGTAGATATTGGCGAAGTTTCCTGGCAAAAATCCAATTATAGAAGATACTAGAATTAGTGGTACAATGCTAGAAAGTCGCCACCAGGATTTTTCAAAAAGATTTTGAAAAACCGTCATTAAAAAGATCCCTAGCATAAAAGCTAACATCGTAGCCAGTTTTACTTCAATTTCTCTTGCCTCATGATTAATCAATTCAACTGAAAGGAAAACAACATTTCCTGTTTGCCCAGCTACCAAGGTCCCTCCCCTTTCAATGAAGGTATAGTCATCCACAAACCCCGCGCAAAATGTTAACAAACAGGCGAAAAATTTAGATCGGGAATGAAATTCTCTTTTCACAATATTTCTCATTTTATTTAAAAAGTCTAGCTCCTTACTAGACTTCCTCCTCATTAATTTCTAGCTTCTTTTAAGATTTTTTCAATCTTAGTTGTGATCAAATCAATGGCAACTTTGTTTGAAGCTCCCTCAGGAATGATAACATCAGCATAACGCTTAGTCGGCTCAATAAACTGATGATACATGGGTTTCACAACACCCAAATATTGTTCAATAACGCTATCCAGACTACGACCACGTTCTTCCATATCTCGCTTGATCCGGCGAATGATTCGAACATCATCATCTGTGTCAACAAAAATTTTGATATCCATCAAGTCTCGCAAACGCTGATCTTCAAGTACCAAGATCCCTTCTACAATAAATACATCTTTGGGTTCCTGGCGATAGGTTTTACTACTACGTGTATGCTCCGTATAATCGTAGGTTGGGATATCTACTGGACGGCCAGCCAAAAGCTCCTTGATTTGTTCAATCATTAGATCTGTATCGAAAGCAAAAGGATGGTCATAGTTGGTCTTAATCCTTTCCTCAAAAGTCAGATGAGACTGGTCTTTATAGTAAGAATCATGCTCAATCATAGCAATCTTTTCATTTGGGAAATTAGATAAAATTGCTCTGGAGACACTGGTTTTACCACCACCTGATCCACCGGTCACTCCAATAATAATAGGTCTGTTTTGCATTTCTTGCTCCAATATTTTTAATCCTATCTATTTTACACCAAATCATGGTATAATGAAAGGGCTAATCAGTAAAAAATAGAGAGATTTTTAAAGGAGGGAAGCATGTTAAAATTAGGTATTATTGGTACAGGACAGATTTCCCATGAGTTTATCAAGGCTGCTAAACTCAGTGGCCATTATGAGTTACAGGCTGTATATTCGCGGAGCTTAACTTCTGCTCAAGCCTTTGCCCAAGATTACCAAAATGTAGAGCTTTTTTGTGATTTGACTGATTTTTTAAATAGTGCGCTTGACGTAGTCTATATCGCCAGTCCAAATTCCTTACACTTTGAGCAGGCTAAACAAGTTATTTTAGCAGGCAAACACGCGATTATTGAAAAACCAGCTGTGTCGCTGCCTGAAGAATGGCAAGAACTGGTGGCTCTTTCTAAGCAAGAAGAGGTTTATATTTTTGAAGCCGCCCGCAACTATCATGAAAAGGCCTTCGCTACTATTCAAGACTTCCTCAAGGACAAGACTATCTGGGGAGCTCACTTCACCTATGCCAAATATTCTTCTAAGATGCAGGCACTACTTTCAGGTAAGGAGCCTAATGTCTTTTCTGCTAAGTTTTCTGGTGGAGCTTTAATGGACCTAGGTGTCTATCCCGTCTACACTGCTATTAGGCTCTTTGGTTCTCCTCAATCTGCCCGATACAGTGCTTATCAATTGCCTAATTCAGTTGACTTAAATGGAGTGGGATCTTTGATTTATCCTGATTTTCAAGTCGGGATTCAGGCAGGAAAAAATATCAATAGCAATCTACCTGCTGAAATATATACTGATCAAGGAACCCTCACTTTAGACGGGATTGAATTTATCAGCTCTGCTATTTTCCATGGACTAGATGGACAAGAAACCATTCTTCCCATCCAGCAAGCTTCTCATACCATGCAGGAGGAAGCTCAAGCTTTTGCGACAGTATTACTGGGGAAAGAAAGAACCGCTTATGAGGAATGGCTGAAAGCAGCATCTGCCGTTCACCAAACATTGTGGACCATGCGCAAGGATGCTGGCATTAGATTTGAGGTTGATTATGATTAAAACACATTTTCCTAACTCTTGGCAAGACAAGTTAGAAAACCTAGGATTTTCAGAACTTACAAGTATACAGGAAGAGTTATTTGAGCCGATTTCATCAGGAAAATCTGTTTTAGGGATCAGTCCAACGGGAACTGGCAAAACTTTAGCCTATCTTTTTCCCTGTCTACTTAAGCTAACACCAAAAAAAGCTCAACAGCTCTTGATTTTAGCTCCTAATACTGAACTGGCTGGACAAATCTTTGAAGTTTGCAAAAGCTGGGCAGACTCACTCGGTTTGAATTCTCAGCTATTTATTTCCGGATCCAGTCAAAAACGCCAGATTGAACGTCTAAAAAAAGGACCAGAGATTATCATTGGTACTCTCGGTCGAATTTTTGAGTTGGTCAAGCTAAAAAAAATTAAGATGATGAATATTGATACAATCGTCTTAGATGAATTTGACCAGCTGCTCAGCGATTCTCAGTATCATTTTGTTGATAAAATCGTTCGCTATGCACCTCGTGACCACCAGTTGATCTACATGAGTGCTACCGCCAAGTTTGACCATAATAAAATTGCTAAAAATACCCTAGAAATCAGCATTGACGACCTCGTTTTAGACAACATTCAGCATTTTTACATGCAAGTCGAAAAACGTGATAAAGTGGAGTTGCTTCGCAAATTATCCAATGTTGAAGATTTCCGTGGGTTGGTTTTCTTCAACGCTCTGTCAGACCTGGGCAGTGCTGAAGAAAAACTCCAGTATCGTGAAGCCAATGCTGTTTCACTTGCCAGCGATGTCAATGTTAAGTTCAGAAAGGTGATTCTTGATAAGTTTAAAGACCATCAGATTACTCTCTTGCTGGCCACTGACCTAGTTGCCCGAGGCATCGATATTGACTCTCTGGAATGCGTAGTAAACTATGAGCTTCCTCGCGACATCGAAACCTATACCCACCGATCTGGTCGGACAGGACGTATGGGAAAGGAAGGTTCTGTTATCACCCTCATCAGCCATCCAGAAGAGCTGAAGACATTGAAAAAATACGCTTCTGTTCGCGAAATTGTACTAAAAAATCAAGAACTTTATGTAACGAGTTAAGCTAAAAAAGCTTTGGAAATCTAATGTTTCCAAAGCTTTTTGCTTTTACTCATTACCAACAATGATTTCAAAAATCTAATCCCAAGAACTGTCTTAGTCTCTACCATAATAGATACGATGTGGCTCTAACTGACCCCCTAGCAACTCATCGACTGTCACCAGAGTGTAGCCATTATTTTGCAGATATTGGATGACACTCGGAAGGGCATCAATACTGGTCTGATGTATATCATGCATGAGGATGATAGAGCCTGGTTGGGTCTTGGAAACCTCCTGCATAATGGCTTTAGTATTCCGTGTCTTCCAATCTAGACTATCCACATTCCACATGATGAAGGATTGGTCAATCGCATTTTGAATCGTAGAATTAATAGCTCCATAAGGTGGTCGCGTAATCGTTGGCTTAATCCCTACAACGTTATATATAGCCGTCTGAGTATCAAAAATTTCTTTCTTGACTGTTTCCATAGGAAGTTTGGTTAAAACTGGATGATCCCATGTATGTATTCCAATTTGATGACCTTCATTTTTTACTCTCTTGACAATGTCTGGATTGCTTACTACATTTTGACCTAGCATAAAGAAAGTAGCCTTAACACCGTATTTCTTTAGGATATCCAACGCTTGTGGTGTTGTTTTAGCATCCGGTCCATCATCAAAAGTCAGAGCAACCATTTTCTCATGTCTTTTAGATTCATAGTTCTGATATGCTTCCAAGTCCGCTCCTTTTAGATAAGAAGGGTTGATTTGATTATAAAGGCTGGATAAAGGGACATCTAAACTAGTCAAGCCTTGAATTTCTTTAGGTAAGCTAATAGAAAAATGACTATTCTCATACCGGAAATTCCACTGGCTTAAGTCGCTTGCTGACATACTGTTAAGAACTTCTGTCTGAGCCGCTTCATCTATCTGTCTAAAAGTAAGTTGGCTAGAGATTTCACTTAAGATGACTTCTTTTGCAACTTCTGCATCCTGAAAAACCTTGTCTAAGGTGAAACGATTACCATCTGAACCGAGATAGCTCCATGCAATTTGACGGGTTTCCGCAGGATTAATTTTCCTGTTTTTTGCTTGATAATCTTTTCGATGGACCAAAACTTCTTTTACATCAGTTAGACTGGTATCTTTTTCTTCTGAATAATAGAAGGTCAATTGATCAATCTTCCTATCTTTTTTCTGGCCATTCTTGATGGTTTTACTATCAGCATCCATCATTTCTTTGACGATTGAATTGACTTGACCATCACGCAATGGATAGAAGCTTTCAATATAGTTACTACCCTCTTGTCTACTCTTCTTCTCAGTATTTGAAGCGTAATTTTTCTCTTCCTTGGAAATTAAGGCTTCAATCTTCTCCTGGTACTCCTTATCTTGAAAATATGAGTAAATTCTCTTGACTCCAAAAAAGAGGGCAAGAACCACTGTAAAACTAAGCAAGCTAAAGAAAAGAAGTTTCTTTATATTAATTCTTTTTTTATTATGTTTTCTCATACACCTATCCTATCTCTGTATCTCATTCCTAGTGTGTCTTATTTATTATAACCCATCAAGCTGCAAATTTATATTAAATTTTTTTAAAAAATAAATATTAGAAGAACAGCAGGTTATTTAACCTGCTGTTTTTTATTAGATCTCCTAGATATCCTTTCCAAAACTTACTTCAAAAATTTTCTTATTTCCTTAACAAGCTCATCAGGAATATAACTATGAATATAGTGCGGAACATCAAAACTCTTTAGCTGAACATTTTTATGATCTTTAGCAAAGTCTTTCGACATATCTTGCCAGTCCTTTCTAGCAAAACCTGTCCCTTGACCATTGGATACAAATAGTAAATAAGGAATGGCAGGGACTTTGTCTTGCTTTACAAGTTTTGCATTACTTTTAACTTCTTCTGCTTCCTTCATTATGGAATTAGATATGGGACGCCGATAGAATAAAGCTTTATAAATTGACTTTTCCTTTGGATTCAAAGAACCATTAGACAGGGAACGGATCTCTTTATCGGGAGAATAAAACCAGCGACTTAGACCTAAGTTAGCAGCCAGTTGCAAAGTCTTGTATAGAAGCTGATTGGGTCTATAATTATCGTATGCTTGAGGAAAGGACATATCTAAACCAATAATCGCTTCAACTTCCTTAGGGTAAGAAGCAGACCAATGTAAGGCTTCAAGTCCCGACATAGAATGTGGAAGGAGAACATAAGGTCCTTTAACATCAACCTTCTGTAAAGCTTTCCTTGTTTGGCTTAGAATAGTATCCAAATCACGATCTTTAGACCAGTCAGCGCTAAAGCCATACCCAAACTTCTCTACCACAACTACCCGATAGTCCTTTACAAGTTTGGAATAAAGGGATTTGAAATCAAGAATAGGTGAACTTGTCCCACTACCAGAAAGAAAGACCAGTGTTTTCGGTCCATTTCCAGCCACATAGACATTCATTTGCTTTCCGTCTACCTCTACTCGCTGACCGATACTAGAGGTGAGGAACTTTTTTTCTTTGTTCAAACTGTATTGATGGTATAAAAACACAAGAACTAGAATAAACAGAAGTAAGCATGAAAGATATTTAAGAAGCTTTAGCATAGTTTTCAGCATAGGACTCCACTTTAGTCTATTTTACTAACTCGCTTTTCAAATAAGCATCGACCATACGCTCTGTCGCAACAACCGAATCAATATGCGTCCGCTCATAAGAGTGGCTGGATTCGATGCCGGCACCTAGCAGAGCATGCTTAACTTCTGCTCCTGCACTCATAGCTGCAGAGGCGTCTGATCCGTAAAATGGATAGATGTCCAGTTTGTAAGGAATGTCTTGCTCCTTAGCCAAATTTACCAAATGTTGGCGGAAGCCATAGTGATAAGGCCCTGAAGCATCCTTGACACAGATGGAAACAGTATACTCATCTGTCTGCTGGTCGTCACCCATAGCGCCCATATCAACAGCCAGATACTCTACCGCTTGCTCAGGAAGGCTGGAATTAGCCCCGTGACCAACTTCCTCAAAGACACTGAAAGCAAAATGAGTCGTCACTGGTAGCTGGATATTTTCCTCTTTGTAGACACGCAAAAGATTGAGCAAAATAGCTACGCTGACCTTATCATCCAGAAAGCGAGACTTGATAAAGCCTGACTCAGTAACTGTGGTACGAGGGTCAAAGGAAATAAAATCACCGACTTCGATTCCTAAATCGCGAGTTTCTTTCTCATTAGTCACCTTTTCATCCAAACGGACTTCCATATTGTCCTGGGTACGTTCAACCGTCCCAGCATCCTTGTAGACATGACAAGAAGTCTGGTGAACCAAAATAGTCCCACTTATAGTCTTGCCACTGCTGGCCACATGAACTAGACAGTTTTCGCCTTCAATCATGTTCCAAGGGAAACCGCCAATCCGATCCAGCTTAAGACGACCATCAGACTTAATAGCCCGAACAATAGCCCCCAGTGTATCCACATGAGCAGTCACTACCCGATGCTGGGAATCATTTTCACCCTTAACCACAACATGGACGCCACCTTTATTAGTCCGTACAGGATCATAGCCCAATCCTTCCAAAGTTTTTACCAGATAGTCAGCCACCTCGGCTGTGAAGCCTGTTGGGGAAGGAATCGCTGTTAATTCTTGTAAATATTGAACAGTTTGGTTCATTTTAATCTCCTCATATTTTTTTATCATTATAGCATAAAAATAGCTTTTACAGATGGGTTTTTCAGTGTAAAAGCTAGATTATTTATATTATTCAGCTAGCATGACTTCTTTTAAGGTCAAGCCTTCAATAGTTTTGACATAGTAGGCAAGTAGAAGTTCATATAAGATTACAAAGGCTAAGAAAGCGATTAAGCAAAGCTGAACATCAAATGCGTAGTCAGGCACACCCTGAACATCCTTTACAATGACTTTAAGTAGTATCTTCATCAGGGCATACTGATAAGCTGTCCCCAAAACAAAACCAAGATAAGCCACCACTCGATAACGAGTAAAAATAACGCGACTACATTCTTTTTTGCTATAGCCAAAAGCCTTCATAAAAGCCAAACTAGCTTTGTTTTCTTGGACGACAGTTCCTAGACAAAGGAGCAAAATCGAAAGTGACAAAAGAAGGCCTATTCCCATCATCATAACTTGAATGGTGCCATCTATAAAGTCTTTCATTCCTAGGGAAAGCTGCATCATGGCTGCAAAAGAAAATGCTGCAAAGACGACAAAGAAAATCAATAATTTCCTTTTATAAAAATGAACAGACCCCAACTCTTTCAAAAAAGGCTTATTTGCTTTAGTCGTGCGATGTTTTTGCTTTACTTGTGCCAACTCTAATCTCTTCAGCAAATAAAGGCTTGGCTGCTTCAATTTAATCAAAGCATAGCTGATTCCTAATAAAGCAAATACGAGAGTCGGCAAGATGACCATAGCGAGGAACAATAGCCAATGAAAATGAATTTCAATATTGGGCAAGAGATCTTTTTGATTGCGCAAATCATAAAAGTCCTTCATAAAGAAGAATGAAGAAGCAAACCCAAGTAAGGCTCCTAGAAAAACAGAGAAACTAAAAATCCAGAGATGCTTGGCTAATTCAACATTTTGGTAGCCCAGGGCTTTGAGAATCCCTAACTCTTCCTTATGATCATCAATAAACTGCTTGATATAAAAGAATAAGAGAAGAACAGCTAAGAGAGAAAGCACTCCTCCACTAACCAAGGAGACAAATTTAGCAATGAGAACTTGCGCATCGTAATAAGCCTTGACTGGTAGAGATAATGTCTCAACCTCAATAGATTGAAGATCAAGGTAAAAATTGACAAATAAAGTCGAGACCAAAACTGCACAAAAACTGATAATGGAGACAACAGATAATTTCCGTAAATCTTTGCTACTAACTACCATAATCTACCACCCAATCTCTTCTACTCTCTTTGGCTCTTCATTGACCGTAATGTCCTGAATTTGCCCGCTATTCACCCTCACCACAGTATTTGCCAGCTGGGAAATATGTTCATTATGAGTGACCATCACTAGGGTAAATCCAAGCTCTTTTTTCATTTGAGCAATGAAGGAGAGAATCTGACGACCTGTCGCCTCATCAAGGGCTCCTGTAGGCTCATCAAGGAAAAGTACCTTTGGCTTCTTGGCCAAGGCTCTGGCAATCGCTACGCGCTGTTGCTCACCGCCGGATAATTCACTGGGATATTGATGGATTTTTTCTTTTAAACCCATTGCTTCAATAATTGGGAGGTAATCTTGATTCTTTGCAAGATGAGCTCCCATTTTAACATTCTGCTCTACCGTCAACTCTTGCAATAAATAATATTGCTGGAATATAAAAGCGATGTGATCCTTGCGAAATTTTGTCAGTTGACTTTCACTCAAAGACGAAATATTTGCCCCATCATATAATACTTCACCCTGATCTGGTTTTTCAAGACCTGAAAGAATATTTAGTAAGGTTGACTTACCCGATCCAGAAGCTCCCAAAATCACTAAATAATCTTGCTTTTCTATCCGTAAATCGATACCTTTTAAAACCTCATTGGCTCCGTAGGACTTTCTTACTCCCTTTAGTTCAATCATGATTTCCTCCTATTAGTTCCTTTATAAGTGCTGTGAATACTTGTGTCAGCATGGAAGTTAGTTCTGCGGGTGAAAAGCGATAGATTCCTGCAGCAGTCATACTGGCAATTCCATGTGAATAAATAAATAGATGTTGATAAAGTTGCTCTGATAACTGTCTTGAAAGTCCATATTCTTCTTGAATAGACAAAATCATTTTTTCATAACTGTAATCTTTGATTGGTAAAAATTCAGAAAACTGATGAATTGCACGTTCAGGCTCATTCATAAAGATCAGTTGGAAAAGCTGGGGCTCCTCAGCAGCAAAACGGATATAAGCAATTCCTACAGCTCGAAAGGCTTTTTCTTCCTGCAAAGCAACTTCAACTTGTCTGACAAAGGTTTCCTCAGCAGCAATAACAATGGCCTTGCTCAATTCCTCCATGTTATCAAAGAGGCCAAAAATGACCTTAGGTGAAGACTTCAATCTAGCAGCAACAGCTCGTGCCGTAACAGCCGACTTCCCCTCTTCTCGAACAAGATCTAGACAAGCTTCAATGATTTCTTCTTTAGTGAATTTGTTTTTTGGAGGCATAACATTCCTTTCTGATACATTTGTTGCGCAACAATTGTTTCTTTTAAAATATTTAACCATATCCTAACTCAAAAATCAAGAAAAACATAAAAAATACTAGCTAAGTTTCCTTAGCTAGTATTAAAATGATTACTTATTAAAGATTGACTGTCTGAAGTCGTCTGTCTCACGAAGATAAGCGTTGTAAATCTTCTTCTTGAGCAAGTTAACCCAGCTAGCTTCGACTCGGCTAGTAGCATTGGTAATGTTGCGTACATCCTCTGCCACTGCTGCGTCCATCAACTGCTGCATCTCTGCATAAGAGCGAATGGTTACTTTCTTGGTACTGTTTGGATTTTTAAGCTCGTACTCAATGGTAATTGGCTTCAGCTTGGTCAGCTGATCAATTCGCTCCTTGTACATGGCCTTCTTGAAGGCTGCCCAAGAGGTGTATTCACCTTTAAATACATTTTCCAAGACTTTCTGGTCCGTCACGAGACCAACATCTCTTCCAGACCATCCGTCCCACGTTTTCTTCCCTTCATCGAAGGCTTCCTGAGAGTACTGACCAGAAACATAAGGGACAAATCCTTCATGATAGCCCTTGGCTGCCAGTAATTCATAGGCTGTGCGACGGAACATAACGTCACCAGGTGCTCCATTTGGATTGCTCAAGGCTGAGTAAATCGGTGAGAAGAGGCTGAGACTGAGGTAGCCATTTCGACCATATTTCCCACTTTCCTTGTTCTCCCGACGAGTGATCACATCATTTTCAATCAGAGAGTTAAAGGTCTTCAACTGTTTGATTTCTTCAGCAGTAAAGCTTCGCGTCTGGTTACCAGCATGGGTCTCTTTACCATACTTATCTGTAATATAGTAATTCTCCATCTTCCTGAACCACTGAAGCTTAGCATCATCGCTCTGCTTCAGCATAGAGCTACCTTCTAGGTAATCTAGCGTGTAGATCATGTCAAACATACCATGGACATAGTGCTGCAGGTCTTCTGCATTTTGAACGCGTTCCTTGAAGTTATATGTGTGTAGACGCGTCTTAGAGTCCTTGTCCACCTTGAAGAGGGTATTGAGAGTAATGGTAGCTTCATCTGCACTTGGAGTTGACTGCAAGAGTCCACGAGCATAGAGTTCCGCACCCAAGCCCTCACGACGACCATAACCTTCAAAGTAGATACCACCGTCAGAATTATGGGTCATCTCATGCGTATAGACAGAGTTTCCATAGTCTTCTAACAAGCGAGCAGCATCAAAGTGGGTTACACTTCCTGTAGCATAGGCATTGTAGCCCTTGCTTGGGTACCACTTACCAGCTGGTCCGAAGAACTCCTGCATAGCCAGTGATTTTTTGTCATTAGCTGGAGCCCAATATCTTTTACCATCCTTGTCAACCAATGAGAATCCATCGTAAACCAGAACAGAACGGAAGAGCTTGTCCTTGCTTTCATCGCTTAGAATCTTATACCAGAAATCATAGTGATCTCGCTGGTATTCAGCTGTTTTTCTCACTCGGTCTTCGACATATTCAGCTAGCTCTGCATCTGTCCGAACTCTGCCATTAGCATCAAGGCGGTAGCGATCATAAGCTCCCATAGAGAGGGTAGATATATTGGAGATAGCATAGACACCTTTCTCCGTCATGGTCAAGAGTGGCAGAAGCATGCCCTTGTGTTCCCAATTATCTGCAGTAATCTTGTCATAAACGCCAACAGAATACTTACTCTTGCCCTCGGCTGCATCCTGAAGTTGTCTAGCTTCTGGTACATCCGACTTAGCCTCAACGATGTAGGCTTTTGTATTGGTCTTGAGCCATTCATTATTGGTCTTGTATGGAAGGAAGAGCTGACGATAGCCTTCAAGATAATTGAAGAGTCCTCGTTTACCAGTTGCTTCAGAGAGCGAGGTATCATAAGCCATATAGTTGTTCTTGGCTTTAAGATTATTAAAGCCAGACTGACCTAGTGAAATAATGGTATCCAACGTTGAAGCATTATTATTTCCATAGAAGTCAAACTTATAGGCTGACAAATCCTTGACATTGATATTGTCATAGTTGATATTATACCAGCGGTTGAGATAGGTCAGACCAAGCAGGAAGGCTTCCTTATTGGCTGTAATCTTCTGAGCTACATAGTCAGCCACGACATTGCCTTCAGTATTGATAGACTTGTCCATAGCCAGAACTTTGCGTAACTCTTCTGATAGCTTGGTCTTGACTTGGTCAAAGGCCGTATCCAGATAGAGATCATCCAGAGAAGTGTCAGCATTCACGCCTAAAACGGTTCGCATAGCCGGTGAGTCAAGGACAACCTTGTTCAACTCTGGCAGCACTTGATTAAGAACTCTACTATAGTCTGATAGGAAGGCTTCTGGAGTATAAAGTAGATCTAAGTCATTTACATTGTACTCTGAAATGGCCTTATGTTTGAAATCTCCCTTATAGGTCAGATCCAGGTATTCAACCGTATTATCCTCAAAGTGCAGCATCAGACGGTTAATCCCGGTCTTGTTGCTATTGATATCAGTGATAATCTGGTCGCCCTTCATCGGAACAACATCCAGCAAGTACTCCGTATTGAGCTTGTGATTATCTGGAAGTTTATTTCCATAGGCAACAATGGTCTCCTTATTGTAGAATGGAAGGAGTTTTTCCATGTTAGCATAAGCTATCAGACGATCTTCTCGGGCATTCTTTTCCTGGGTGTAGTCGACAGAATAAAGGTTGAGATTCGTGTCTTCCAGCGTGGTTGTAATGTCTAAGCTAGCCAGCTTCTCTTCTGCCTGGTCCAGAGTCAGTGTTGAAGTGACAAACTTGTCATTTTCCAGTGTTTTATTTCCTTCAACGGCATAAGCTTCTGTGATGCGGTTATTCTCATATCCCTGATCGCCAGAAATACTGTAAACATTTGTACCGCTGACATTACTGATGACATTATCAATCAAGCCATTGAAGTAATTAGAACCTACTACGCCACCAATCTGACCATTCTTAGTAGAGTTTTGAATCTTTCCAGTCACATAAGAACGGCTGATGCGGGCATTGTTTTCTAAACGGCCAACCAGACCGCCGAAGCGTTGGTTGTTGGCTCTAGCGCCTGCTAGAATAGTCACATCTGCCCTGCTTTGGCTAATCAAGGAGTTTCCTCCCTTAAGATTGGCAACCAAACCACCGACATTGTATTCCTTGCCCTGCTTATCATTTGACACGATAGTTCCAGTAAAGGAGCTATTGGTAATTTGGGTGTTTGTCGCACTCACAATTAGTCCCGCTACGTTAGAAGCGTTTCCTACAACTGATACTCTACCTTGGACAGAAAGGTCTGTGATTCGAGCATTTTCAGCACTACGAGCTAGTACAGCTGAGTCATAAGTACCTACAATATTGGCCTCTTTCAAGTTCAGATTAGAAATAGAGGAACCACTCTTGAGGTTTTCAAATAAAGGCTTGGCTAGATTATAAATCGCGTACTGCTTGCCATCATGACTACCAGTCAGACTGCCTGTGAAGTTTCCTTTGAGGTAGACATAATCCGCAGGAGCTAGGTTAACCTCGCTCGCATCCAAATCAGCACCCAGAACATAGTTTCCAGCCATATTTTTCTTCATAGCGTCTACCAAACCAGCAAAGCTAGTGTAGACATTTTGCTGACTAGGAACAGTTGCCTTGCTGATATAGAAGTCATAGCCAGACTTATAGCCTGTCTCACCTTCTTGGACTAACTCAGGCAGAGAGACTGTCACCTTATAAACATCCCTGCCATCCTTATGACTTTCCGCTATGCTGTGAACCGGTAGAAGCATTTCCTTAGATTCACTTGATTTGACTTTGACAAAGTAGGTAGACAAATCCGTAGGCATAGAGCTCATGGATACGACGCGCTTAAACTGGTCGTTTTCTTTTCTGTAAAACTCTGCCGAATCAATATCTCGGAAGGCAATCTTCTTGTATTCCAATTCAAAATTGCGACTGTCCGTTTCAAGGCCTGTGAAGCTGCCATTATCCAGTTCATAAGTCAGCTTGGTTTTCAGAGTATAGCCTGTGTAGTAGTCTAAGTCGCCAATCTTCAGACTTCCTGCGAAATTGGTAATCGGAAGAGTGCGGACAAGCTGATCTCCCTGATACAATTCAGCAGTCGCTGAACGGAAGGACTGGGTCTGGTCTTCTAATCTATATTGGACTGTAACCGACTTGTCATCTGCATTTTCTGTCAAACTTAAAATGGAAACTGTCGGCTTGACTTTAGGCACTCCATTTAGAGCTTCTTTGGCTGCTGTCAGGCTAGCAAATGATTGATTGACCTGCACTTGAGTGGCAGTTTGATTGTTCAGAACACTTTCTGCCTTGGACAATTCGTCAGTATAAGCTGTCTGCTTATCTGAATCCGCATTCTTATATTTAACAGAAGTTTTAACAGTTGGATTTAAATCGTACTCGTTTTGAAGAGCCGTTTTGACAACCTCAAGACCACTTAACTGAGCCTTGGCTTGATTGATTTGTTCCACCAGTTGGTTAACTTCTGCTTGACTGGCTTGGGATTGGCTTAGAATAGCTTGACCTACCATCAAAGCAGTATCATAGCTAGCTTGATGACTCAGACTATCGTTAAAATAACGTGCCTGAGCTTTAATCTGATCTGCTTCTGCCAAGAGATTATGCAGTGAAATTAAATCGAACTCCTCTAAAGCTTCTGCTTTCGGTGCATCGTTCGGTACCATGTTCGGCTTAGCTGTGCCGACTTTGACGATTTGCGTTACTGGAGCCAAGGTTTCCTCGTTAGACAACTCTTGGCGGTCGATTTCCTGACCGTTGGAACTGTAGACACGAGTCTTGATCGTCCGTTCGCCTTGGACACCCGGAGTTGTGATTTGACGAGCATCACGAACCAATTCATCCGTTTCTTCTTCACGAATGGTGAAATTGATTTTTTCAACTCTAGTTTCGTCTGTGTAAGTCAGTGGATATTCTGGCAAAGTGTCTGCTTTCGGCGCATCGTTTGGTATCATGCTCGGCTTAGCTGTACCGACCTTGACGATCTGTGTTACGGGAGCCAAGGTTTCCTCATTAGACAACTCTTGACGGTCAACCACCAGACCGTTAGAACTGTAGACTCGAGTCTTGATTGTACGCTCGCCCTGAACGCCCGGAGTTGCGATTTGACGAGCATCACGAACAAGCTCATCTGTCTCTTCTTCTCGAATGGTGAAGTTAACCTTTTCTACACGCGTTTCATCCATGTAAGTCAGTGGATACTCTGGAAGAACCTCTGCTTTCGGAGCTTCACTTGGTACCATGGTTGGTTTAGCTGTGCCGACTTTGACGATTTGTGTTACGGGCGCCAAAGTTTCTTCATTAGACAATTCTTGACGGTCAACAACTTGACCATTAGAACTGTAGACACGAGTCTTGATAGTGCGCTCACCTTGGACTCCCGGAGTCGCAATTTGACGAGCATCTCGAACCAATTCATCCGTTTCTTCTTCACGAATGCTAAAGCTGATTTTCTCAACCCGAGTTTCGTCTGTGTAAGTTAGTGGATACTCTGGCAAAGTGTCTGCTTTTGGCGCATCGTTCGGTACCATGCTTGGCTTAGCTGTGCCGACTTTGACGATTTGAGTTACGGGAGCTAGGGTTTCCTCGTTAGACAACTCTTGGCGATCAACCTCTTGACCGTTAGAACTGTAGACACGAGTCTTGATAGTTCGTTCACCTTTGACTCCTGGAGTCGCAATTTGACGAGCATCACGAACCAATTCATCCGTTTCTTCTTCACGAATGCTAAAGTTGATTTTTTCAACGCGCGTTTCATCTGTATAAGTCAACGGATATTCTGGCAGAATATCTGCTTTTGGTGCTTCATTTGGCACCATGCTTGGTTTAGCCGTGCCGACTTTGACAATTTGCGTTACAGGAGCCAAGGTTTCCTCATTAGACAATTCTTGGCGATCGATTTCCTGACCGTTGGAACTATAGACACGAGTCTTAATGGTACGTTCGCCTTGAACACCCGGAGTTGTGATTTGACGAGCATCTTGAACTAGCTCATCGGTATATTGCTCCTCAATGTTGAAGGCTATTTTCTCTACACGAGTTTCATCAGTGTAAGTTAGTGGATATTCTGGCAGGGCGTCTGCTTTCGGTGCATCATTTGGCACCATGGTTGGCTTAGCCGTGCCGACTTTGACAATTTGCGTTACTGAAGCTAGGGTTTCCTCATTAGACAATTCTTGACGGTCAACAACTTGACCATTGGAACTGTATACACGAGTCTTGATGGTACGTTCGCCTTGGACACCCGGAGTTGCAATCTGACGAGCATCTCGAACAAGCTCATCCGTTTCTTCTTCACGAATTGTGAAGTTAATTTTCTCAACCCGAGTTTCGTCAATATAAGTTAGTGGATACTCTGGCAGAGCGTCTACTTTCGGTGCATCGTTTGGTACTACGGTTGGTTTAGCAGTTCCGACTTTGACGATTTGAGTTACGGGAGCTAGAGTTTCCTCGTTAGACAACTCTTGGCGGTCAACCACTTGACCGTTGGAACTGTATACGCGGGTCTTGATGGTCCGTTCGCCTTGGACACCCGGAGTTGCGATTTGACGACTTCCTTCTGGAATCTCATCTGTATATTGCTCGTCAATAGAAAAATCAATCTTTTCTATTCTAACCTCATCATTTGTAGTCAATTCAAACTCAGAATTCTCATGAATAGGAGCTGTATCAGGATTTGTCCCATATTCCGTCAGTTCTGGAATCTCTTGAACTGGAGGCGTATCAGAACTTGTACCATATTCTGCCAATTCTGGAGCTTCTTGTACTGGCGCTGTATCGGGTGCAGTGCCATAAGTGGTTAGCTCCGGAACTTCTTGAACCGGTGCGGTATCTGGTGCAGTTCCATAAGTCGTCAATTCTGGGACTTCCTGAACTGGCGCTTCTTTCGGAACAGATTTGACTGTAGCTGTTCCAACTAAAATAATTTCCGAAATAGGCGTAGCAGTAACCTGGTCTGAAACCACTTCACTTTTTACAATTTCTTTACCTGCAATATAATTTCGTGTGATGACAGTACGTGTACCTGCGACACCTGCGCGAATGACCTGAGATTGCCCTTCTGCGAGCTCATTTGAATATTGGTACTCAGTTTGATAAGGCAGAACTTGGGTTTGGGTGCTGTCTTGGCTCTTGAGTTGCAATTCAGGTAATTCAGTAACTGGAAAACGTCGATCAGACTCGCGCTCCTTGACAGCAACGGCTTTTTCTTGCTCTGTCAGTTTCTCTTTTTCAGTAGATACTGGCTTATTGGGAGTACTTGTATTCTCAGAAAAACTCACAGATTTGCCCGCCTGCTTATTGACTTCAACAGCTGACAAGTCCTTTTGTGCCATAGGAAGCTGATGATTTCCTGCTGCGTTCTCCTTGACCTGTTCACCACTTTTTAGATATCCGACATATTCAAAACCGGTTATCTCTAAAGGCTCAGGCAGCTTATCTCCTACTGACAAATTCAGCCTTTGATTGTAAGCTGCCAATTCAATATTGGTCACTGCAAACACAGAAGGAGCTAAGAGAATAGAGCCTAGACCCGTCACCAGCAAAATAGAAGACAGGTATCGCTTACCATTTCTACCTCGTGCAATTACTAAGACTGCTAAAGTCAGCCCAGCAACTGTAAAAGTTGCTTCCCACAGACTTGAGTATCCCGTCCTCGGCAGATTATTTTCCAACAGCCCCTGAGTTTTTGGACGATATACTAAATAATAAGCGTCAGAGTTTTCTTCTACAAATTTTGGAAGCTCCTTAACGACCGCATTCTTTTCAGCCTCAGTCAGTTCAGACTCTACTACGTAGTGATATTGAACAGGAATAGTTTGTCTAGCTGATACTTCTGCAGCCTCAATCGTACTTACATTTCCTGCTATCGCCGTACTAAAAAAGAAGCTTCCGATAGTAGCGGAAACCAATCCTACTGATAACTTTCTTAAAGAATAGCGCTGGAACCTATCACCAGTGATTCTTTTTTCCATAATAATTCCCTTTTCATAATATAATAATCTCTTAAAATTTTACTGGATTTTTTTCAAAAAGACAATTTCTTTGCTTAAAAATATATCTTTTAATACTGAAATTTACTTCTTTTTCAACCAAACATATTATTCATTTTTATCTTTTGAAATAAAAAGCAAGTTTCCTCTCAGAAAACTTGCTTTTGTAAATATGCTTTAGTAACTACGAATACAATCTTAATTCAAAGAGACCATACTCATGCTTGTCTCCTTGCAATTCTGCTGCATAGTGCCGCGTGACGGTTTTTTGATGAATCAGGGCACCAATAGCTGAAGCTTGTCGCTTCTGCGCTTCTTTAAAAATCGGATAGGCCAAGGCAGAGCCTAATCCCAAGAATTGCTCATCTACTCCTAGATACATAATCGTATAACGTTTGGGAAAACGCTTGGTCCAGAAAAGCTTGGCTAGGTTAAAAGGAGTCAGCTTTTGATAAACCAGAGATCCGTAGTCCGGCATGGCAATCAGAAAACCAACTAGCTTGCCCTCCTTATAGGCCAGCTTAACCATAGAAAAATCAAGAATATACTGGTATTTTTGAAAAATCTGACTGAACTGCTGACTGGAAATAGACCGATAAATTGGAAAATCTTGATAGAGGCGATTGAGGAGCTCAAAAACCTGCAGCGAAGCTTCTTCCCAATCCTTCTTTTCGGGAGAGCAAATGGTGAAACCCGCTTCTTCAAAAGACTCAAAGCGATGAGCCAGCTTATCCTGATGAGTTTGATTGCTGACCTTGGGATAAAAATTGGACAGATAGCGCTCCTTGAGCTCAAAACCAGCTGCCTGCCACAGCTCAGGATAATAGGCTGGATTATGAGGCTCCCCTGTAAAAGGGAGCTCCTCTGTTCCAGTCAGCTGCATTCGATAGCCTAGCCAAAAACTTGCCTGTACGGGACCGATTATCTTAATAGCTCCGAGACTGCGGGCAAAACCTGCTAAATGCTCGATAAAAGCAGATGCAACCTTCTGGTCATTGATCGACTCGAAAAATCCCAAGTAAGCAGCCTCATCATCTGGATAGAAGGTCAGAAGTCCGCGAATACAAGGCTGGCTCTCCTCATAGCCAATAAAGGCATAGGTATCTAGGCCAGAACTCAGCGGGTGACTGCCTTCAATTAAAGCCAGTTCTTCCTCTTCCGACTGCATGAGGTGATCTGGCTGGTAAATCTGCTTGGGCAGGGCTAGAAAATCGGCCAGCTCTGTCGTATTAGGTTTGACTGGTTTAATTTCAAGCATGGTCTTCCTCCTTGACTAGTCGAATCTTGCCAGTAAGGCCATCCATCTCAATCCAGTCGCCATTTTGCAAGAGACTGCAAGCTCCTCTAACATTGACAATAGAAGGAATACCCAACTCGCGGGAAATAATAGCTGTGTGAGAGAGCAAAGACCCCTGCTCTGCAATGACACCCTTGGCTTGAGTCAGAAGATAAACCCAGCCCGGATCGGTCATCTTGGTCACGATAATCCGGTCCTGTGCAGATTCAATCTCCTGCACATCTTCTACGACCAGAACCTGAGCCTTAACGAAACCAGGTGAACAGCCAATCCCTTGTAAGGCTTGATTACCCGTATTATGACTGCTAGTGCGGTTTTGCGGTTTCAGATATTTCTCAAAGACCGGTCCAGCAAAAACATATCGACTAAAGGTTGGCAGTTCTTTATCAGCCTCCAACTTCTCCCGACGCTCGGCTATCAAGCCGCTAACATCTCTAGGCGTTCTAGTCAGCTCAAACAATTCTTCCTTTGTCAGGTAAAAAACATCATCTGCCGAATCCAGCAGCCCTTGCTCGTTTAATTGCTGCCCAAGTGTTCGGAAAATCTGCCGCATCATGCCATAGATCCGTGTGCGGTTTAAGCGTGAGCTTTCCCGATATTTAACACCAGTCATGGCTCGCTTGCGAAGAAAATTCGTCCACCAGCCTGATTTTTGCACCTCTTCTTCAAGTTTCTGAGGGGCCAACTTCTTCTCCTCTTGCTGGCACATTTGCAGCAGGAGCTTGATCAGACGCTCTGGGTGCGTTCGGAAGGTTGGTGTTTCTAACTTCAACTCTTCCGGAGCCCGATCACCAAATTCATGGATAAAATGGACTATTTCTTTGACCAAAGGATGCCGGCGACTTAGAAAGACTGCTGGGCTTTCAGTTTCCATAGCCTGTCTAATCTCTGCATTTTCTTCTGCTTTCAGCTGAGCTGTTAAAGCCTGAAGAGCCAAAGCCGGCCTCATACTTTCAATTTGCTCAATTCCCGCAATCTCAGCCTGAACAGCCTCGCCACGACGCGACTTCTTCAGGAGTCCGGTATAGACAAAAGCATAGAGATCATTGACCAGGGTAATGTCCCAGTGAGCCAAAATATCCTCTTTTAGCTTGCTGACCAAGCCAATCAAGGTCTCTGTATCTGCGTCGGGAGAAAAGTTCGCTTCGTATTCGCGCTGAATCTGGGCAAACTGCTCTTCCAATTGTCGCATTTGCTTGGGTGCCGTCCAAAACTCTCGAATAATGCGGAGCATGATTTGCAGGCGTTTGAAAGCGGACAGGTGCACCGGCATCTGAGGCACCTCTGTCTCTCTCACTCCCAGCATATCCTGCCAGATAGGAATGATTTTCTTCGAAAAAGGCAAAAGATGCAAGAGCTGATACCAGCTCTGAATCTGGTAATAAACTCGGCTGTTGACCGGCTGCAGCATATTTTGAAAGGTGGCTTCATAGGTAGCCAACTCAGGGGCATCCTTGCCAACCAAGCGTTGAGCCAGACTTCGGAAAATGCTGGCATAAGCCTCTTGAATAAAGCTAATAGTCAGAGGACTGGAAACGCCCGGATAGCTCTCGACAATATTGCTATTATCCAGAATAATTTGCTGTCCCTCTGGCAAGGTGGTAATAGGTCGTGCCTGCAGAAGATAGAGCTGACCATTGGCGAAGGTAAACTCCATATCCATATAAGATCCAAAAAGCTGACTCACCTGACTAGCCAAGGCTTGTAACTCCACAAGTTGTTGCTGTGATAAGTCTGGTGAGTTCTCCGTCTGCTCTGTATAAAAGAGCTGGTCCTTGGGATGGAGGGTCACCATTGTCGTAGGAATCTTATCCTCGACAACCTTATTGCCCAAGCCCCGACCGATGACAATGATGTGCTCGTTCAGAATGCCCTTGGGATTAGCTGTAAAGTAAATCCCAGACAAGTCTCCCTCCTGCATAACTTGAACAAGGCAAATCATCTGCGCTTGCTTCAACGATAGTCCTTGCTCAAATAGATAACTAAGAGCCGACTCCTGATAAAGAGAGAGCAAGGTCGCTTGGATAGCTTCTTTAAGTCCATCTGGCTTCACATTGAGCTGGCTCTCAAACTGACCGGCAAAGGATGAAGCCTTCCCATCCTCAATGGTAGCAGATGAGCGGACTGCGAAGCGACAGTCTTTCTGAGAAAATTCCTGCCGAATCCAGTTTTCTGCTGCTGTCAGATCTTCCTGCGCAAACTGCTCTCTGGCCCAGTCCTGCAGCTGCTGACTGAGCTGGGACAAGTTCAATTCTCCAGACCGATAGGCTACTTCCATCCGCTCTAAGTCAGCAGAGCTGGCAGATTCTTGAAAAAAGTCAAAAGCAAACACCGCAAAGTCAGGAACCGGCAAACCAGCAGCCTGCATTTTCAGCAAATGATAGGCCTTGCCTCCGACCTGGTCAAGCCCTGTCTGCTTGATTCTTTTCATCAAAGTACCCCCATCAAGAGATAAACAGCAACGGACAGAACCATGGTCGTCTCCGTAATATAAGTATAACGCTCCACCCGCTCCCGTATATTAAAGCGAGTTGGATCCTTGATAAACTGCTCAAACTGGACGGTCATCCAGATGACATTCAGCACCAAGACTAGCACTCCGACATGGGAAATATTCCAGAGGAGAGCGAAATTGGTCAAGATATCCAGCAGAGTCACCACCTCGATAAAGCGAGTGGCTTTTTTGTAGCCAAAAAGCTTAGAATAGGTCACATACTCTGTCTCGTCTTTTGGCGCCCGAATCTTGCGGCAGACTTCCCAGATTAGACTTGGGAAATACATAGTAAAGGCAAGCAAAACGGTTGGCAGGGACAAGAGAGGCAGATTATACTTATAGCAGACGAAGGAGATGGTATAGAGATTCAAAATCATCATGACCGGATTATGAGTTACTAGAGCCAGTGGCAGGGAATTTTGAATCTTGTCACGCTTGAAGAACCAGAAGGACATGAGAGTTCCGTAGATATAGAGGAAGAGGAACCAGCCAACATTGTTCATAAAGAGGATATTGAGAAGTACAGACACCGCTACGATAAAGCTGAGGGCAATAGCCAAGTCCTTCTTTTTAACCCGACCAGATGGCAGAGCCCGATGAGGAAAGAGCCGTCTGTCGGTCTCGTAGTCTTTGAAATCATCCGCAATCCGCAGAATCATCAGAAAGACAAAAATGGTAAAAATACCAATCAACTCCTGATGGTCAAAGCGAAACTTGGTTACTCCATCATTGAGCAGAAGGACAAAATAAATCTCAAAAAACATGATGGCAGCCACAAAAAAGCGCGGTAGCAAAGGAAACATTTCCTTATAATAAACAGCTAATCGTTTAAACATAGCTTTTCTCCAATCTTTTCCCCCATTTGAATCTGGGTTTCTATTCCGAGGTCTGAGTAAGTCAGGATATCCTGATCCAAGCGAATCGTACCTGCTGGATAGAGGACAAGAATTGTTGAGCCACCCAGACCAAAGCAGCCCTTCTCCTGTCCCCTGACCAAACGGTCCTCACTGTGATTGTATATTCTTCCGACCAAGAGAGCCCCTACTTCCATCTGCAGGATAGGTCCTAGGTCGGTATCTAAAAGACAGTATTCTCTTTTATTTTCTTTGTAAATCAAACGCCGCTTCTGGGCTACCTGCCTGACCGTATGCAGGCGGCCTTTGATTTTTCGTCTTTGGATAATGCTGCCGGATTCAGCTGCCAAATAGCGGTGCAGGTCTTCCACTCCCAAACGATAGACCAGCGCTGTTCCGCCACTGAACAACTGAGCCAATTCTTCATCCAACAGTAAGTCAGCTAGACTATACATCTGCCCTTTAATCATCAACTGTAAGTCCTGACTGATGGTAAAAACTTCTAGCTTGGCATCTGCCACTGCCAGTACTTGACGGTCAGGACAGACTGGACGCAGACCAGGCTTGATTTTCCGCTGAAAAAAAGCCGCAAAGCTAGAATAGGGGCCATCTTCATAGTCATCCAGATCCAGCTGATAATTTTCCACAAAAGCTGCTATTTTCTTGCGAGAAAAAGCAGAATAGTCTTTCAAGGTTAGAAGATAAGACAGACTAGGTCGGGCGAAGATAGGCAATAGGAAGCGGCCCCAAGCAGTACCATAAAGCTTGTCTAACAGACCCGCCTTGTATTCTGTCGGTTCCACTACTTGGTCAGTCCTTCTCAGATAGACCTTAACCATGCGGGAGAACCCCCAGACCAATCAGACTTGCAACAGCCAGAATCGCAAAGATCAGATAGGCCAGCTTATTGGGCTTGGGAATACGGCAGTTGTAGACAAATAGGAAGGTCAACAAAAGAGACAAACCAAGCCACACCCAGGCAAAGAAACCAGGCGCCAGCCATTGACAGACCAGATAGGTCAGAGGGAAAAATAGGGCGCTGTAAGTCACGGGCAAGCCGATAAAATAAGAGCCAGATCCTTCATCATGCTTGGCCAAGCGGTTAAAATGCGCCAAGCGTGTGACCGCAGCCAAGACATAGAGGACAGCCAAGATGATATTGGCCACTCCCAAGGGCAACTGAGTCATGAGGAGCACAGCCGGAAGAGCCGCAAAACTAATCATGTCACAGAGCGAATCAATCTCAATGCCGAAGCGCTTCTGGCTTTCAGTCCGCTTCATCCGCCGCGCCACCACACCATCAAAGAGGTCACAGATACCGCTAACGATAAAGGCCATCATGGCCAGACGCAGCTGGGAATGAATGATGGCATAGACTGCCAACAGTGCAAAAGCAGCGCCCATATAGGTCAGGATAACAGATTTATCGTATTCACCGATAAACAAAGGTTCATTCTTCTTCATGAATTCTTATTTCTCCTCTTCTTCCATCTAAGGTTACCAGCATGCCAGTTTCTAGCAGCTGAGTTGCATTCTTGGCGCAGACCAGAGCTGGAATCCCGCATTCCCGAGCGACAATGGAGGCATGGCAGAGAACTCCACCGTACTCTGTCACAAGACCGCCCAGAATACCGAAAACATAGCTCCAACCCGTATCTGTATAGCGAGTGACAAGGATTTCTCCCGGCTCAATCGTCTCAGTATCAGCCAAATCCAAGAGGACCCGAACCCGACCGGTCACCTGACCGCTGCTGGCTGGCATTCCCGTCAGCAGAGCTTGACTATCATGGGCCGCTTCTTCCAAACTCATCTCTTTATCAGTCAAATCACCAACTGGCTCAAAATTCCGATAGGCCTGGCAATAATGCCGATTATCAGCCACTTCTTCTTGGAGCTGGTCAGCAGTCTTTTGCCCTTCCATAAAGGCAGTCAGACTTTCTTTCTTAATGTAAAAAATGTCTTGTTCATTTTTCAGAAAGCCTCGCTTTTCGTAGGCTCGGCCGAGTTTGAGGCTAATCTGACGAATGAGGTGGTAATAGCGCGTGGAAATATCCTTGAACTCCTCCCGCCACCAGAGCAAGTTACGCAGGTCTTGACTGATTTTTTCTATCTTTTTCTTCTTGGCTCGAGATAGATGGGCAAGATCCAGCTCTGACTCAGAGACAGGACTGAGCGAAGCTTTGGCTGCTTGATAGTAAGCTGAATCAGCAACCAACTGCTGGACCGCTGTCAGAACCTGATGAGCATCTTCTTCATAACTCGCTACTCGCAAGTCCAGCTCCCGAGCCGAGTGATAGCCAAAATCCTTTTGAAAATCCTGAATCTTGATGAAATCTGCTCGTTCAGGATATTGTGCAGCCAGTTCCTGCAACTCTTCCACCGATAGCTTCAACCAATCGTCTGTCAGCTTCTCGTCTGCCAAAACAAAATCCGCAGCTTCCAGCATCCTAGCTAAAGGCTTGGTGTGCGAAACATTTCCTAACTTAGCTATCAATTGGAAAAATTCATCAACCGTCAGCCATTTGAGCAGACTGGTCTTTTTCATAGACAGCTGGACCGTATTGATGTAGGCTTGCCAGAAATAAGTTCCTTCACTGTTTAAATAAGCCTGATTTAGCACTAACTGCCAAAGATTCTCGACTTGCTGCAGCGGGCTTTGGTCGTTCAGTTCTTTGATTTCTTGATTCAGGCGGGTAAATTGCTGACGCAGCTCTTGCAGCTTCTCTGGCGCCTGATGCAGAAAGGTTTTAGTTACTTTTTGAGTTTTCAAAGCTACCCGCAGGAAATTCAAGAGCAAGGCTGGACTTAATTTACTGGTAAAACCTTGACCTTGGTAGTCTTTATTAACTCCCAGCTCATCATCAAAGTCTCGCTCAATATAGCCAGGAATCTGCTCCATGCCTTGCTTGACCACTCCTAAGTTCCAGAAAGGCCGAGCATAATGCAGGCGCATCAGCGGCGGCATCACACCATCAGGCTCTAAGCCAATTGCCAGCAAAAAGCTGGAGAGTGCCTCTTGCCAAGAATGGCGGTAAAGGCTCCACATCAGGTTTGGACAGGGCTGAGCCGCCACGCCTCCATCCCGAAAATTTGCCGTCGTCCAGCGGCCACTGTCGATTTTAGTTGGTATTGTCGTGATAGGCCGAGCCTGCAGTAGATAGATTTGCTCTTGTACGGCACACCACTCAATATCCATCGGCCGACCAAAATAGGCCACAATCTCCAATACCTGCGCATGCAGCTTCTGCAAGACTGCCAGAGGGATTTCAGTCTTTTCAAACTGAAGCCAGTCTGGCTTGTACCAAGCAAGAGTCAGCTGCACAGGATTAACTTGACCGCTAACCAAGCTCTCAGCTGAGCCTTTTACATACTCAAGCAGCATGGTCTGGTCCTGATTGGTCCCCACGTCTAGGGAAAAGCAGACACCGCTGAAGTCAGGCTCTATCTGCTCCTGAATCAGTACTGCCATGGCAAAATCCTGCTCAGCCAGACCCTGACGCTGCCAGTAGGCCAAGGCTTCTGGATTAAAGAGGGAAAGCAGACAAGAACGAATGCCCTGCTCAATTTCTGACAGTGTCCGGCAGTCGCCAATCGAGTCATATTGACCGGCAAATGACATGTTCTGTCCGTCTTCTAAAAGGGCACTGCTGCGAACGATATAAGCTTGATTTTCCTGACAAAAAGCTGCTAACTCCTGTAGCCAAGCTGACTCCAAGGGATATTGCTGCAAACGCTCCGCAATTTCCTCCTTGCCCAGTTCGATGAGTTCTTTAAGTCCCTCTTTTGAGTATTCTGGAAGAGCTGCTCTTAGCCAATCCATTACTTGATCCGCAGGCAAAATCAAACCCTTAGGAACCGAAAGCCCCAGTTGACAGAGGTTGATTAACTGATTGATTTTACCACCATAGACGTCCGAAGGCTCTTTTTCCAGCCATAGTTCTTTCATCAAAAACTCCCATCTCACATACGATTTTTTCTAAGCTTAGCCCAGTAGAGCAGACGATTAACCCCCAGATGCGTACCCGCCCCTAGGATGAGTATGCCCAGCATCTGCTGCCAAGACAGAGGGATATAGAAAAGCAAGAAAATAATACAGCCAATCAAAGAATCAATCTGGTCTATCCAGATAAAAGTCCATTTCCAGCCATTCTCCGCCGTCTTGCCCTCTCTGATTTCCAAACGGCGCTTGATAAAGCTATTGGGCAGCTCAAACAAAACATAAGCCAGCCCCAAAAGAGCCCCAAGCACCAGATTAAAGAGAACTGTATTTTCGTAGAAGGCATAGACCAAGTGCAGCTTCTCTAGGGTAGAAATACTCTTCAAAAGCAAGCCCCAGAGAATCTGCGCCAAGGCTCCCCAGACAATCATGCCAAAGAAACCTTTCCAAGTCTTGTTAGCTCCAAAAAGCCTCTTCCCATCCTTTAAAATCAGCCCAGCATCCATTGGTCGATAAGCCGCCTCTAGCAGTGAAGACCTGCAAAAGATCATATTCAGAACTCCAGCCAGAATGACCGGCATCAAGGTGACATACAAGGCAAGAATCGTGTGCATATTATTTCCTATTCTTTTTTATAAGAGTCAACCAGAACTCTTCAAATTATAATGAACCCATTATACCATAAAAATTACAGGCCTTCAGTAGGGCAAACTGTGAAGTGGCCTTCTAATTTCTTCTAGTTTAAGATTTGATTTAAACAAAAAACCAGTAGATCCTACTGGTTTACTATAGAGACTATTAAACTCTATCATCATAGCCATTTGGATGGCTGGAATGCCATTTCCAAGCGGTTTCGATGATGGTTTCGATATTATCAAATTTCGGCTGCCAGCCTAGAACTTTTCTTGCTTTTTCAGAGGAAGCAATCAACGTATCTGGATCCCCTGGGCGCCGCTCTGCTATTTCCAAAGGAATAGGATGTCCGGTCACCTTTCGTGCTGCTTCTACAATCTGCAGGTTGGAAAAACCAGTCGAAGAGCCAAGGTTAAAAGCATCTGATGGTTGATCTGCTCGCAGGTAATCAACAGCCAAAATATGGGCGTCAGCCAAGTCGAAAGGATGGACATAATCGCGTACATTGGTCCCGTCCGGAGTATCGTAATCATCGCCAAAAACAGCAATCTTCTCACGTTTCCCCTGAGCCACCTGAAGCACAATAGGAAGGAGATGTGTCTCTGGACCGTGATCCTCTCCGATAGACCCGTCTGGCTTAGCACCGGCCACATTGAAATAACGCAGGGCTACAAACTTGATGCCGTAGGCCTGGTCTGCCCAGCGCATAATGGTCTCCATCATAAGCTTGCTCTCACCATAAGGATTGATCGGCTTTTGCGGAGTTGTTTCCAGTATCGGAATTTCCTCAGGAATGCCATAAGTCGCAGCAGTCGAAGAAAAGACAATGTTTTTAACGCCGCATTCCTGCATGACCTCTAAAAGGGAAACCATGCCGGCTGTGTTATTGTCAAAATACTTGAGTGGATCTACCATAGACTCAGCAACCAGTGAAAAGGCAGCAAAGTGAATGACTGCATCGATAGATGGATGTTTGGCAAAGACATCACGCATAAAGTCCTTATCCGCCAAATCCCCCTCATAAAAGACTGCTTGCGGATGGACGGCTGCCCGGTGGCCAGTCACCAAATTATCAACAACGACTACTTCTTCCTTATCTGCTGTTATCAAACGGTCAACCATGTGCGAGCCGATATAGCCAGCACCACCTAATACTAAAATTGCCATAAAACTTCCTTTCCCTGTTACGCTAGATTCATTATAACACATTTCCTAAGGCTGGATGCCAACGGATTGGACGAAGCGCATGAAAGCCTCCTGCCCTTCCTCTGTTCGCTTATAAACTCCAGCATCCTCCAATACACGGCTGAAAATTTGCCCAACCGATGCCTGAACTACTCCTTCCACCGTCTCAGCGGTAACATCTGGATTCTGGTCTTTGAGTTGATTGGCCCACTCCTGATGATAGGCAACAACCTGACAGTTTTCTCCTAGTAGGAAAAGTTCTACCTGTTTGAGTTCTTCCTTGAGCCGAGGCGGCAGAATAGCCAGCCCCATCACCTCAATCAGACCGATATTTTCTTTCTTAATATGCTGCACATCCCTATGAGGATGGTAAATGCCGTCTGGGTGTTCTGGCGACGTTTGATTGTCCCGCAAGACCAAGTCTAGCTCAAAAGATCCATCTTTCCTGCGGGCAATCGGTGTGATGGTATGGTGAGGCTCACCCTCAGACTCTGCCAACACCTGCACACTTGGGTCAGAATAAGTGCGCCAAGCTTGCAGGATCTTGTCAGCCAACTCAATCAACAATTCCTTCTTCTCAGATTTCAGCCGAATGACGGACATGGGCCACTTGACTATGCCTGCCTCTACTTCTTCAAATCCTCTAAAAGTAAAGCTGCAATCCATCTCTGCTATTTCCATAGGGAAGGTATGACGTCCGCCCTGATAGTGGTCGTGAGTCAGGATAGAGCCGCCAACAATAGGCAGGTCGGCATTTGAGCCAGCGAAATAGCCTGGAAAGGTCTCAACGATGTCCAACAAGCGCTCAAAGGTCAGCCGGCTAATCGCCATAGGAAGGTGCTGGCTGTGCAGAAAGATGCAATGCTCATTAAAGTAGGCATAGGGCGAATACTGGAAGCCCCACTCCTGTCCAGCCAAGTCAAATCGAATAATGCGATGATTGGCTCTGGCTGGGTGATCCAAGCGACCCTGGTAACCTTCATTTTCCATGCAGAGCTGGCAGGCTGGATAATTGCTATTCTTTGCCTTTTTAGCTGCTGCAATTTCCTTGGGATCCTTTTCTGGCTTAGAGAGATTGATGGTGATTTCCAAATCTCCATAAGCGGTCGGTGCTTTGAATGCAATGTTTTTAGCAATAGCCTTGACCTTGATATAGTCATTCTTTTGACTAAGCTGGTAAAAATCAGCCACAGCTTGCTCAGGATTAAAAGCATAAGTCGTCCAGAAGTCCCGATTGAGCTGGCTAGGGGCTGGTGTGATGAAGTTCATAAGCTCAGCACCAAGGATTTCACGCGCAGTCTGTCTATCCTCAATCGTCTCTAATCTAACTGCCTCCTCAACCAGCTGGTCCTTGAGGTCAATCAATTTATCCAGATCAGTCTCAACTTCCAAAACACCATCTCCCACTCGTGCCAGAACACGATTGATCAGGTAGATTCGATCTATTTCCTCAAAGGTACTTTCTGCAATGACTTCTGTGATAAATGCATCTAGAACTCCCTGACTCATTGATTCTCCTTCCTACTTTCTAAATAGTCTCTGACAGCATCTAAATCTTGAAAAACTTGTTCTGTTTTATTTAAGAAAGACTGTGCTGGCATTTTTAAGTCTGGAATACAAATAACTGGTATCCCAGCTCTATACGCTGCTGCAATCCCTGCTTCACTATCCTCTAATACTAAGCAATTCTCTGGTAAAACATTCAAATCACTACAGGCCTTTAAAAATATATCAGGGTAAGGTTTGCTTCGCTTTACATCTTTTGCAAAAACTAGATGGTCAAATAGGGACAGTATACCATTACTATCCAAGATCATTCTAGCTCTAGATTCAACACTTGAAGTTGCTAGAGCGATTGGAATACCTTCTCTTTTCAAAAAAGCAAGCAAATTTTTAGCACCTTTTTTTAAATTTACACCTTTGTCTAATATTCGAGCTTCCAGTTCATAAACTTTTTCCAAGGTTTGGTCAAAGTTCCAAGGTAAATCATAGGTATCTAAAAATCGTTGAACATTCTCCTCTTCCCTATGTCCACTGTATTCTCTAGAATATGTTTCTTCTGTAAAAGGAATTCCAAAATCTTTAAGCAATTCTTGATAAACTTTTAGAGAAATGATCTCAGTATCAGCTAATAAGCCATCTAAATCAAATATTACAGCGTCCATTTACTTCTCTCCTAGTCTAAAACTCGTGTCCCCGATGCAACTTCAGCGATATAGAAGCTTGGAGCGTATCCAACTACTTCCTCATAGCGTTTGCCAACTGCTTCTTTGAAAGAATCCACCGCATCCTTAGCAACTAAAGCAATGGCGCAACCACCGAAGCCAGCTCCGGTCATACGAGCCCCCAGAACAACTTCTTGCTCCCAGGCCGTGTGAACCAAGGTGTCCAGCTCTAGACCAGTCACTTCATAGTCATGCTCCAATGAAACATGAGACGCATTCATGAGACGGCCAAACTTTTCAAGATCACCTGCCTGCAAAGCGGCCCTCGCTTGCAAAGTGCGCTGATTTTCCAAAACAGCATGGCGAGCCCGTTTGAGACGATTTTCGTCCTCTATTAGATAGCTATACTCGTCAAAGGACCACTCGTCCAACTCACCCAAGGTTGCGATAGATAGCTTACGGTTCAGTTCTTCAACAGCTTTTTCGCACTCAGCACGGCGTTCATTGTATTTAGAGTCCGCCAGTTCACGGCGTTTGTTGGTGTTCATGATGACAACGACATTGTCTTTCAAATCAAGCGGCACCAAGTCGTATTCTAGAGTGTTGGTATCTAGGTAAATAGCACGTTGGTCTGCACCCATACCGATGGCAAACTGGTCCATGATACCAGAGTTGACTCCAATAAAGTTGTTTTCTGTTTGTTTTCCGATTTTAACCAAATCCAAACGGTCTAGTTTTAAATCAAAGAGATGCTCTGCCACAACACCAGTCAAGAGTTCCAAAGATGCTGATGATGACAAGCCAGCTCCATTTGGGATATTCCCATAAACATAAAAATCAAACCCTTTGTCAATCACGTGTCCAGCTTCTTGCAAGAAATGAAGAACCCCTTTTGGATAGTTGGTCCAGCTGTGCTCTTTTTCAAATTTGAGGTCAGCTAGAGGAACTTCTATAATGCCCTTGTCCTCAAAGTTGGCTGAGTAAAAACGCAAGACTTGGTCGTCACGCTTGCGAGCCGCCCCATAAGTCCCCAAAGAAATAGCCGCCGGAAAAACGTGCCCACCGTTGTAGTCTGTGTGTTCACCAATCAGATTGATACGACCTGGTGAAAAGAAAGTTTGGTCTGCTTCTTGACCAAAAACGGCAAGAAAGTCTTTGCGAAGGGCTTCAGTAGTAAGATGTTGTGTCATATGAATTCTCCTTTGACTGTCGTTAAGTCATCTTAACGTGTAATCGTTTTCTTCTATTGTATCTAAGGGATTTACCAAGGTCAATCCTTTTTACTGAACTTTTACTAAACTATCAGTAAAAAGCAGAAAAATATGATATACTAACCTAAAAGGAGGAGGATTTATGGCTACCTTAAAAGACATCGCACAGCTAGCCTCTGTCTCTATCGCGACCGTATCTCGTGTCCTCAATCGCGACCAGAGTCTATCTGTTACAGAAGAAACCAGACACCGTATTTTAACTGTCGCTGAAGAACTGGGCTATACCAAGCACCTCAAGACAGGCGAATCCCATAAGCCCAAGCAAAAAATTGCCATTATCCAATGGGTCAGCGAACAAGGGGAGTTGGACGACCTCTACTACTACCAGATTCGTCTCGGTATTGAAAAAAGAGCCCAAGAGTTGGACTATGATATCTTGCGCTATTTTAACGACCATCCTTTTACACTGAGCGAGGAAGTAATCGGGATACTCTGTATTGGAAAGTTCAGTCGATCACAGATCTCTGCCTTTGAAGAATACCAAAAACCTTTAGTCTTTATAGACAGTGATACCCTCTCGTTGGGACACACCTGTATTATTACGGACTTTTACACTGCTGTGAAACAAGTTGTAGACCATTTCCTCAGCCAAGGTATGAACCGTATCGGAATTCTCACAGGTCTTGAAGAAACAACCGACCAGGAAGAAATCATCCAGGATAAGCGACTAGAAAATTTCAAAGACATTACCCAAGCAAATGGAATCTACCATGGAGAACTGGTCTTTCAGGGGAGCTTTACTGCCCAATCTGGCTATGACTTGATGAAGGAGGCCATTCACAAGCTAGGAGAACAACTCCCACCAGCCTTTTTCGCTGCCAGCGATAGTTTAGCCATCGGTGCCCTTCGTGCTCTCCAAGAAGCTGGAATCAGCCTACCAGACCGCGTCAGCCTCATTTCTTTTAACGACACTAGCCTGACCAAGCAGGTCTATCCTCCTCTTTCTAGCATTACCGTCTATACCGAAGAAATGGGCCGAGCAGGTATGGATATTCTTAACAAGGAAGTTCTCCACGGTCGCAAAATACCTAGCCTAACCATGCTGGGAACCAGACTGACTTTGAGAGAAAGTACGAGGAATGAATAGGATAACAAAACGACCTCTAGCGAGATCGTTTTTCTAATGATGATGCCCATGCTTCTGCTCTATGGTTCTCACCCTCCGCCTATGTTGCGCATGATTGCTTTGACTGCTGTCCACTTCAATAGTGATATTCTGCACGCCTCTTTCTTTTAAACATTGACGCACCACTTCTTTGGTCTCCATCATCTGTTCCCAGTCCTTGATACAAATGTGAACAATAGCATTATTCTCCAGACCGTCCATGGACCAAATGCTAAGTTGATTGACACTGTTGACATTGGGTAGAGCCTCTAAATCCTTCTCCAAATCACTTGTCTCGACTCCTTCTGGCACAGCATCTAGGAAAATCTTCAGTGCGCTCCAAAAGCGAGGAATGGCTTTCGACAGAATAAAGATAGAAATAACCAGCGATAAAAGCGGATCGAGGATATACCAATCTGTAAATCGGAGGATAATCGCCATTAGGATGACGGCCAACCAACCAAGAGTGTCTTCCAAAAAATGCAAGCTAAGAATTGACTCGTTCTTTGTCTTTCCTTTACGGACTACTAGACTAGCTAGCACATTAATAGCCACTGCAATGATTCCCAGCCATAGGATACCATTTTCATTAACGGGTTGAGGGTGAACGATCTTTGTGACATTTTCCAAGATCACTAGGACAGACCCTATCATAAGAATCACAGCCGTTAGCATGGCCCCTAAAAGACTAAAACGTTTATAACCCAAGGTGTACTGCCTATCTTCTTCACGATTGGAGATCGTTTCTAAAAGGGCTGAGATACCAATGGCCATAGCATCTCCCAAGTCATGAACAGAATCAGCAAGAACTGCACTCGAACCAAAGATTCCTCCTGCGATAAACTCAACAATCGCATAGCTTAAATTTAAGAAAAAAGCTAACCAGATAGATGTTTTAGAACTCATTTCTCTCCCTCCTTTGGTATAATGGGTATATACATACTTCTTTCATTTGTATTATCTAATAAAATTCAAAGAAAGGATAGAAGCAAACTGTCAGCCCTGTTCAGTTCTGAACAGTTTGTCTCAAGTGTCTATATGTCAAAAAGAGATCGTCGAGTCAGTAAGACTAAAAAAGCCATCTATCAAACTTTTTTACAACTTTTGAACGATAAGGGCTATGATGCCACTACTGTCCAGGATATCATTGACCTAGCAGATGTTGGACGTTCTACTTTTTACTGTCACTATGAAAGTAAGGAACTCCTTTTAGATGAGCTCTGTCGCTACCTCTTTCATCATCTCTTTGAAAGGGAAGGACACTTTACTACCGAGGACTACCTCGCACATATCTTTTTACATTTTCAAAAAAACCAGGACCATGTCACCAGTCTTCTTTTTTCCAAAAACGACTACTTCCTCCGCCAACTACACAAGGAACTCGAACACCACGTTTATCCCATGGTAGCGGGTGACTTGCAAGAGGCCTATCCAAACATTCCGGCCTCCTACCTTCAACATTTTGTTGTGACGAACTTTATCGAGACCCTAACTTGGTGGCTAAAAAAAGGAAAATCTTATACCGAAGGCCAAGTGGTGAGATTTTACCTTGATGTAATGGAGATGACCTCTACAACTCCACTTGATAACTAATCCTGTAACTCAGAAAGGAACCAACTATGTTAACTTCGATGATTCTAGGAATACTAACAATTGTACTAGCTCTCGCCTTCTCATTGCTTCACCTTGCTGCTGCTTTTTCAGCCATAAAACAAAAAAACTACTGTCTAGGAAATAAATGGATTTTGGTCGGCAGCTGCATCACCTCTCTGGCTCTAGCTATCTTTTACTTCGTTCCGCTTGCAACCATTCTTCTATGGATTGTGGGCTCGAGTATCGTCTGCTATGGAGCCTACTGGAACGGCCAACAGAAAGAAACTCAACATATCTCGCACCACATCGTTCGTATAACGAGCGCTATTATCATTACGGTATTATTCATTTTGCTCTAACACAAAAAAGGATCATCTGATCCTTTTTTACTTTTTTAAGCACTCTTTGCTGCCTTGCTCCACTGATACCACCCAACTAGACTATTGATCAAGTAAATCAGGTATTTTCCTTGAATTTGCAGGCTTTCTCCCCACCAGAGATAGATAGAAAAGACATTGGTAGCTGCCCAGAATATCCATTGTTCACGGTAAACAGCTGTCATGAGGATTTGCCCAACCCTATTGGTCGCATCGGTGATGGAATCGCGATAAGGACGATTGGCTCCGATAGACTGATAAATGAACCCAAATACCAACCACCAAAGAACACTAATGGAAAGATACTTGGTCCAACCCTTGCCGTCCAGTTTACGCGCGACAAACTCCTGCTTTTCTTTCTTGAACTGTGCTTGGTAGATCCACACTAGAAGTCCAATTGGCTGCATGGCCGTAAAGTAGAGTGTCGTCAGCACCTCACCATAGAAGCCTTTTTGAAGGGCAAGCACCAGATAAATGATGGAATTAATCAAACCAAATAGGTAGTTACTAGCACGACCTTCAGCTTCTCAAAGAGCAGAAAAAAGGTTAGTAAGGCTTGAGAGATGAATCATTTTAAAGGCAAACAATTCCAACAAGACGTCATCATTGTCGCTGTTGGTTATTACCTACGTTACAATCTGAGCTATCGTGAAGTTCATGAATTGCTTTATGACCGTGGAATAAATGTTTGTCACACTACGATTTATCGGTGGGTTCAAGAATACAGTAAAATCCTCTATCATCTCTGGAAAAAGAAAAATAAACAGTCCTTCTATTCGTGGAAAATGGATGAAACCTATATCAAAATTAAGGGGCGTTGGCATTATCTCTATCGAGCGATTGATGCGGACGGTTTAACATTGGATATCTGGTTACGAAAGAAACGTCGAGCAGACGATAACAGCTATAAGTTAGAAGATACCGCCTATCAAGAAGATAAAGCACGCAAAGCAGAAACCGAAGATAAGCTAGCTATTGAAGCAATGAAAAGCAAGTACACCATGCTATTCCTAGAAAATATGTTGCTAAGTCCGTTTGAAATGCATGATACAAAAATCATGGCAGGATTGCAAGTCCATGTTTACCCCCTCTATGACGAACTGAAAGAATTAAGAGGGCTAAATAGTGTTAAAGACCACTTGTCTTATGTTGCCAGCAGACGTGAAGAATATTCTAAGCATAATATCGCACGCTACCTCAAAAAAGCCATTGAACAATATCTACCAACGGTTAAAAGGCAAGACTTAAACCATGAGTGAAGACTTAAAAACGATCAAAGAGCTGGCGGATGAGTTGAGTGTTACAAAACAAAATATTCAATATCACTACCAAAGGTTACCAAAAGAATTACAGCTTAAAAGTTCCAATGGGTCTAATCTAATAAATTCTAAAGCAGAAAAAATAATTTTAGGTAAATTAGAAAGTAGTAGCAAATCAAATACCAAAGACCAACAAATAAGTAGCAAAGACCAACAAATAGAAAAACTAACTAATTTGTTAGACCAGTAACAACAATTAGCCTTGCAAGATAAAAAGTTGCTAGAAGAATACAAGGCGGAAAATGATAACTTAAAAGCCCTCAAAATGCCCTCACAGGAAACAGAATTCAAACACTTAGACAATCAATATAAAGATGAAGTGAACGCTCTTAAAGAGAAGTTGGAAAATTTACAAGAAAAAATCAAAGATCAAAAAAGGATAGAAGAACAAGAAAAACCAATAAAATGGTGGGGACTATGGCGAAAATAGATGATTCAGTTAAAAAGAAAGTTCCAGAATTGCGATTTAAAGGATTCACGGATGAATGGGAACAGCGTAAGTTGGGAGACGAAGTTCGAATAGTGATGGGACAGTCTCCTAATTCAGAAAATTATACTGATGATCCTAATGGGCGCTAAAAATGCGAAGACCTATGAAGACCTATTTTGTATTAGTCAAACAAAAAATCCAAAAGAAATGGTATATGATTATGACCATGAAACAAAGTAAAATCAAACCGAGTGATCTGAGGAAGCACCCGATGATCATGAAACGTTATTAAACACAAAAGTCACCCATGTGAGTTCTTGCCAGAAGCTGAAGTTAATCCTTCAACCTGGAAAACCCGCAGAGGTGACTTTTTCTATACATCTCGATTTTTCTGGCAATAATCATTAACCGATAAATATGTCTGTGAATCACCCAGCGACTCCGCTATGTCCATAATCCGCGGTGGTAGTAATCCCACTCGCTGGACAAGTTCGTGATTGCTGAACAATTCCCGTGGACTGCCGGCGAAGCCAAACTTCCCGTGTTCCATAACATACACCGACTCAAACTCGGCGGCGACCCAATCCATGTCATGGGTGATGGTCACAACTTGGTGGCCCGAATCAGCCAACTGATGGAAAATTGCGGTCAACTTGCGCCGGCTTTCCCAATCAAGCGACATCATCGGCTCATCAAATAAATAAATCGCCGGATCCACTGCCAAAACTGTGGCAACGCTCAACAGCTTGCGTTCCGACAATGACAGGTCATATGGACTTTCAGCTGTTTTATCATCCAAGCCAACTCTTTTTAGAGCCGCTAAAGCCCGCCTCGTAATCGTGTCGTGGTCATCCATGACCTGCGCGACATTCCACTCCACCTCTCGTTGAACGGTCGGGTTGAAAAGCTGATCGTCAGGATTCTGAAAAGTAATCCCAACCTTCAGTAACTTTTCGACTGGTTTAAGATCATTAAAATTTTCTCCATCGATCTTAATCACACCGGTTTGTGGTGTCAGCAAACCCGTCAACAATTTGAAGAGCGTTGATTTGCCGGCACCATTTTGGCCGACAATCGCCACCATCGGATCGGCGAAGTGTTTGTCTTCAACATCCAAGCTAAAGGACCGTTCCGGATAAGTGAACGTCAGGTGGCTCAGTTCAATTGTGGACATAACGAACCTCCTTCAGATCAGCGTAATTCACCGGATACCGGCCATCAGCCAAGTGCCAATCCATTTTTTGAGCAAGTTGCTGGATTGTCGGGGCTGGAATCTGCCAGTCAGCTACCAAATGATTAAACACCTCACCCGGCCTGCCCTGGGCTACCATTTGACCCTCGTGCAGCACCCACACAACGTCGGCGACTTCGCACAAATCGTCAATTTCACTGGTGACAATGAAGACAGTCGTCTCTTTGACTTGGGCCAGCCATTGGAAAAATTGCCGGCGGCCAAGGGGATCCATCTCACTGGTCGGATCATCCATAATCAAAACAGCCGGATTAGCCACAATCGCCGTGGCAATTGCCAACCGCTGGATCTGACCACCGGAAAGGCTCTCGGGACGCAAATTCAGCTGTTCAATCAGCCCCATTTGCGTGGCAACTTCTTCAACCCGTTTTTGAATCAGTCCTTCAGCCATTCCCTGATTAATCAAGTCAAAGGCGATTTCATCGGCAACCGTGTCTGCCAACCCGCTTAGTTGGCCAGCTGGATTTTGCAGTACAACTCCATTCATGGCATTATAAACGGGCCAATTGTCAGACACTCGCTGGCCAAACATGTGCCAATCGCCCTCAATCTCAGCAGACACAATTTTGGGAATGACCCCTGCCAGCACACGGCACAAAGTCGATTTGCCGGAGTGGCTATTCCCGATAATCCCAACCACCTGGCCGGTATGAACCTCCGCGTTAATCTGACGCAGTTGTGGTTGCTCAGTACCCGGATAACGGGTGGTCAAATTTTCAATTACAATCCGTTTATCTTCGTCCATATCTTCCACCCAATCAATAAAATTGCCAATCCAGTCAGACCAATGTGCAGCGTCCGCGACAGGCGATACACGCGCTGGGAGGTTCTGACAGTCCGGTTGAGATTATCAAAACCTCTCAGTTGGAGAGAAATCGACCGCGTCATCGATTGATCTAAGGTCTTAATCACCAATGGAATTAGAACCGGCAGGACTGACTTTAATTTCTGAATCAACGTTTTTTGCGGATTGGTTCCGCGAACTTTTTGTGCCTGCTGGATTTTCCGCATATTGCGCATCATTTCCGGCAAAATATAACACACCGACATCAGAACGTAGACGGTTTTATAAGACAATCCGGACAGTTCCAAATAGGCCGCGTTTTCTGAAATACTCGTGGTCACCATAAAAAAGCCACTGGTCAAAATAATCACCAATACTCGACAACCCAGAGTGGTGGCGTAAATCAGGCCTTCTTTGTAGAACGACACCCCAAGCACAGAAAACAGCACAGTTTGATTCCGACTGTAAAATAACCCTTGGATGATCAGCATGGTGCAAATCAGAAACAGGCTGAATCCCAGCGCCTTAAAGGTGGTAGAACTCAATTTGGAAAATAACAATAGCAGTGTTGCGACAAGAATTAATCCGGCCTGAAGCAATAAATTCATACTGGCAAAGCTCAACAACGTCATGTCCAAGATGAACAAGAGCTTAGTAATCGGATCGATCACCTGGTACCACTTGAGCTTGACCCGTGGCGCTCCAGAAATCATTGTTTTATCAGTCATCATTTATCATCGCTAAAGAAGTGCACCATCCGCTTCGGCAGCTGACGATAGATGAAGAATGCCAGGTAGGCCACGCAGACTTTATCCAAAATATCCAAGACGAACTCATCGGTAAATGAGGCCAGCCACACTGGTGCATGATTGGCGACCATTACCGCAAACAATGAGTCACCCCAAGCGATACCGGTCTGACCACCCCAAAAGATGACGTTGAGTGGCGTTGAAATGACAGCTGAAACGATGGCAATAATAATAGCAGAAACAAATACTCGTCGCGCTGACGAGAACCACCCATTGGCGTGCAAAACTCCGACAGCAATCCCAATTCCGATGCTGGTAATCGCATACACGGTTGAAATTGGCGATAAGGTCAGCCCATAGATCACGTTGTTGATGAAACCACTAATGGCACCGGCAACCGGCCCAGCCAACATGCTGGTAAGAAAGGTTCCCAAAGACCCCAGCCAAACGGGCAACTTTAACCCCTCCGCCAAGGCTTTGGCAACATAGTTAATCCCCACGGCAGCGGGAATCAAAGTCATGGTGGCAGCACTTAACCTAAATTTCCACATACTGGTACGATGAATCGGTTCTATTTTCATAATCTTCTCCTTTTGTTTTTAAAGAGCCGTGTCTGGATAGACTTTCGGACGCAACGCTCTATTATATATCTACTGAACTGTCTATACACAAGATTTCCATCCTTAGTCGACATGAGCTGGAAATCCTTATTTGTTAAGTAGTTCACAACACATTATACACCTAATTTCTGAATAGTCAAGTGTATTTACAGTAAAAATTTAGAAAATCCTGAAAATTTCCGCTTATTTTCATTTAAAAATGAAAATCATTAATTCTGACACCAAAAAAGCCCAGACAAGATTGTCTGAGCATTTTTCTATATGGTCGTCTAAATAAGTTGAGTTTGACATTCTCAATCTATTTCTTCAACAAACCTTGTTCTTGTAAAAACTCCTTGGCTACTTGTTCTGCTGACTTACCTTCAACACCGACTTGGTAGTTGAGCTGGCTCATCTGGCTTTCAGTAATTTTACCTGCTAGTTTATTGAGAACTGTCTCCAACTCAGGATGTTTCTTGAGAAGAGCTTCTTTCATGAGTGGCGCTCCTTGATAAGGTGGGAAGAGTTGCTTGTCATCTTCCAAGACCTGCAAATCATAACGCGCCAACTCTGCATCTGTCGAATAGGCATCTGTGATTTGAATATCGCCTGACTGAATTGCCTGATAGCGAAGAGCTGGCTCCATGGTCGCTACGTTGAGATTGAGACCATACATTGATTGCAAGCCCTTATTGCCATCTTCACGGTCATTAAACTCGAGAGTAAAGCCTGCCTTCAGCTTCCCTTCCACTTTTTTCAAGTCCGAAATGGTCTTCAAGCCATATTCTTGAGCAATTTTTTTCGGAACAGCTACAGCGTAGGTGTTTTGATAAGACATAGGTTTGAGATAGGCAAGATGATCTTGTTTGCCAATGCCATCACGCGCCACTTGATAAACCTGATCTGGCTCATGACCTACTTTAGGAGATGGTTGAAGCAGACTTTCAGTCACCGTACCGGTAAATTCAGGATAGATATCAATGTCCCCTTTTTTCAGAGCTTCATAGAGGAAGCTTGTTTTCCCAAAATTCGGTTTAACAGTCGCAGTCATACTGGTATTTTCTTCAATCAGCAACTTATACATATTGGCCAAAATTTCGGGTTCTGGTCCCAATTTTCCAGCAATCACCAAGTTTTCTTTCTCTTTTTGAGCTAAGAGTGCTGGACTATAAGACAGACCGAGCAATATGGTCACCAAGGCAAAACCAGAGAAAATCGTCCGCAATTTTGCTTTTTCCATCACTTTTAGTAGGAAGTTAAAGGCAATAGCAAGCACTGCAGAAGAAAGTGCCCCAATCAAAATCAGACTGGTATTATTGCGGTCAATTCCCAAAAGGATAAAGGAACCCAGTCCCCCTGCCCCAATCAAGGCAGCCAAGGTTGCCGTGCCGATAATCAAAACCGCTGCCGTCCGAATCCCAGACATTATGACAGGCATGGCAAGTGGAATTTCAAACTTCTTGAGACGCTCCCATCTGGTCATCCCAAAGGCAATCCCAGCCTCTTGTAGACTTGGATCAATTCCCTTTAGCCCAGTGATGGTATTTTGCAAAATCGGGAAAATCGCATAAATCACTAGAGCCGTCAAAGCAGGCAAGGTTCCAATTCCCATCAAGGGGATAAAGAGTCCCAACAAGGCTAGAGACGGAATGGTCTGGAAAATCCCTGCAATCTGCAAGACCCAGTCCGCCAACTTCTCATGATAGCGAAGATAAACAGCCAAGGGAATAGCAATAAAAATAGCTAGTAATAAGGTCAAAAGTGACAACTTCAAATGTTGAGATAGAGCAGTTACCCAATCACCAAAACGATCCTGAAAAGTTGATATCAAATTAGTCATGAACACTACCTCCAAACAAGTCTGCTACAAAGTCCGTTGCAGGCGCCTTTAAAATCGTCTCAGGATTCGCCACCTGACGAATCTCTCCATCCTGCAAGACAGCAATACGGTCCGCCAATTTCAAAGCTTCATCCGTATCATGGGTCACAAAAATCGTTGTCATTCCAAATTCTTTATGCAATTCTTTCGTCAGAACCTGTAGCTGTTTTCTCGAAATAGCATCCAAGGCCGAAAAGGGCTCATCCATGAGGAGAATTTTAGGCTGACCAATCATGGCACGGACAATGCCGACCCGTTGCTGTTCTCCACCAGATAATTCACTAGGTAAGCGATGCCCATACTCAGCTACCGGTAAACCAACCTTAGCTAAAAGCTCTTCTGTTTTCTGAGCAATTTCTTCCTTAGTCCAGCCCTTCATCTCGGGAATGAGAGCAATATTTTCTGCAACAGTTAGATTGGGAAACAGAGCAATGGCCTGTAAAACATAACCAGTAGAAAGACGAAGTTCACGCTCATCATAGTCTTTGATGCGCTTGCCATCCATATAAATATTTCCATCAGTGGGTTCCAAAAGACGGTTAATGATCTTAATCATGGTCGTCTTACCTGACCCAGAAGGTCCAACTAAAACCATGAACTCCCCATTCTCAATCCGTAAATTGACATCTCTCAAAACATCTTTTTCTGTATAGCGTAGCGCTACATTTTTATATTCAATCATTCTTTCTCCTCAATTTAAAACTTCCCTCGATTAGTCAAGTCTTCTACCTTAGGCATAACTTCCTTATTATCCCAATGCTCCACAACCAAGCCATTCTCCAAACGGAAGATATCGTACTGGGCATAGGCAACTTCATCAATCTGAGTCTGCCCATAGCTGACCACATAGTTTCCTTGTCCCAAAAGCTGGAAAACAAAATCAAAAGTGACACCATGTTCAGCCACATAGTTTTTATAAGCAGCACTTCCTTGGCCAATCTCATGATTATGCTGAATCAGATCGTCTGCCACATAATCATTCCACTGCTCCAGTTCCCCATTTTGGAAAATTTCTGTCAAGAAACGACGGACTAACTTTTTATTTTCTGCTGTCTTATCCAAATCTGTGATTTCAAAATCACCAAAAATCTGATCTAATTGGCCGTTTTCAGGTGTTCGATAGTAGTCAATAACATCCCAATGCTCCACGATACGACCATTCTCATCCGCACGGAAAGTATCTGTCGTCACCCATTGAGCTTCCCCACCATTGAGATATTGATGAACATGGACGAAGACCAGATTGCCATCCTCAATAGTGCGAACAATTTTCATCTCACGCTCGGGATGGCGCTCAAAGAAATTTGCAAAGAAAGCCGCAAACCCTTCTTTCCCATCTGGCACACCTGTCGAGTGTTGAATGTAGGTATCTCCTACAGACTGAGTTTGAGCCTCAGCAACTCGTCCGTCTTGAATAGCATGAATGTATAGATTTTGTGCATTTTCAACTTGTTTTGACATAATTTATGCCTCTTTTTCTTTTAAATTTGCTAAGATGCGTTCCTGATAACTTTCAAACTGACGAATTTCTTCCTCTGAGAAGCCTTTATAAAAAATAGCATCCAATTTTTGACTGATACGATGGCCCACTTCTTTCTGAGACCAACCCCGCTCTGTCAACTTTACATATTTTTTTCGCTTGTCTAAACCACACTGACTAAAGGTCACCAAACCCTGCTCTTCCAACTTTTTCAGCATAGTCGTCAGCGTATTATTGGCTAATCCTGTCTCCAGCGCAATATCTGTCGCCGTCGCGCAGCCCGTTTCACTATTCCATAAAACTGTGAGAATCTTGCCCTGCTCACTTCGATAAAGAGCTTCAGGATCCTGATTCAGTAACTTTTGAAAAATTCGCCCATTCAACAAACGAATATGATAGGCTACTAAATGACTGTCTTTCATACTTCCTCCAATTTATTTCTATATCGAATCGATTTTAAATTATTGTAACACCAGATATTACATCTGTCAAGAATTTTATTCTATTTCGAAATAATTTTAAACTGAATAAAGATTTTAAACTAAAAATTCCAAACAAAAAAGCCCAGTGTACAGAGGAAATCCCCCTCTCGCACTGAGCTTCTTTTTATCTTAGTAGTATTCACCCTGACGGTAATCCCATGAGTTGAAAGTATCGGACAGGTGCATCATGATTTTGTCAATGTCCAAGCCTTTGCGGATGACAACTGGTGCTGGTGAGATGGAACGTTGACCACCTTGTTCTGGAATCAGTTTTCCATCCTTATCAACCATTGAGACCATAACACCTTGCTCATAGCGAGTTTCAATGGTCTTGTCTGGCTGGATAGAGGCTACATATTCATCTGCTTCAATGACTAGGTCAACTGCGTTTTCAATGCGCTCGCCAATTCCTTCGACCTTACCGCGGTTCCCTTTACCAGATGGGTTGGCTGAAGAAGCATAGACCATCTTACCTTCTTCCCAAAGCTTGGTTGCCAGCTGCTCACCCGCCTTACCAAACTTAATAACAAAACAGCTAGTTCCACGAACGTCTGTCATCAGCTCTTCTCGACCGTCGCCATAGGCTTTGAGATTTTCGAAAGCTTCAGGCTTCCATGGAAGGATACAGCCCAAGAGGATATCTTCATCCCAATGCTTTTGATAAAAGGCTTCAATTTCAGGATTGAGCTGAGCCAAAGCACGGAGCTCATCCATGCTGCCACAGAGGACAACACCAGGCTTATTACGGTTACGTGCCTTAGCTTCGAACTTACGCTCCAAACCTGCCTTATCGCTGGTCATAATGATGTAACCTACCTTAGTCGGACAAACGATACAGCCCCCATCGCCTTTAAGAATGTCATAACCTTCTTGTGAAAGAGTTCCGTTCCATTGAATGTGTTTTGTCATAAGTTTATTCCTTTTCTATTAAATTAAGATTTATTTTACCATATATTTTTATCAGAGACAAGATATATTTAGAATTTTCTGAATATATCAAAAATATAGTTACTGCCAATAAGATGGACGATTTTTTTCATATTCTGCAATCAAATCCTCATACTGCAGGGTAATACCGATATCATCCAACCCGTTGAGGAGCTTGTGCTTCCATTCTCCATCAATGTCAAAGGAGAATTCTCCCACCGGTGAAAAAATCTTCTGCTGTTCCAAATCCACTGTCACTTGATCCGTTGGTTTCAGATTCGCCAAAGCTTGCCGAACTTCCAGTGGCTGGACGATAGGTAACATGCCGTTATTAAGTTCATTGTTGTAGTGAATATCCCCGAAAGATCCGGCAATAACTACCTTAAAACCGTAGTCAGCCAAGGCCCAGGCAGCATGTTCCCGAGAGGAACCCGCTCCGAAATTGTCCCCTGTAATCAGAATAGTCGCCTTGCGGTACTCCGGTCTATTAAAGACGAAATCAGGATCTTCGGTGTACTGATTGTCCAGATAGCGCCAAGCGTACATGAGATACTTGCCAAAGCCCTTTTTATCAATCAACTTGAGAAACTGCTTGGGCAAAATTTGGTCCGTATCAATATTATCGTTCATGAGTGGGACTGTTGTCCCTGTATAGATTGTAAATTTTTCCATAAACCTTCCTTACTGGATCTCCGGTAGCTGACGGACGTCTACGAAGCGTCCGGCAATAGCTGCCGCTGCTGCCATGGCAGGACTGCAAAGATGAGTCTTAGCTCCAAAGCCTTGCCGATCCTCAAAGTTCCGATTACTTGTAGAGGCACAGTGGACTCCATCTGGCACCTTATCTGGATTCATTCCCAGGCACATAGAGCAACCCGGATCGCGCCACTCAAATCCTGCATCCATGAAAATTTTATCCAGTCCCATTTTTTCAGCAGCCCGCTTGACTGGGCGAGAGCCTGGTACGACGATAGCAGTCAGATTAGGAGCAATGTGCTTACCAGCGACAAACTTAGCTGCCAGCTGCAAATCGCTGAGTCTAGCATTAGTACAGGATCCGATAAAGATATAACCTAGGTCAATATCTTCTGCTTTCTTACCCGGGGCGAGGTCCATGTAATTGTAGGCTCGCTCGTCGTTCATGTCACGTATTTCTGGGAAAGCAGCACCAAACTCTACTCCCATAGAAGGATTGGTTCCCCAAGTCACCATTGGTGCAAGCGTGGAAACATCAATCTCAATGACCTTATCATAGACAGCATCGGGATCACTGACCAGAGTCTTCCAATCAGCTACTGCTGCCTCAAAGTCCTTGGGAGCGCCCGGCCGACCCTTAACGTAATCATAGGTCTTCTGGTCGGGGTTCATAATGCCCATCTTGGAGCCAAACTCAATAGACATATTGCAGATGGTCATACGCTCTTCCATGGTCAGATGGTCAATCGCATCACCAGCATACTCGACCACATGACCGACACCTGCAGCCACACCATATCTGGCAATCAGAGCGAGGATAAAGTCCTTGGAATAGACACCTTTAGGTGGCACTCCGGTAAATTTGACCAGCATTTTTTTAGGCTTGACCTGCCAAATGGTCTGCGTGGCAAAGACGTGCTCCACCTCCGAAGTACCGATTCCAAAAGCAATGGCTCCAAAAGCTCCGTGAGTGGCCGTGTGACTGTCACCGCAGACAATGAATTTGCCCGGCTGGGTCTTGCCTGTTTCAGGTCCAACCATATGGACAATCCCCTGCAACTCTGATCCGTGAGCCGCATGCTCGATGCCAAAATCCTTGACATTCTCAGAAAGCTTATCAATCTGAGCCTTGGAAATCACATCCCGGATATCATAAATATTGACCGTAGGAACATTATGGTCAAATGTACCAAATGTCAAGTCCGGCCGTCTAACTTTGCGCCCTGCGTCTCGAAGGCCTTGAAAAGCCTGAGGACTGGTTACTTCATGAATATAATGCTGATCCACATACATAAGCTGAGGCTGGCCTTCTTGACCTGTTATTACATGCCTTTCCCACAGCTTATCAAAAATCGATTTTCCAGCCATACTAGCTTCTCCATATGTTATATAAAATTCCGATTTCAACTATTATTCCGCAAATCCAAGCCAACCAGAAATACCATTTTCTGGTCTTATGATGAAAGAATTGACCGCCTAATAAAGCGCCCAAACCTCCTGCTGCTAACGCTGACATCAGCAAAGTCTTCTCTGGAATGCGGTAGTGATTTTTCTTAGCCTTTCGCTTATCCCAGCCATAAAGCAGGAAAACGACAAGGTTCCATAGCAGGCAAATACCTGTTAGTATCCATTTCATAAGCTATTGATAATGGCCTCCGTCATTTGAGCTGTCCCTGCCTGGCCACCCAGATCTCGCGTTAAAATCCCTTGAGCCAAGGTCTTCTCCACTGCTGCTTCAATCGCTTCTGCTGCTTCAAGCTCTGCAAAACTATCCCGTAGCATCATGGCTACAGAAAGGATCATGCTGATAGGATTGGCAATACCCTGCCCCGCAATATCGGGAGCCGAACCATGGATAGGCTCGTAAAGACTTGGTCCAGAAGCCGAATGACTGGCTGAAGGCATAACTCCCAGCGTCCCTGACAAGACACTGGACTCGTCTGAGAGAATATCCCCAAAGAGATTTTCTGTTACTACAACATCAAACTTAGCAGGATTGGTAATCATAAGCATCGCAGCGCTGTCCACCAGTTGGTGCTCCAAGGTCACATCTGGATAATCCTTGGCCACTTCATCTGCTACTCTGCGCCAGAGTTTGGATGTCGCTAGCACATTTTGCTTGTCAATACTGGTCACGTGCTTTCTGCGACCACGCGCAATGTCAAAGGCCTTACGGACAATTCGTTCCACCTCTTCATAGCTGTAGTCGTTGATATCCCGCGCAGATTTGTCCTCCAAAATATGCTCGCCAAAGTAAATCCCACCAGTCAACTCGCGCACAACCACGAAATCCACACCAGCGATCCTTTCGGCTTTCAAAGGCGACAAATGCTTAAGAGCATCATAAATCTTAACTGGACGAATATTAGCATAGAGCTCAAGCTCCTTGCGCAGAGCGAGCAAACCTTGCTCAGGCCGAACTGGGGCATTATCATACTGGGGACTGCCGATAGCTGCTAGGAGTATAGCATCTGCTTCCTTGGCTGCTTCTAGAGTAGACTGAGGCAGAGGATGACCTTCTGCATCAATCCCAGCACCCCCAAAATCCTTCTCCGTAACATGATAAGTAAAACCGAACTTATCCGCAATGGCAGCCAGTACTTGAAGACCTGCTTCCATGATTTCTGGCCCGATACCATCACCCGCCAGAGCTACGATTTTTTTTGTCATAGGGACTCCTTCCTATTCACTAGCGGGTAAATCATGATAAGAAACGCGACGGCCAATTTCACCTGCATTTTCCTTTTGAATAAAGGTATTGGCATGGATATAGGCAATAGCACTAGCCTTAAGAACATCAAAGTCAATACCAGAAGAGTTAAAGATCGTATCTGTATCCGTATTTTCTACAGCTACCAAGACGCGAGCCTGTGAGTCGATACCATCCGTTACTGCCTCGATGTTATAAGACAAAAGCTGAACAGACTGGTTAAAGAATTGGTCAATCGCATTAAAGATAGCTTCAACACTTCCCTTGCCTTCTGCCACACAAGTGACTGTCTCACCATCGCCATTAACCAACTGCACATCAGCTGTGATAGTTTGGTCATCATTGGTCGTTAACTGCAGATCATCAAATCTGAATCCTTCTGGATTTTCAACCGTCGTTCCAGCAATCAGAGCTCGAATATCAGCATCTGTGACTTCATTTTTCTTATCTGCCAGAACCTTAAACTTAGCAAAGAGATTATTAATTTCAGATTCAGCAAAGTCCAGAGCCAATTCTTTGAGTTTTTCGACAAAGGCATGGCGACCAGAGAGTTTACCAAGTGGGAGTGAGTTGCTCTTGACACCGACCAACTCTGGGGTGATGATTTCATAAGTCAGTGGGTTCTTAAGAACGCCATCCTGATGGATACCAGACTCATGTGAGAAGGCATTGCCACCAACGACAGCCTTGTTCTTAGGCACTGGAATACCTGAAAAACGAGACACAAGTTCAGAAGTATTAATGGTTTCATTAAGGACGATATCTGTCTCAACCTGATAATAGTCTTGACGAATCTCTAGGGCAACCGCTACTTCTTCCAGAGCCGCATTACCAGCACGCTCACCAATACCGTTGATCGTGCCTTCCACACGTCCAGCACCATATTTAATCGCAGACAAGCTGTTGGCTACTGCCATTCCCAAATCATCATGGCAGTGAGGACTATAAATGATTTCGCGGTCCGTTTGGACATTGTCAATCAGATACTTGAAGATATTACCAAACTCTTCAGGTGTAGTAAAACCAACCGTATCTGGAATATTGATGTAGCTAGCACCCGCGTCAACTGCTGTCTGAACGACTTGAAGCAGAAAATCTAGCTCTGTCCGTGTCGCATCCTCAGGAGAAAACTCAACAATCTCAAACTTAGAGCGAGCGTAAGAAACATGTTCCTTAATGGCCTCTAAAATCTCTTCTTTGGACTTTTTCAGCTTGAACTCTCTGTGAATGGGACTAGTCGCAATGAAGACATGAATCTGCGGGTGCTTAGCATCCTTGAGTGCTTCATAGCAGGCATCAATATCAGATTTAACCGAACGTGCTAGGCCAGTGACCGAAGCTTTGGTGATTGCTTTGGCGATTTCCCGTACTGCTTCAAATGAATCTGGACTAGCAGCTGGGAAGCCAGCCTCGATGGCCGAAATTCCCCATTTTTCAAGTTGTTTAGCAATAGCAACCTTTTCCTTAACGGAAAAGTTCACTCCAGGTGTCTGCTCACCATCCCGAAGGCTGGTATCAAGAAACTCAATTTTTCGTGTCATAGCAACTCCTTTTCTAATACACAAGGACTCTTATAATCAAGGCAAGATAGTGTAAACTAGCAGCGGAAAATATCCCTCAGAGACTAGTACCTTTAGCCTGACATAAAAACCTAAATCAATATTGAGGTGAGTAGGTATAAAAAAACATCTCACTTGAGGAACAAGCGAGATGTTGATTTACTCCCGCTTGGTAAGCCAAACAGGACTAATGCTTTTGCACTAGCCCGAGTAACGCAACAACAAAGCAAAGTTTGAAGATTGGGTTGACTTCATGTTTGACTAACTCCTTTTGAGATGATTTCTTATTGTTTAGAATTCTAACACAGTATTTTTGTCTTGTCAAGAAAAAGTCGATATTTTCTGAAAATTTTTAATATACTGCACTCTGTTTCTACCCAGCCAAGTCTTTTTGTTATTAGGAAAAGGAAGATTCGATCAAATCTTAAATATTAAGAAAATTGATCTTGACTAGACAACTGCTTTAAAATTGTCTTTAAGTGTCCAATTCCCCTCTCTACCAAAGCATCTACATCATCTTCTGCTTTTTCAGGATAAGTTGGATACAGGAAATTCCCCACTAAAATCATGGGTTTTCCAGACGAGTCTTTTTCTAGACGATAAAAAGAGATAGCTGAAGCCTTGTTGGCTTGCTCTGAACGCTCATATCCTGTCAGCCACTCCTTATCTCCGATAGTGACCTTTCCTTCTTTAGAAAAATGATGACCGTCATCAATCATAGTTTGCTTTAGAGCTTTTTCAGAAAGTTTCTGATTATCTTGAATACGCAAAGTATAAATTTGTACTAAAAAATAACGACCATCTTCTTTAGCAGTATAAGCCACATCTTCATTAGGTTTTAGACTTTGTTCAAGATCTAGTTCCCATTCTTTTGGAATCATATACTTCAGGCTATCCACTGTCTTATCTTGACTATCTTTAACCCAAAGATAATAAGTTTCTCCATCAGAAATGGAGACCGGTTTAGCCTTTGAATAAACATCAAATTGTTGGTCAAGACTTAGCGGTCCTTTCTTACAGGCTGTTAGGAAAAACAAGCCACATAAAAGAGTTGTTAATGCAAGAAAACTAATTCCAGCTCTTTTCATCTTTTATCCTCCTCATTCAAAGCTTTATTTTATTATACCACATACTATAATCTGCCCACTAATAACTATGACAAATATGCTGGGGTGTTTTACTAAATTCTGCTTTGTGATTTACTAATTTTTGATGTATAATGAAAGAATAGTAAAGAAAAAGGATTGAATCGTATGGCTACCATCAAAGATATTGCCCATGCAGCCGGTGTCTCATCTGCGACTGTTTCGCGAGTTTTAAACCAAGATCAAGCCATGTCTGTCAGTGATGAAACGCGTACCAAAATTTTTACTATCGCTGAACAGCTTGGTTATAAAAAATCAAAGAGAACAAATAAACATTCTAAATCTTCTCACAGAGTTGCTATAATCGAATGGTATACAGAACAAGAAGAATTAGATGATCTCTACTACTACTCTATTCGTTTAGGAGCTGAAAAAAGAGCTCAAGAATTAGGCTATGAGATCATTAGAATTTTCAACAATGATTCTATGGCTCAACTAGAAAATATTGACGGAATCATTGCTATCGGTAAGTTTAGTCCTGATAAGATAAAAGAACTGGAAACTTACAGTGACAACTTAGTTTTTGTCGATAGCGATACCTTAAAATCTGGTCATTCTTGCGTCACAACCGACTTTGAAAACTCCGTCATCAATGTTATAGATTACTTTATCAACAGTGGCCTAAAAAAAATTGGTATGATTGCTGGCCAAGAAACCTCTTCTGATAAAAGCACACTCCTATCTGACCCTCGACTCAACACTTTTCAATCCTATCTCAAACAACTCACACTATATGATCCCAACTTGATCAAAATTGGGAGTTTTTCTTCAGAAGCTGGATATAAAATAATGAAAGAGTTCATTATGGAGCTTGGTGACAATCTACCTCCAGCCTTCTTTGCAGCAAATGATGCCTTAGCCTCAGGCGCCTTGCGTGCTTTGCAAGAAGCTAAAATCCCTGTCCCAGAAAGAGTTGGCTTGATTTCTTTTAACGATACTTCTCTAGCCAAATATATGTATCCAAAACTCAGTACTGTGACAGTTTTTACTGAAGAAATGGGAAAACAAGCCATTCAAATTCTTGAGCAAAGTTTCCAAAAAGATGGTTCTTCAGTTCCTTATATGGTCAAATTAGCTACAAGATTGACTATTAGAGAAAGCAGCATTTAAATTAGAAAGACATACTATGAAAACCTACGAAAAACTCTATGATATTCTTAGTCAGGCCGATGATTATGTCAATGGTGAAAAAATAGCCCAAGAGCTAGGGATTACTCGGACCTCTATTTGGAAGGCCATTCAAAAACTTGAGAAAGAAGGCATTCAAATCGAATCAGTCAAGAATCGTGGCTATCGATTGCTTGATGGAGATTTGCTACTTCCTTCTTGGATTGAAGAACACGCTCCTGTTCAGGTTTCCTTCAATCCTGACTGTAAGTCCACTCAAATCGATGCTAAAGCTGGGATGGAAGCTGGCGCCCCATCCGATACCCTTTATCTAGCCACCTCCCAGTCAGCTGGTCGTGGCCGTTTCAGTCGTATTTTCTTCTGCCCTAGCCAAGGTGGCTTCTACATGTCTCTCCACCTCAAGCCCAACCTCCCCTTTGGCCAGATCCCATCTTATACTATCTTAACTGCGGGAGCCATCTATAAAGCTATAAAAAATTTAACTCTTATGGACATTGACATCAAGTGGGTCAATGATATTTATTATAAAAATAAAAAGATAGCTGGCATCCTAACAGAAGCTACTACTTCTATCGAGAATGGGCAAGTAACTGATGTTATTATCGGAGTTGGTTTTAATTTCTCTATTAAAGCTTTTCCTGAAGACCTCAAGGACAAGGCCGGATCTTTATTTGATAAGAAACCTCCAATCAGTCGTAATGAGCTCATTGCTGAGATCTGGAAATGCTTTTACGAAAGTGATCCAGAAGAACTCATCTACCTTTACAAGCAGCGCTCTTTGGTGCTGGGGAGGGAAGTCTGCTTCAGTCAAAATAATACTGACTACAAGGGTTTGGCTAAGGACGTTTCTGACAGTGGGCAGCTCCTCGTTCAGCTTGATAATGGTCAGGAAATCTGGCTTAATAGTGGCGAAGTTTCTCTAAGCAGTTGGTAATAGGCCACATAAAATCACAAGATAAAAGGACTGAGAAAGCTCAGTCCTTTTCTTATATTTATTTTAAATGTTTATCAATTTCATCAACAATCCGACCCATGACATAGGAAATCTGAAGATTCCGCAAAATCAGAAAGGCCCAGAAAATCGCCATGAAATAGTGTTCCGACATTATGGATTCATTAAAAAAGTATGTTTCAACAGCCGTAAAGAGAGCCACTGTGATAAATTGTCTTCTATTCATAAATGTATTATATCATGAAAAATTCAAAAAATCTTTTATTAGTCTTCTTGCACGGTAATTTTTTCAGCTAAAAAGTCAAATCCTTCTGGAATCAGTTTTTCCTCTCTCTTCTCTTCGACTTCAACTTTACCATTTCTGCTACGAGCCGAGAAATCCGCTCGGATCTTGGTCCATTCTTCTAAGGAAATAGCCAAAATTTCTGGTGAAAACCCTGCTGCGTTGCTAAGAATATTGCCAAACATGGTATTGAGATTGTCTCGCTTCATGGTCTGCTCAGCATTAAAATTAGACTCAAAAGCTAAGATGGCATGGCTTTCATTGGCTGCCACAGGTTGCGAGCCAGCTAATAAAGCCTTGTCCGCCCCAGATAAACTCTCAATGACCTCTCCCCAAGCATTCTGTAGCTTAGTCAGATTGCTACGAGCTAGGCTAGGATTGTCAACAGCTTCCTCCAGTATAGCATTAACTTTATTGCGATCTACACGGTAGCCCTTAGATTTCTGCGGCCGAATATCTGAAGTTTTGATAGGTGCTGCAGGTTTTCCATTGCCATTAGCCAGCTGCTGCTTGAGACTATCAAGCTCTTGCCTCAATCCCTTGAGTTCATCAGCTAGATTATCCGGAATAGCTGCCAACGTAGAATGGCTACTGGTCTCTGCCAGTCGAATGGTCATCATTTCTGTATAAATCTTAGGCTGCAGGCTGTTCTTGATATCAGGCAAACTCTTAGTTGCCATATCAATCATAGCAAAGAGAGTCTCCTGCGGTGTCTTGAGATTTTCCAGAAAGAGCTCACTGGCATGATGATTTTCCCCGCCAGTTTTGACAATGATTAGGTCACGCAGATATTGCAGAAGATCCGTTACGAAACGGGCCATATTTTTTCCGCTGTCAAAAATCAGATTGAGATTATCCAAGGCCGCAACTGAATCATGCGAAATCAAGGCTGCTACATAAGCATCCAAGGCTCCCAAGCTGATAGAGCCTGTGATCTCTTCAGCAATATCAGTGGTCAGACGTTTTTCCTGGGTTAAACTAAGAGCCTGATCAAGGATAGACAGGGCATCCCGCATACCACCTTCTGCTCTACGGGCAATAATCTGCACACCTTCTTGCTCAAAATTAATGCCTTCCTGCTCGAGAATCCACTCAATATGGCCAATAATGTCCTGCGTCTTGATAGACTTAAACTCAAAACGCTGAACACGGGAAAGAATAGTCGCTGGGATCTTATGTAGCTCAGTCGTCGCTAGGATAAAGACCACATTTTCTGTCGGTTCTTCCAAGGTCTTGAGCAAGGCATTAAATGCCCCTGTTGAGAGCATGTGCACCTCGTCAATAATATAGACCTTGTGCTTAGCCATACTAGGTGCATAGGTAGATTTATCCCGAATATCACGAATCTCATCTACCCCATTATTTGAAGCAGCGTCGATTTCTATGACATCTTCAAGGCTTCCCTCAGTAATGGCCTTACAAATATAGCAATCATTGCAGGGCTCGCCGTCCTTTTGATTCGGACAATTCATAGCCTTGGCAAAAATCTTGGCAACACTAGTTTTCCCTGTTCCACGTGGTCCAGAAAAGAGATAAGCATGGCTAATTTTCCCTTGCTCCACAGCCTGTCGCAGAGTGGTTGCCACTACCTGCTGACCCACCAGCTGACCAAAGGTCTGACTGCGGTACTTCCGATATAAAGCTTGATACATTAGGCTTTTTCTCCAAACATTTCAAAATTCCAAATCGTTTTTTCAAGCAAAATCTGGACGAACTTTTCCAGATATTCCTGATCTATCTTATCATAATCGCCTGTCAATGCCGAATCCAAATCTAGCACTCCCAAAAAGTGGCCATCTTTTACCATGGGCACCACAATTTCACTCTTAGCCCGGCTATCACAAGAGATATAGTTGGCATGCTGGCTCACATCGTCTACGATAATCGTTTGCTTTTTCTCAGCAGATTCCCCACAGACACCCTTACCTAAGGCAATATGGACACAGGAAACACCACCCTGAAAAGGCCCCAGAATCAGCTCATTTCCATCAAAAAGATAGAAACCAGTAAAAACCGAATGAGGCAGGGCTTGATTGAGAAGAGCGCTAGCATTGGAAAGATTGGCCAAAGCATTGGTCTCACCATCTAACAAGGCTTCCAGCTGTGCTAATAAAAGTTGATAATTTGAAATTTTATCTTTTGTGTTCATAGAGTCTATTATATCAAAAAAACAGTCTGATGGCCGTTTTTGAAATAAAAATAAGAAGTACAACTAAAATAAACTTTAAACTTTTCGTCAAGTGAAAATCCCAATAGATAAAGCAAAAACATCTCTCACCTTTAAGATTCTATTTACACCTTTTTTGTAAATCATCAATCGACCGAATAAAAATCTCAGGTTTTTCAGCATGAATATCATGCCCACTCTTGATATTATCTATTAGATGATTGTTCAACAAAAGTTTGTCTACTCGATTAGCATCTTTGTCATCCATAGCACTCAAGAGAATCCCATTTTTATCATAGTAATTCTTCTGATTCAAAGGCCGAGCCACATGAAGCAATATAGATGGACATTGAACTTTTTTCAAGATTTCTTCCTGTTCAAATCCCTTGAACCAAGAAAAATCATAAAATGTTGAGCCAAAACGAAGATCGTAATCTCCTGTTCCATCCTGTAAATTAGCTGTTAAGTCATAGATGAGATTCACTTGTAATTCTGGCGGATAGTACCAAATTCTAGGAATCTTTCCTGGATGATTTTTCATATAGTTCAGAGCTGGTTTTTTGACAATTTTATTAAAATTTTCCTCACCAAAAAGTTTTTTTAAATAAGTATGTTCTAAAAAATAGTCAGTATAATTTTTTTTACCGCTTTTTAAGAAATCATACATATCTTTAAATCCTAACCAAGAAAAAGTAGAAAGTGCTCGACTAGGCTCTGTTGAAAAGAACGGTGCATCTTCTATCAACAGTCCTCTAACAGTATCAGGAGCTAGTGCAGCTACCATTGTTGCCAGAATCCCACCTGATGAATGTCCTGAAATGAACACAGGAGCTTTTATAATATTATGAATAAACCAAATGAAATCCTGACTATTTTCCAGTGCTGAATATTTAGCAGGATTTTTACTAGACCCACCATGTCCATAACAATCTACTGCATATACATGATATCGCTTAGACAATTCTCCAAAAACCTTGGCGTAGTCCTCCCAAGATACTTGCTGGCCATGGATCAGGAGTAAAGGGGGACCATTTTTTGGACCTTCTCCATAATTAATAAGAGATCCATCTGGTAAAGTCACTTGCTTTTCTATCATCCCAGCTTGTCGTATATATTCAAGATTAGCCTTATCATAGTGATGATTGCGATAAGCAAACCACCCTGCACTTACCAATATAACAGCTATCAATATCAAAATAACTAACATCATTGTCCTTTTCATTCATCGCCTGCTACTTTTCTGAAAAATACTTAGGAGTTTCTAGAAAAAATTCGGATCTAATAACGCCAATCCTTGATTTTCATCTCCTAGCAAAAGAAGCTGATCTCCCGCTTTTATTTGAAAAATATTTCGTGCCCGAGGGGGTAAGTGGATTTCACCACGCTCCCCCACCGTTACTGTTCCAAAAATATATTTCCCTTTGATACTAGGAGTTGTCAATAAATTGCTCTCTAAATGTACTAGTTCATCCAAACTCACATCAAAAAAATCAGCGCACTTACCAATATAACAGCTATCAATATCAAAATAACTAACATCATTGTCCTTTTCATTCATCGCCTGCTACTTTTCTGAAAAATACTTAGGAGTTTCTAGAAAAAAATTCGGATCTAATAATGCCAATCCTTGATTTTCATCTCCTAGCAAAAGAAGCTGATCTCCCGCTTTTATTTGAAAAATATTTCGCGCCCGAGGGGGTAAGTGGATTTCACCACGATCCCCCACCGTTACTGTTCCAAAAATATATTTCCCTTTGATACTAGGAGTTGTCAATAAATTGCTCTCTAAATGTACTAGTTCATCCAAACTCACATCAAAAAAATCAGCTAATTGAGAGGAATAAATCACATCTGGAACGCTTTCTCCTGCTTCCCATTTTGCTATAGTCTGCCTTGATACACCTATTTCCTCGGCCAGTTTTTCCTGAGAAATATTCTCTCTTTTTCTTAAAATAGCAATATTTTTAGAAATCATTTTTTAATCTCCTTTTTATGATTACACTGTTAGTATAGCAAAAAAGCTGGTTGCTTCAACCAAGCTTTTCTTACTTTTTATAGACCTTTTGTTAAAATTCGTGGCAAAAATATTTTATTACTCCTCCAAAACCTTCACTTCTTCACCCTCCACAAGCAAAGCTTGACGATTATTTAGGGGAAGGAGATTCAGCTGGTCGCTGTATGTATCCAAAGTAGTCTGGGCACTTTCTACAAAGGGTTCTTCGCCAACATGAGGAAGAACATAAAAATCCACCTCGTTTAATGCCTCTGTACCATTCAGTTCCATAGCAACCGTCTTATCGTCCATGATCTTGTTATAGTCAATGTCCTTAGCTGTGATGATAGCACCAGCGGATTCGCCCACATAAACCATGCCATCCGCAATCTGCTCTTTTATCAAGGACAGAAGTTGCTTTTTCTTAAGTTCTTGCAAAAGGTAAAAGGTATTGCCACCAGAGATATAGAGGAGCTTACTTTGGAAAATCTTAGCTTGAGCTGTTTCTCTATCACAAGCTGAAATATCCAAGACCTCTACTTGAAATCCCAAGTCCTCAAAGGTTTGTAGGGCTTCATCAATATAACCCCTGTACTCTTCTACATTTCCAGCCGTCGGTATAAAAAGTACTTGTTTGCCCAATTGCTTTTCAGATACATATTGTCTGAACAATTCCTTGACTCCCGCAAAATAAGAGCATAAAAATAATTGTTTCATAGGATACCTCCCTTAGTTTTTCACGATTTGATAAAGAATCCATTGACCATTTCTTTGACTATTGAGGAGATGTAGGTCCAAGGCTGTCAAGAAGCTTTCCAGTTTTTCTTGCTTTGTAAAGTCTGGTAGGTAGTAAGCTAATTTGCTCCATTCACATGCCAGTAGAATGGTTCCATCTGGCTTAAGAATCCTCTTAAGTTCTAGGAACGCTTGAGTTAAATCCGACCAATGAAAATGCGTCTGAAAGGCTGTAATCAAATCAAATTCCTCAACAGGAAGATTTGTTTTCTCAACATTTTTCACCTCGAAAGATAGACCAGGCTCAGACAATTCTTCAGCTGATTTGATGGCTGTAGTTGAAATATCAATCCCCAAAACTTGGCTATCAGGAAAGTGCATTTTTAAATACTTCGAGGAGGCTCCATTTCCAACTCCAACATCCAAAATTGAATCAAATTGTTTCTTATAACCCAGCTGACTGACCGACCAAACAACCATGGGCATATAAACACGATTCCATAACTTCATCATCCATAGTCCAATAAAGCCTGATGGTTTCTTAGATTGGTAAATTAAGTAAGGAAAAGCCAGAATAATCATAAGGCCAATCATTGCTAGATAAATCATCTGTCTTCCCTCTCATATCTTCTACCATAAAGCTTTTTAGCTTCTTTAGTGTATTTCTTGATAAAATCCGTCTTGGAATCTGTATAGGCATCCCGATTGTGTTCATACTGTTTCCACAAAGAAAGTTTGAGCTGTTCATAGTTCTTAGCTACAGCAGGGTGCTCCTGTAAATAATCTCTAAAGTAAAGCTCATCATGATCACCTTCATAGCGCAGATGCAGATGGAAAACCCGCTTCGCAAAACCACTCGGTGTGTAGCCCTTATTAAATGACATCCGTCCTTGGCTTTCTGACATGAGGAGATAACCATTTTGTAGCAGCAAGTCTCTCGTTACCGCCATATCTGTTTCTTTGGGAATTTCCAGCATGATGTCCACTATAGGCTTGGCCCAGATGGTCTCTACTGATGTTGAGCCAATATGGCTAAGACGAACAATCTGATGTTCTGGCAAAAAACTCAAAAGCCGAAGTCGCTCCTCCTCATACCAGTCTTTCCACTCATCCTGATGCTCTCTTAAAAAAATCGGAAAAAGTTGCCACAGCTCTTCTAAAGTCATATCCTCTAATGCTTTAGTCATCATCCACTCTCCTTTAGATTCGAATATTCCTTAAACATATTATATCATTATCTGAAGCAAAAGAAGCGCACTAACAGTTAACTATAAATCGAAGAGGCTGGGACAAAAGTCCTAGCCTCTCAATTGTCTTTGGATCGTTGATCAAGACGCAGTGGTTGAGTGGGCTCTACTACGCTGATTTCATCAGCTTTTACAGCCCTACTCAACTGTGCGGAGGTGGGACAACGAAATCGAATTCTAACGAATTACCGATTTCTGTCCCACTCTCTTATTTTATTCTTCTTTTTTAGCCTTTTCTCTTTCCAATCGTAATTTCCGATTTGGATTAAGGCGTGTGAAGAGTTCTTCTAGCTTTTCTGCATTCCAGACGTCTGCTGCAGAGACAAAATTTCCATTTTCATCACGGAAAGATATTGGTTTATCACCCATTTCAAGCCTCCTTAGTCAACGAATTCAAACTCGAACTTGCCGATGCGAACTAAGTCGCCATCCTTGGCTCCACGAGCACGAAGAGCTTCATCAACTCCCATACCACGAAGCTGACGGGCAAATTTCATAACGGCCTCATCACGGTCAAAGTTGGTCATATTAAAGAGTTTCTCAAGCTTGTCACCTGACAGCACCCAAGTCGCATCATCATCACGAGAGATTTCAAAGGCAGGAGCTTCTTCGTCAAAGCCATAGTAAGCTTCCTCTTCCATTTCAGACTCATCGTAAAGAAGAAATTCAGGTGTCTTATCCAGTAACTCTGCAGTCGCATCCAAGAGGGTTGCAAGGCCTTGCTTAGTCAGACTGGAAATTGGGAAGATTTGTGGCAGTTCCGCAAACTCATCATAATTAGCTGCTAATTTCTCTTTGAATACCTTGAGATTTTCAGCACTATCTGGCATATCCATCTTGTTAGCAACGATAATCTGCGGACGCTCCATGAGACGAAGGTTGTAGGATTCCAACTCTTTATTGATAGCCAGATAGTCCTCATAAGGGTCACGTCCTTCACTCGCTGACATATCGATGACATGAAGAATAACCCGTGTCCGCTCAATATGACGGAGAAACTGGGTTCCCAGTCCGACCCCTTGGCTAGCTCCCTCTATCAAACCCGGTAGATCTGCAACTGCAAAAGACTCGCCAGACTGGGTGCGAACCATGCCTAGATTGGGCACGATTGTCGTGAAATGATAGGCACCGATCTTAGGCTTAGCCGCTGTAATCACGCTAAGCAGAGTGGATTTTCCGACAGATGGGAAGCCGACCAGACCAACGTCTGCTAGGACCTTGAGCTCCAGCAAAAGCTCCCGCTCCTGTCCTGGTTCTCCGTTTTCAGAAATCTCAGGTGCAGGATTTTTAGGCGTTGCAAAACGGATATTTCCACGACCGCCTCGGCCACCACGCGCTACGATAAATTCTTGACCATTTTCTACCAAGTCCGTCAGCACTTTGCCCGTCTCTGCATCACGAACTGTCGTCCCCTGTGGCACTCGAACAATCAAGTCCTCAGCCCCTCGGCCATGCATGCCCTTGGTCATACCCTTTTCACCAGACTGAGCCTTAAAGTGGCGATTATAACGAAAATCCATCAGAGTACGCAGGCCCTCGTCAACGACAAAAACAACATTGCCTCCACGACCGCCATCGCCACCCCAAGGACCACCATTGGGAACGTATTTTTCACGGCGAAAAGCAACCATACCATCACCACCATTACCAGCCTTAACCTGAATCTTGGCTGTATCTAAAAACATACTCATTCTTTCTCTACCTTCTCTTAAATTTCACTTTCATATTCCTAAAAAAAACGCTGAAAGAGCGTTTCGGATTTAAAATTATCTCAAAATAGCGCTGACTGCACTAGCAATAATGGCTCCGACTGTTACCACAATCATGATTACCACAACGACCATTGTTAATTTTTCAAATCCTGTTTTTTTGCGTTTTCCTTCATCTCCAAAAGCCACAATAATTACCTCTTATATTTTTATAGACTTATTCTAACATGATTGATAGTATTTTTCAAATGCTAGTCGCTTCAAATAAAAAAAGAAAGAAGAAAGGGATAAAAATGATAAACCTTATCTTCTTTCAAATTATTTTGATTACTTAAAAACTGACTTCTTATTTTTTTAAGCCATCAATTATTGCTTATTTTTCTTTCTTAAGACTACAAACACACCGCCAAGAATGACCAAAATTGAGACCCCAGCTACTGACAACCAGATCGCTGCTTGCTCACCCGTTTTTGGCAAGATTGGCTTATTGTCAGCTTTCTTGGTTCCTGGTGTTTTTGGATCTTGTTTATTTGAACCCTTTGGATCTTCTACCTTTGGATCTGGCGTTTTACGACCAGGATCATTCGGATCACCTTCACCTGGCTTACTTGGTTTATCCTTTCCTGGCTCTGATGGAATAGTTGGCGGATCATAGGTATTAATTAAGTCATAACCTTCAACTTTTGAACTATAGTTTACAATGGCATCTTCACCAATTGTATAGGTAATTTTTTGACCATTTTCATCATTCACTGGAAGACCACTAAATGTGTAGTTCCAACCATCTGCTTCGCTGACAACTTTAGATGCTACTACTTGATTGTTAGCATATAGATTAACTGTAATGCTCTGTGGACGGGTCATGTTTGTATCGTTAACCCATGTTTTATGACCTGAGACAGAGGTAACTGGTTTGTATGTATTGGTAAAAGTTGCATCTCCGTCATAAGAAACTGAACCAAATTTTTCACCCAATACATCAACAACTTTAACTGTTACTTTAACCTCTTTAGAGTCATAAGTGTAGCCATCTTCCTGCCCTGGAATTTCTTTAATTACATAGTTGAATGTACCAGCTTGGCTATAGTTGATTGCTGCGAAATTAATAGAACCATCAGCTTCATTTGTAGCTGTCTGTAAAAGTTGCCCCTTATCATCATAAAGACCAAAACTAAATTGTCCCTTAGTCAATTCTTTACCGACCAGAGTTTTTTGTGCCTTGATTACAACATCTTTTGATCGTTCTGCACTTCCATCTCCCGAACCAGCTTCCAATCTAAGTGAGCGATTGATTGTTCGTTCTTCTGGGAAGTTTGTAGCTGACCAAGACAATTTATTATTTACTGTATCACCTACTTTAGTTCCTGGTGCCACTCGAGTAGAGTATTCAATATACATTGGCCAATTGTAGTTATCACCAAAGTTGATTGTGAAGCCATTTACATCGCCATTTGCATTTTTAGAAAGAACTGCTTTCTTAGTAAAATTATCAAGAACAGGTAGAGTTAAAAGATGGGCTTCGTTACGAATTCCTCCTTGAACTGGTGCATAGCGCACAGCACGTAAACTTCCTGGCACAAGAGTTAAGCCATCACCAAAATTATCAGAAATAACCATTCCGCGAAGCATATCTTGTCGAGCATTTAAGATAATACGCCATTTAACAATACTTGGGTCTGATTTATCTTGGTAACCATATTTCATCTCGTACTCACCAGCTTGACCATCATCCTTTTTATATTGGAATGAAAAGTCGGTTTGGCCAAAACGGAATGAAACAGGGCCAGACTCTTTGACTGTGTCATTATTTAATCGAACATTGAAATTTAGAGACATTCTCTTATTTTCAGGCAAACGAGAGAAGTAATCACTGAAAGTTACTGTCACCGTCTGATTGTTCGGATCTACTTGAGCGGTACCAACAACTTCACCCTTATCATTTTTGACATCAATGACATTAAAATTCAAAACTGTAATAAGAGTTAACTCTTGAGGCAGCTTCAGAGTAAGCGTATCACCGCTATTAATAGCTTGTGAATCCGGAAAAGTAATGTCACTTGTCACAGCTAAGGTCTCATTTGTCGTAACTGTTGTATCGCTAGTTAGAGGACTACCATTTTTAGTTATAGTAACATTGTTTGTATAGTCAGTAACTTCAGTCGCTTGAGCTGATTTTGTTACTCCAAGACCAAAAACAATAGCCGACAACAAAATAAAGAATTTAAGAACAAGATTATTTTTTTCTTTCATTCATTATTCCCTCCTTCATATTTTATTATACCTAAAATACAGAAAAGTAGGAAATGTTTTATAGAAAAATAACAAAAAAATCAGTTATAGTACAAGATATATATGTAAATGGATTCATTTCATACAAAAAAGTAGCAAAATCAATGCTACTTCTTTGTTTTCATAGTTATTTATTCAATACCAATTTCCGCACGAACAACATCTGCAATCGTATCAACATAGAAATCAACTTCCTCATGGCTTGGAGCTTCTGCCATTACGCGAAGTAATGGTTCAGTTCCGCTTGGACGAACTAAAATCCGTCCATTTCCAGCCATTTTTGCTTCCATTTCTTCGATGATTGATTTGATAGCAGGGACCTCCATCGCCTTGTCCTTCATGCTATTTTCTACTCGAATATTGACTAATTTCTGAGGATAAATAGTTACTTCGGATGCAAGTTCTGATAATTTTTTACCAGTCTCTTTCATGATTTTGGTCAATTGTACAGCAGTTAACTGGCCGTCACCTGTTGTATTATAGTCCATGATAATCACATGTCCAGACTGTTCTCCGCCAAGATTATAGCCAGATTGGCGCATCTCTTCTACTACATAACGATCTCCAACAGCTGTTACAGCCTTTTGAATTCCTTCTCGATCTAATGCCTTATGGAAACCAAGGTTTGACATAACTGTAGTCACAATAGTATTTTGAGCCAACTGACCCTTTTCAGATAGATACTTACCGATGATGTACATAATCTTATCACCATCAACCAGCTCACCATTCTCATCCACAGCAATCAGACGATCGCTATCTCCATCAAAAGCTAAACCAATAGCAGCGCCTGATTCTCTTACAATCTCTTGTAAAGCTTCAGGATGAGTCGAACCAACATTCAAGTTAATATTAAGTCCATCTGGATTTTCTCCAATAACAGTCAATTGAGCGCCCAAATCAGCAAAAATCTGACGGGCACTTGTTGAAGCAGCACCATTAGCTGTGTCTAGAGCAACATGCATTCCTTCTAACTCTAAACCAGTTGAAACTAGATATTGTTGATACTTGCGTAGTCCTTCTGGATAGTCAACAAGAGTTCCGAGTCCCTCAGCACTTGGACGTGGCAAAGTATCTTCAGTCGCATCAAGTAGTGCTTCAATTTCTAGTTCTCGATCATCATCCAACTTGTAGCCGTCACCACCAAAGAACTTGATACCATTATCAAGTGCTGGGTTGTGGCTGGCAGAAATCATAACTCCGGCGCTTGCTTTTTCTGACTTAACCAAATAAGCAACACCTGGTGTTGCAATAACTCCAAGTTTATAAACATGAATACCAACTGATAAAAGACCAGCAATCAAGGCGCTTTCTAACATTTCTCCTGAAATCCGTGTATCACGTCCAACGAAGACCTTAGGCACTTCACTTTCGTGCTGGCTCAGAACGTAACCGCCAAAACGACCTAATTTAAAGGCCAATTCAGGCGTCAATTCCACATTTGCTTCTCCGCGAACACCATCGGTTCCAAAATATTTTCCCATTATTCTATTATTCCTTTCAGGTTATAAACTGTTTTATTAATGATTAGAAGAGCTCGTAGAAGTTGAGCTTGTACTTGTCGAAGATGAACCTGATGTCTTAGTCGTAATCTTCACTGTCGTTTCATAAGGACTAATGACACTTGGTATTGCAGTCCCAGTACTGTCTACAGCTCTCAAAGTTGCAACGCCTGTATAATTACCACTAATGACGTCACTCTCTGGTAAGACTGCTTCTACATGGTCAATTCTTTCCATGTAATCCTCATCAGTAAAGACGGTAACCTTCGAATCACCGAAGTTGACACTTGAAATTGAAACTCCTTGAGCAACCTGACTTTCTGTGATAGTAGTCTGTACAGGAAATGTCTTACTCACGCGCTTACCTACTTTTACAGTGATTTTATCAGGATTTACTGTTGCTGTCAGGCCACTAGGTAGATTATTAATGCTTAGTTTCACCTCTGAGATACCAGTCTTAACATTGGTCAGATCAGCTACTATTTTGAATTTACGAGTACTTTCCTGCATTTCACTGGCCAAGGTCAAGCGATTTGATCCCGTCAAACTAACTGTTGCTTCGGAAGAGAAACCACTTATGAAATATTCATCGCTGTCGTATTTCACGTCAATTGGAACATTTGTAATTGTATTAGTGTATGTTTCAGACTTATTTAAGCGAATGTTGGCATTGTTTTGGAAATTGTTTGAGGTTGCATAAACAAATAAAACCAGAGCAAAAAAGATAGAGGAGAGGATATACCAGATTTTTTTATAGTTTTTCATTTTCTATGCCCTCCCAGTATACGCTGATGCCAACCTTTTTTATCAGGTTGATCAGGAACCAAAACCTTACGAAGCTCCTCTTCAAATTCCTGCAGAGACAAATCATGCTTGAAGACACCATTGTGAGTGATAGAAATACCTCCCGTTTCCTCCGATACAATAAATGTAAAAGCATCAGAAACCTCAGATAGGCCGATAGCAGCCCGGTGCCGAGTACCAAATTCTTTGGAAATTCTTGAATTTTCTGTGAGAGGAAGATAAGCACATGATACAGCAATCTTATTATCTCTGATAATGACTGCACCATCGTGCAAAGGAGTATTGGGGATAAAGATATTAATCAGTAATTCACCTGATACATCAGCATCCAAGGGAATTCCAGTCGAAATATATTCTTGCAAGGTTCTGCTACCTTGAATCGCAACCAAAGCTCCAATCTTACGTGGACTCATATACTCAACTGCTTTGACAGAAGCTTGGATAAGCTTTTCTTCCGAGCTCATAGGAGTTGCTGAAAAAAGATCTGTTGCTCTACCTAAGCGTTCGAGTCCTGTTCGAATTTCTGGAGCAAAAATTACTACTGCTGCAATAACCCCATAAGTAATAACTTGATTAATCAGCCAAGAGATCGTTGCTAGGCCTAGAACATTTGCAATAATTTGTCCTAATACAAAGAGAAAAACTCCACGCAGGAGAATCATGATTTTTGTTCCTGCAACAGCCTTAGTAAAGAAATATAAGATCCAAGCCACCAAAGCAATATCAATGATATTAATCAAAATACTCCAGGGGCTGCCAAACAAACTGGACCAGTACTGGAGATTAGACAATTGTTGAAAATTCATAATCAATCCACCCTATCAAAGAAAACGTTCTTTTCTATTATATCACTTTTAGTAGTTTTTTTCTGTAATCAAATTTACTTTTTATGATAAAATAATTCTTATGAAGATAAATACACTTTTAGGCCTCTGGGCAGGTAAATCCTCCCACTTTGTCCTCAGCAAAATGGGACGTGGATCTACTCTTCCTGGAAAAATTGCCTTAACCTTTGATAAAAATATTTTACAAAACTTAGCTAAGAACTATGAAGTCGTAGTGATTACGGGAACCAACGGAAAGACACTAACCACTGCTTTGACAGTGGGCATTCTCAAGGAAGCTTTTGGAGAAGTTACTACTAATACTAGTGGTGCAAATATGATTACAGGGATCACCACTACTTTCTTGACTGCTAGAAAAGGCAAATCTGGTAAAAATATAGCTGTGCTAGAAATAGATGAAGCCAGCCTATCTCGGATTTGTGACTATATCAAGCCCAGCCTCTTTGTCTTTACAAATATTTTCCGTGACCAGATGGACCGCTATGGTGAGATCTACACAACTTACCAGATGATTTTGGATGCTGCTGCAAAAGTTCCTGAAGCGACAGTGCTAATGAATGGGGACAGCCCTCTCTTTAACTCAGTTAGCCTAAAGAATCCTGTCCGCTACTATGGATTTGACACTGAAAAAAGCCAGGCTCAGCTGGCTCACTATAATACTGAAGGCATCCTCTGTCCCAAGTGCGAGCATATCCTCAAGTACGAGCTCAATACCTATGCCAATCTAGGAGCTTATATCTGTGAAGACTGTGGCTTCAAGCGTCCTAAACTAGACTACAGCTTGACTGCTCTCAATGCTCTTGAACATAACCGCTCTGCCTTTACTATTGATGGACAAGACTATCAGATCAATATCGGCGGACTCTACAATATCTACAATGCGTTGGCTGCAGTGTCAGTGGCTCAATTCTTTGGAGTTGATCCTTCTACAATCAAGTCTGGTTTTGATAAGAGCCGAGCTGTCTTTGGCCGTCAGGAAACCTTCAAAATCGGAGATAAAGAGTGTACCTTGGTTTTGATTAAAAATCCAGTTGGTGCTACCCAAGCCTTGGAAATGATTGAGCTTGCACCTTTTGACTTTAGCTTATCTGTCTTGCTCAATGCTAATTATGCGGACGGCATTGATACCAGCTGGATCTGGGATGCTGATTTTGAGAGAATTTTAGAGATGAATATTCCTCATGTCATCGCAGGTGGTGTCCGTCACTCCGAGATTGCTCGGCGACTGCGGGTAACGGGTTATCCAGCAGATCAGATTAGCGAAGTCAAAGACTTAGAAGCAGTTTTCAAAGCCATTGAACAACAAGAAACCAAGCATGCCTATATCTTAGCAACTTATACTGCTATGCTGGAATTTCGAGAGTTGCTGGCAGAGCGTCAGGTTGTTAGAAAGGAGATGAACTAATGGTTTATACTTCCCTCACTTCTCTTGATAACCAGGATTTCCGTTACGATATTAAAATTGCCCATCTTTATGGAGATCTCATGAATACTTATGGAGATAATGGAAATGTGCTCATGCTCAAATATGTAGCAGAAAAGTTAGGTGCTAGAGTTCAAGTCGATATCGTCTCTCTAGAAGATGGTTTTGACAAGGACAGCTACGACATCGTCTTCTTTGGTGGTGGCCAAGACTATGAACAAACGATCGTAGCTCGTGACTTACCAGCTAAAAAGGATGCCTTAGAAAATTTTATCAACGAAAATGGCGTAGTGTTAGCTATCTGCGGTGGTTTTCAACTCTTGGGAAAATACTATATCGAAGCATCCGGTCGACGGATCGAAGGATTAGGCATCATGGGACATTACACCCTCAATCAGACTAATAATCGTTACATTGGCGACATCAAGATTCATAATGATGAATTCAATGAGACCTACTATGGTTTTGAAAATCATCAAGGCCGCACCTTCCTCTCTGATGACGAAAAACCACTGGGCAAGGTTGTCTATGGAAATGGTAACAACCAAGAGGATGGTTGTGAAGGCGTTCATTATAAAAATGTCTTTGGTTCTTACTTCCATGGTCCCATCTTGTCCCGCAACGCAAACTTGGCCTACCGTCTGGTAACAACAGCACTGAAAAACAAGTATGGATCAGATATTAAACTGGCTGCTTATGAAGATATCCTTGCCCAAGAAATCCCAGAAGAATACGGAGATATCAAAAGCAAGGCTGAATTTGAATAAATATATTGGAGAATTATTATGAAAGAAAAACTACATTATATCCTACTTTTAATTACCGTTCTATTGGTTGCTGGTATTTCCTTGGCCAATATGCAGAGCGTCAATGTTAGCTTTATCCTATTTAGCTTCAAACTTCCCTTGATTATATTGATTTTAATCTCAGTACTTCTAGGATCTATTACGACCTTTCTCATCAGCATGGTAAAAAATTTCTCACTGAAAAAAGAGCTTAAGAAAACCAAGGAAGTACTTGAAAACTCACATTCAAAAAACTAGGTTGGAATTTATTCCAGCCTAGTTTTTTTGTATCCTTTTTTGATAGATATAGGAAAGAAAAGCTAGTCCAATCACCCCTAGGCCAATCAGTAGAAAGGAAAGAGTGTGGACGCTTGGCAGCAGAGTCATTAGAAAAGTCGCAGGAGGCATGAAAAGAATTGCCAGCGTGTAGATCGTTGAGAAAACACGGCCTAGATACTGCTTGTCCACCTTGGTCTGAACCTGACTGAAGAAATGAATGTTGAAAACAGTCATAAATAGCTCACAGATAAGATTACCAGAATAAGAAAAATAGGGATGAACCTGTATCAAGGTAGAGACGCCCATGACTGCGACTCCAACACCGGTCAATAGCAGGGCTACAAGTAAGTTGCCCATACTGGCCTTAACCTTGCTGGCTAGAATGGCTCCAATGATTGAGCCTATAGCACCCAAACTCAGAATGCTTGCATAAGAACCTGTCCTGCCGTAAAGCTGATTGGTAAAAGGCAATAGATAATTAAAGGCCGCAAAGAAAAAGTTGACTGCAGAAGCTACCAAGAGCAGAAAGAAGATTTCTTTTTGCTGACGTATATAGACTAAACCTTCCTTGATATCTCTCAGGATATTTCCAAGATTGATGGGAGACTTCTTCTTGCTTGGCTCATGATTGGGCAGAAAGTAAACCAAGGGAAAAGCCAGAAAGAAGCTAAGGGCATCCAGCTGAAGGGTCATGCGCAGATTTGCATACTGCATCACGATAAAAGATAAAACTGGGGCTGAGACACTGATAACCTGCAAGGCCAATTCCAGATGAGAATTGTAGGTTACAATGTCTTCCTTGTCCACAATTTCGGTAATATAAGACTTATTAGCTGGTCGAGAAAAAGCAAAGGCTATAGCCTGAACCACATTAGCAAAAATCAGCGCTCCAATCATGAGCTGGTCATTTGTGATAAAGGAAATCAGTAAACAAAGACCGGCACAAATCAAATCTGTTACCATCAGCACCTTACGTCTGGAAAAGCGGTCCGCAATGGCTCCACCAAAAGGATTGAATAAGATGGAAGTAACTAGCTCTGATATCTGGTAAATGCCCAAGACCGTCTGCCCCAGAGCTCCCAAAGAAGCAAGCCAGATACTATTTCCATAGTCATAAAGCATATTCCCAATTTTATTAATAGCAGCCCGTGTAATAAGCTGTGCTGCCTGTCGATTCATAAAAATACCTCCTTCCATTTCTGAAACTATTGTATCAGGAATAGAGGGAGGTTCTTTATTTTTCCCATATTTGGGAAATTATGCTTTTACAAACTTATCGAAATGCTCTTGATAATAGGCGACTTGCTCAGGTAAATTCAGCACTTCAAAGATGTGCATGGCTTCCTGCATTTGCTTGATGCCCTGCTTCTTCTCTCCCTTCTGATAAGCAGCAAACCCCTTGAGATAGAGGAACACATTGCGTTCATAGAGTTTGATGCCCTTGCCAATGATTTTCTCTACGTAAGCCTCAAAATAACTAGCTTTATCAAAAGAACGACTTTCCAAACAGTGCTGGTAACAATTGAGAGCTAGAATCAAGACTAGTCTCTTATGGCGACCGATTTCTTTGTAGTAGTCCTCCCGCTCCATAACTTCCTTGCCCAGACGGTAGACATAGTCCACATCATAAAAACTATAGAGGTTTCCAAAGAGGATCAGCTCGTACATGGTCCAATCTTCCACTTGAAAGAGATAATCGGCCACCTTATCTAAATCCTCTTGCCTCATACGAAACTGGTTGTCTCGCTGACAAATCAAGCCCTGCATCAAAATCCAATTCAGCTCATAGTAAAGAGGCGTGCTACTAGCTTGGGCCTTTTCCAACTGCTCCGCTTGCAAGTCTTGAAATCCCTTGATGTCATTTGAGTAGTAAAGAGGGATAATCTTACCCATCATGGCCACGTGTTCATGCTGCTGGAAATTCCGAGCTTTGTCCATAAAATTTTCAAGGGTCACATGAATATTATCCAAGAGATCTAAAAATTTCGAGAGGGTCATGTCCGACTCACCCAGCTCAAAACGAGACAGCTGAGAGGTCGAGCAAACCTGACCAGTCGCTTCCTTCAATGAATAATGTCCATTTAAACGAAAATCACGAAAAACCTTGCCTAAATTTTCCATTTGTTTACCACTTAAATTCTTTCAGTTGCTTTTCCAAATCCTGTAAATAGGCTTCATCCAAGCCATTCCGGTCTTTTGCTGGGGCTTCCAGACTGGCCAGATAAAGCAAGAACTGGTCCGCCAGTATCTCATATTGATGGAAAGGCAGGCGCTTCATCTGGGCCTGAACGAAATCAGCAGCCTCTGCAAAATGCTCGCTTTCCAGCAGCTCTTGCAAATAATCAGCTCCATCAAGCTGCCGGCCTTGCTCATCTTCAAACTGCCCCAGATCTAAATGCTGGATTGTTAGGCGCAGCGCCGAACCAAGCATATTGGCCGCTCCCTTGATCTGCCGCATAAACCAATCGTTTTCTGTCGTCATCAGTAGCTCCTTCCAAAGCGGGCGGATTGACTGCCCCTAAAAATACTAGACCTTCTCTGCTAGTTCTTCCCATTCGAGCAGGGCTTCTTCTTGGGCGGCGGTCAGCTGGTCGATTTGCTGCTGGCTCTCCATGAGTTCACTGGCGTCGTTGGTAGCCTGCATGGCTTCCTGAAGCTGACTGATCTGACTGTCCAAGTCCTCGATTTGCGCTTCCAATTGCTCTAGGCGGCGGGCCAGCCGGCGCTGTTCTTTCTGGTTTTCCTTTTGGATTTGATAGTCATTGACAGGGACAGACTTGTCAGAATCAACCTGCTCCGACTCCTCACGCAAGGCTTCCTGCTCTGCCTTTTTCTCCAGATAGTAGTCATAATCACCCAGATAAAGGGTGGAGCCTGTCTCAGAGAGCTCAACTATCTGTGTGGCCACGCGATTGATAAAGTAACGGTCATGGCTGACAAAAAGCAGGGTACCATCAAAGTCTATCAGGGCATTTTCTAGCACCTCCTTGCTATCAATGTCCAGGTGGTTAGTCGGCTCGTCTAGGATGAGGAAGTTGTTGTTTTCCATAGACAGCTTGGCTAGAAGCAGCCGCGCCCGCTCTCCACCTGATAGCATGCCGACAGACTTCTTGACATCGTCTCCCGAGAAGAGGAAAGCGCCTAAGCGATTGCGAATCTCGACCTCTGGCGTCAGCTTGAAGTCATTCCATAGCTCATCGAGAACTGTATTGCTGGCAGTCAGTTTACTCTGGGTCTGGTCATAGTAGCCCACTTCCACATTAGCTCCCAGCTGCTCCTTGCCTCTGATGAAGGGCACTTGTCCGATTAGTGATTTAATCAAGGTCGTCTTTCCAATCCCATTCGGACCGACAATAGCTACCGCATTGAACTTGCGAATATCAAGGTTAATCGGCTCCGACAGGACTTCCTCGCCGTAGCCAATAGCCGCATCTTCCAGGGTCAGCACAACATTACCCGAAACCTTATCGGCTCTGAAAGTCATATTAGCCGAGCGACTGCCGGTCTCCGGCCTGTCCAAACTCTCCATCTTTTCCAGCTGCTTTCGACGGGACTGAGCCCGCTTGGTTGTGGAAGCCCGAACTAGATTGCGATTGACAAAGTCCTCCAGCGCAGCGATTTCTTTCTGCTGCTTTTCATAGTTCTTGGCTTCAGTAGCCAGCTTCTGCTCCTTTTGGACCACAAAGCTAGAGTAATTGCCCACATAGCGATCCAAGGAATGCTTGGTCAAATCCAGCGTGATAGTCGCAACCTTGTCTAGGAAATAGCGGTCGTGGCTGACGATGATCAGGGCACCGCTGTAGTTAATCAAGTAAGTCTCCAGCCAGGCAATGGTCTCGATATCCAAGTGGTTGGTCGGCTCGTCCAAGACCAGCAGTTCTGGCTTTTCCAAAAGCATCTTAGCCAGAGCCAGACGGGTATTCTGCCCGCCTGACAGCTCAGAAATCTTCATCTGCCACATGGACTGGTCAAACTTGAAGCCATTCAAAATCGCTCGAATATCGGCCTCATAGGTAAAACCGCCTTTCTGGCGAAAATCCTCTGACAGCTGATCATACTGGGTCATGAGAGCAGTCAGATCTTCCCCTGACAATTCTCCCATTTGCAGCTCCATCTGCCGCAAGCGCTTCTCTTGCTGACGCAGACTATCAAAGACCAGCAGCATCTCGTCGTAGATAGTATTCTCCGACTCAAAGCGGCTGTCCTGAGCCAGATAGGACAGGGACAGGTCTCGTTTTTTATTAATCTGACCAGAAGTAGGCTCTTCCTCGCCCACCAAAATCTTGAGCAGGGTTGACTTCCCAGCTCCATTTTTACCGACGAGGGCAATCCGGTCACCCTCATCCACCTGCAGGTTAATATTGTCAAAAAGAAGCTCCCCTGCAAAAGAGCGCTCAATCTTGCTTGCTTGTAAAATAATCATAAGACCATTATAGCAGATTTGCTTCTCTCCTGCTATCTACCAGATTTTAAAAAAGTTTCAGCAGGTTCATTATCCTAGAGATTTTGCTAAACTTATAGCTTCGATATGGAAAATCTAGTAAAAAAACATCTCAAAACTTAGATCTTTCAACTAAGCTTCAAGATGCACTATAAATTTTCGAAAGTAATAAGCAAGAAACTCTTCCAATATTGCCTTTACAATCACTTAATCTTTTCCCGGCTGACCACCAATCACGACTTTTTAGCTTTATTATTGTTATCAAAAGAATAAAATAATACAACTTTTTTCTATGAGTCTCAAAAAAATGATTCTCTTGTCCTATATAATATCCCTTTCGGGCGCCGGGTTTCGTTTCGTAATCAAATTCACCATAACGCGCTCCACTATCTCCCATTCTCTTTTACCGATAATCCACTGATCATCGTATTTCCAGTAAACGCGACTAGAAAAATAGAGAAAAACTGAAAGAGCAATCATTGCCAAGAATAAAAGACATAGTGTAAGCTTAGCTTTCTTTCGCATCGATCTTCCTTTTTAGCATTTTTGGAATAATAAAAACAGCAGTATCTCGCCTTCCAAAGATTAGTCAAGGCTAGCTATATTTTTTATTAAACCTTATTTATCCCATTTCTTCATCTAACTAGCGAAACAAACTGCTTTACTAATGATTTCCGTTACAAGATTTTTAATGAGTATTTCTCATATTGCAGTGCAACAAATTCAAAAAGCTACCCATCAAAACGGTTGCTATTTATGATTATTTTATTCAAAAAAAGACAAGCCTGTTAACGAAAAACAGGTTGCCTATAAATGGTTTTAATAGATCGCACAAGCTTTTTAAAGCTTTATCGAACTTGAGTCAGCACTCCGTCTTGCATCTCATAAATCTTATCAACCTCATCCAGCAGGCGAGTATCATGGGTAATCATGACCACGCTCTTATTGAATTTCTGAGTAACCTCTTTAAGCAAATGAACCACGCGCTTGGCCCTTTCCGTATCCAAACTAGCTGTCGGCTCATCAGCCAAGATAATATCCGGGCTATTGTAAAGCGCTCTAGCGATAGCAGCTCTCTGCCTTTCCCCGCCGGACAATTCTTTCGGATATTGCTTGAGAGTTCCTTTAAGATCCAGCAACTCAATCAGACTGTCTAGATCCGTTCTTTCCTTCTTAGATAAGCGGTCAATCAGCTGGAACTGGTCTTCAATTTTCAAAAAAGGAATGAGATTGGAGGCCTGCAAAATGAAGCCGAAATCATTGAAACGCAGAGCCGCACGTTCCTTTTCCTTGAGCTGGGAAGTATCTTTCCCATGCAGCAGAATCCGTCCTTTTGAGGGAGTTTGTAAATGCCCCAGCAAGGTCAGAAAGGTTGTTTTACCCGAGCCTGATGGCCCAATAATAGCTACAAACTGCCCCGCTTCCAATCGGAAATCAGTTGGTTTCAGGGCTTGAACCAGCGTATGCCCCTGGCCATATTCTTTGGTAACCCCTTTTAATTCTAAAATTGGCATTTACTCACCTCCGATTGCTGTGATAGGGTCAATTTTTAGAACCCGACGAATGGACAAGAGTCCTCCAGCCAGTGACATGAGAACAATCAAGGCAATCAGTCCTCCATAAGCTCGCCAATCACTGTAAAATGGCACAGAAGCCGGCAATACTAACTGGGTTCCTAAAAGCAACAAAACAGCTAGACTTATTCCCAGACAAGACAGGATGAAAATCTGCCAGAAAATAGAAGCAATAATCTTTCTACTGGCAATTCCTTGGGCACGCATAATACCATAAAGATGCGTCTTTTGTATGGTAATGATGTACATGAAAATTCCCAATACCAAAAATGTAATCAGAACCATGGCCCCAATCATGAAGGAAAAGGTCAGTACCTGAGCCTGATAACCTGGAATATTTTCTATCAACTCCCTCATAGAGAGTTGACTCAGGCCAGCTTCTTCAATCTTCTGATCATCTTTTACTACAAGTGCGCTGATATTCTTAACCTGACTAGAGCCGTACTTTAATTCCCTGAAATCATCTAGAGTCATAAAAATTACAGGTTGCGTAAAGAAGCTATTATCCTCTGTAAAACCAACAACTTGATAGAGGCGTTCGCTTCCATTGAGCTGAAGCTGGTCGCCCATTTTTACGCCTTTTTGCTGTAGGCGTTTATCAACAATAATTTCATAAGCATTATCAGCTGACCGACCTTCACTCAGTTTTGGAGCTAAGAAACTATTCCATGACAGACCAAAGACTTGGGCATTAATTTTTTCTGTTCCATCTTCACGATTGGCTACTACTGCCATCTGTCCCAAAGCTGCTATTGAGTCCCCTTGGAGATGAGGGCCATATTCTTCTTCCTTGATGATCGAAGCAGATAGATTCTTATTGGCATACTCAGATAAAACAACTGACTGCGCTCCCCACTGATCTAGTGCCAAGCGATTAAGCCGAGCTAAACCAACTGAGAGACTAGATAAAAAGAAAACCATATAGGTAATCAGAAAAACCACGGCAACAACCATACGGTACCTTCCGCGACTGTAGACAATCTCTTTAAAAGCTAAAAACAAAGCCATCCTCCTTTGAAAGATTCCAGACTATTATATCATAAAAAAACAAGATACAGAAAATATCCCATCAGTCTCCCCGCATGTGCTCTCTAACAAAGCCTGCTAGACCGACAGTGGTCACCTTAGTATGAAAATCACTCATTTGTTGAGACTTATAATGAGGATGAGTCAACCAGTAAGTCAGTGTTCCCATAAAGGACGCTGCTTGATGATTCAGCAGTAAATCCGCTTCTACCTCCTCTAAAAGTGGATCACCCAAGGAAATACTCTGCGAGAAAATCTCTCTCAAAACTTCCTGCAAGCGCCACAAACTAGTTGAACTGCCATTTGGTCCCAAAAGAATGGCCAAATCTTCCAAGTATGGCTCAAAAAAATGAAAAAGATTTTGTTTCTCATGGATGTAGTCTTCCACTTTAAAATCCTTTTCTAACTTGAACAAGCAGGCAGAATCAAGAGCCTCTTGATAATAGGCCTGCAATTCATCTAGCAAGCGGTTTTCAATCTTCTCTAGCAGATCATACTTGTCCAGATAATGCCGATAAAAAGTACTGCGATTCACCTCCGCCAAATCAATCAATTGGCGAATACTGATAGTCTCAAAAGTCTGCTCTTTCATCAGCTGCAGCAAGCTAGTCTCTATCCGCTTTTCTGTCTCTCTTCTTTTTTTCTCATACATGCCATTCACCTCAAAATGCAACAGTCTCTCTAAAATTGATGCTTGTATACCATCCAGCTCCCACTATATAATAAATATAAGCAGAAGACAAGAACAAGAGGATTAAAAGATGAAGATTATGATCAATCAAAAAGAAGTCAGTCAAGAAAGAATCGAGCAATGGCGGAAGCATAGAATCCTTAAAGCAGCTAAGATGCTTAATCTACAGCTGCCTAATACTGACAACACGGAGATTTTAGACCAAGCTCTACTGGAAGCAAAAATGAAGCTGACATACGAAGAGCTAATCCAAAAAATCGGAACCAAACTCAAATGGAGTCAATATTTGATGAAATGGGCGACCAAATGGTCCAAGAAACCACGAAAAAGAGCTGTTGTAACGATTTTTGCAAGTGGACTGACTGCCGCTTCTTTCAGTATAATGCTAGAAAAGTTGATGTTAGAAAAGACAAATGTTCATAAACGAGTCAATCTTGGTGCCTGTCCAGACCATTATGCTTTGCAGGCGCACGGTGACAAACTGGAAGTCATTGAGACTGCAGGAAACAGCCCGATGCCCACACAGTTTTTCCTTGACCTTGGTGCTGAAGCTGAGATAGAGGAGCCTCGTGATGCGTCTTATCCCTTCCAAACTGTCGGTGCTGCCAGTCTAGCGAATGGTTGCAATATCGGTGGAATTCGCCATCAGTTTCGCGACACAGAAAAAGGCCTAGAAGCCCGATTCTGCGTCGAATTCCCCAGCCTCTGTCCTGACAGCCTTATCAAAGAACACCAGCTCCACCTGGCTGCTGAATGGTCAAGATGGATAACTTGGTGCAAAGAGCATAAAGAATGAAATTCCTTTCCTGAAAAATCCTACCAAGCCATGCAAAAACAGCCTACTGCCATCTTAAAGAGACCGCAACAAGGCTGTTTTTCTTCTACATTTAAGCAAAGACAATCATGGACTTAATAGTCTTGCTCTTACCCATGAGTAAATGAATCAATAGCAAGATCTTCAAGTTTAACAGTTATCCACCTCAGTACAAATTTTTCAACAACTCCAATAGGTTGTAACTACTATTTTTATGCCACTTTGCAATTATCCTGAGATCCGTTTTTTTCTACTGCAGGTTGTTGCCTAACTTACTGTTTTGTAAAGTTTAGAGTATCTGGATCGTCATCAAGTTCGCTGACAATTAACTGATTGCCATTTTGTTGATAAGTTTTAACATCGTCACCAACAATCAAACGCTGATTAGTTGCATCAACCTGGACTTGCTTGATTTCCTTACTTCCATCTACCTCTGTCTCCGTCCATGTCCCAGAGGCCCCATTAATTTGAAGAAGGTGTTGATCCCCATCATGGTCAGTTGCCTTATAACTACCATCTAGATTCGAAGTTTGGGTAGACTTAGAAGAGTTAGCTTGACTAGAAGAAGATTCTGTATTAGAACTAGATGCTGATTGGGAACTTTGACTTTTGACATCTTGAGATTGAGAGTTAGCATTAGTCCCTTGGTTGTTATTTCCTGAGCAAGCTGTCAAGAGAACAGCTGCTGTAAGGGATACAATTGCTAAAATTGTTTTCTTCGGAATAGACATATCGATTCCTCCTTTTCTACATTTGTAGTTTATACTTATATTCTACACTTGTCTGTTTTATTTGTCAAGAGAAAGAATTTTGTTTTCTATTAAGAATTCTATATTACTGATGCAATCAATCAGATCTAGATCTTTTCTTTTAAACATAAGAAAAATCCCCAGTCTAATTTGACTGGGGATATAGATTATTGTTCTTCTTATCATATGTAATCACTAAGCTACTAGCAGAACAGGTATGCGATGTCTCATTGATAGCAAGGCATCATTCCTCATTCTGAAATAAGAGAGTCGATTTTTGCAAATATGGGTTGGGGTACTTGAGGAGCAGGTCTTTAACTGCTGTAACCAAATCTTTCTGCTCAGCCTGACCGGATTGGTAACGAAGCAAGAGTAGCATAAAATTATCTTTTTCAGCTGGGCTGGCTTTCTTCTTAAAATAGCCCCAGATATGCTGAAAGGCATTGCAGACCTGACCTCGATTTTCTGGTAGGGCAACAGCTTGGTCAATCAAGGCTTGAACATGAGCTACTTCTACCGATTCACTTTTTAAATATTGACGAATTTCCAGATAGATTTTACTGGAATGACTGAGGACTAAGTATTTGTTCCTAGCCCAAAGAGTCTGACATTGAGACATTTGGTTTAAATTTTTCATGCTTACTTTTCCTACCGATTTTTCATTTTGAATTCTTTCAGCCTCATTCGAATCATTAGTCGCATCCTAATTCTCCAATTTTCAAAATATAATCCCAACCACAAAACTTAATATGATTGGAAAAGAAGGATGATTTGCTAGTCTTTCTTTTATTCTGGAAAAATCCATTCAATATGAGGCGCCTGACGACTAATTTCCTTATAAATATCATTAAAATCAGCACCAGACAAGTTATTTAAGTCAATCGAGTCTAGAGTACTACCATTCTTATCATAAAAATAAAGCATACGATTTGTTTTCTGCATATCATCAGAACTATAAGTTTTGATTTTATATTCGATCTTCTTAACCTTGTCCAGATCAAGTTCATTCATATCTTGGAAAATCGAAGATTTAATATCCAGTTTTCCTTCTGAAATCGTCATTGCAGGAGGTTGTTTAGACTTTATAAAAATAGAAATCAACAATAAAGAAACCCCAACTGCTGAACCAATCAAGACAGTTGTAGCAAAATCGTCATCTCTTTTCTTTTCCTCTTCTTTTTCCCTTTTTATCCTATCCTGTTCTTTCTTTAATTGATTATTATAAGTATCTACAACGCTTTGGAGCCTGGCTTCTTTTTTCTCTGGAGTCTCATCTTTGGGACCATCTTCTGAACCAAACATTAGTTCTGCATCTCGGATAGTTATCGGTCTTTCTTCTAGTTTGTATTCATCCATCTTGGCGTCAAAACTCACTTCAGGATCTTTAGAGTTACTTGCACTAAAGGTAGAAGACGAGTTTGACCATACAGCAAAGATTGCAAAAATAGTAATCAAGATAATACCAACAATTTCACCTGCATAACTTCTCTTATACTGCATCAGAAACCTCTTAACAAATTTTTAATATGACTAGAATATCATAAATCAAGCCTTTTATAAAGCTTCTTTTAGCAATTAAAAAAAACAGCCTGTAAAGACTGCTTTTTTCGACTCTTCTAACGCACCTCTGCGCCGAGTTTTTCGATCAGAGATTTTTCGATTTTTTCCATGTATTTAGCCACTTCTTCGTCAGTCAGGCTAGCTTCTGGATTTTGAAAAGTCAGGCTGTAAGCCATAGATTTGAGGCCAACACCCAGCTTGTCACCAGAGAAGATATCAAAGAGTTTAATATCGGTCAAGCGCTTGATACCAGCTGCTTGGATGGCATCAAGGACCTCTTGGTGAGTGATTTCAGCCTTGAGCAAGAGTGCCACATCACGGCTGACAGCTGGGAATTTAGTGATTTCTGTAAATGGCTGTGCTGGCTGGAGCTGCTCTTCGATGGCAGACAGGTTGAGCTCAGCAACATAGGTTTCAGGAATATCGTAAGCCTTGGCTGTCGCAGGATGGACTTGGCCGACAAAGCCGACAGGCTGGCCATTGATAGAGATTAAAGCAGTCCGACCAGGATGCAGGCTCTTAATCTGGTTGCTAGCCACGTATTCAGCTGTCAAGCCCAACTTAGCAAAGAGTGCTTCCACTACACCCTTAGCATAGAAGAAATCAACCGCTACTGGCTGGGTCTGGAAGTCTTTTTCATTAACCAGACCTGTAAAAGCAAAGGCAAAGCTATTGATTTCATTTGGCAACTCTTCCTTAGGATTACCAGTCTGCTCAAAAACTTTTCCAATCTCATAGAGGGCTAGATTCTTGTTCTTACGAGCCACATTGTAGGCTAGGGAGTCCAAAATCCCAGAAACCATGTTCTGACGAAGAACAGAGCGCTCCACTGTCATTGGCCACATAAGCTCAGTCAAGTTGCTAGGATTGAGAGTGAATTCAACCGCCTTTTCTGGCGTCGTCAAAGCGTAGGTGATGATTTCTGTCAGTCCAGCTCCTTCTGCTAAGGTCCGTACTTGACGGCGCAGTTTCTGCGTTGCAGTCAATTCACCGGCAGTTCCGTCATCTTTTGGCAGACTAGCTGGCAATTTGTCATAGCCGTAAATGCGGGCAATTTCTTCATAGAGATCTGCTTCGATTGAAATATCCCAGCGACGGCGAGGGACACTGACAGTGAACTGTTCAGCACTTCCTGATAAGCCAAAGCCAAGTCTGCGGAAGACATCCTCAATATCTGTATAAAGCAAGTCTGTTCCTAGCACACGGTTGACATCCGCAAGACTAGACACCACTTCTACATCTCTAGTATCTAAGCTACCAGCTGATACGATACCAGCCTGAACAGTCGCTCCTGCCAAGTTCGCAATCATACTTGCTGCTGCGTCCAAAGCTTCATTGACAGTTGCCACATTGATGCCTTTTTCAAAGCGGGAAGATGATTCTGAGCGCAGGTTAAGGCGACCGCTGGTCTTGCGGATTGATTTCCCATCAAAGACAGCTGCTTCCAGAACAACACGAGTGGACTTACCAGAAATTTCAGTCGCTGCTCCTCCCATGACACCAGCCAAAGCCACTGGCTTATCTGCCACAGTAATGACTAAGTCGCTAACTTCCAGCTCGCGCTCTTCGCCGTCCAGTGTCACTAGTTTTTCACCAGCACGCGCTTCCCGCACGACAATCTGGTCACCCTCAAATGTATCCAGATCAAAGGCGTGCATGGGCTGACCAAAGTAGAGCAGGATGTAGTTGGTCACGTCTACTACATTGTTAATCGGACGGATTCCTTCGTTCATGAGGAGATTTTGTAGCCACTGAGGACTTGGGGCAATGCTAACATTTTCCAAGATACGAGCCGCGTAATAAGGGGCTTTCCCTGTCTCAAGGGCTACTGAAAGACTGTCGGCTGCCTGCTTTTCATTTTCCACCAGCGAAAAATCTTTGAAATGTACTGACTTATCATAAATCGCAGCCACTTCATGAGCCACCCCACGCATAGACAGAGCATCAGCCCGGTTTGGTGTGATGGAAAGTTCGATAATCTCATCGTCCAAGTCCAGATAAGAGAAGACTTCCTCACCCGGCACTGCTTCTTCAGGCAGGATTTGAATGCCATCCGCAAATTCCTTTGGCACAACAGAATCAGAAATACCCAGCTCACCCAGAGAGCAGATCATGCCCAGTGACTCCAAGCCACGGATTTTTCCTTTTTTAATCTTATAATTGTCAGCAATGCGAGCACCTGGCAAAGCCACCATGACCTTGATGCCTGCGCGAACATTCGGAGCACCACAGACAATTTGACGGTTATCCTCTTCTCCGACATTGACTTGACAGATATGCAGGTGAGTATCAGGAACATCCTCACACGATACCACCTCACCAACAACAATTTTTGATAGGCCAGCAGCTGGTGATGTCACACCTTCCACTTCAATTCCTGTCGTTGACATTTTCTCAGCCAGCTCAGCGCTCGCCACATCAATGTCTACTAACTCTTTTAACCACTTATAACTTACTAGCATATTCAAGATACCAAGGGCGTCAAAAACGACTGAAAAATAGGAGATTTGCTAAGCATTCGACGAATGATCGCAAATCTATCTTTTTTTCGAGTTTTTAGCCCGGGTTCAATTCCTTTCTCTATTCTATCGCTGAGGAACTTGACCAACCAAATTTTAGTTATTTGTCTGAAATCCTGATTTCAGACAAATCATCTAAATTTCGAGCTTTTAGGTCGTATCATTTCCTCTCTTTAAATTTTCTTTTTTATTTCAATTTCTTGCGGAGCATCCAGTCTGTGTCTACCGTCTCACCAGTGATATAGTCGTGCTGACTGAATTTTTCAAAGCCATATTTGAAGTAAAAATATTGGGCTCTAAAATTCTTCTCCCAGACGCCCAGCCAAACCCAGTCAAAGCCTCGTTTCTCGGCTTCTTCTAAGGCAAATTCAAACATCTCCTTGCCCAAGCCTTGACCATGATAGGCTTTCAAGACATAGATTCGCTGAACCTCAAAGGACTGACGCAGTTCTTGCTCCGTTTGAGCCTGTCCCCAGTTAAACTTGAGAAAACCAGCAATTTCACCATCTTTGACAACAAAATAAGTCTCTGATTCAGGATCTGCCAGCTCCTTTTCGATAGTTGCAAGCGACAGCTCATTGTCAAAATAATGAGCCATATCAGCTTGCTTGATAAAAGGACCAAAGGTTTCTTGATAGGTCGCGACCTCCAACTCCCGCAGGAGGCTCGCTTCTTCTTTTTTAACTCTGACTAGCATACTGCACTCCTTTCTCAGAAAAGCTACATTGATGATTACAGGTTTCTACTTAAACTGCTGGGAAAAACGAATATCTCCTTGGTAGAAGCCACGAATATCGTTGATACCGTAGCGAAGCATAGCTACCCGCTCTTGACCAAGGCCAAAAGCAAATCCAGAATACTTATCTGCATCAATACCGCTCATTTCCAACACACGCGGATGCACCATACCAGCTCCCATAATCTCAATCCAGCCGGTCTTCTTGCAGACATTACAGCCGGCACCACCACACTTAAAGCAGGAAACATCCACTTCAACAGACGGCTCTGTGAATGGGAAGTATGACGGACGCAGACGGATACTTCGGTCTTGGCCGAACATCTTCTGGACAATTAGCTGCAGTGTTCCTTGCAGGTTGGCCATGGAAATATTTTCACCTACCACCAAGCCTTCAATCTGATGGAACTGGTGGGAGTGAGTCGCATCATCGGTATCCCGGCGGAAAACGCGCCCTGGAGAGATCATCTTGAGTGGCCCTTTAGAAAAGTCATGGGCATCCATAGCTCGAGCCTGTACCGGACTGGTGTGGGTTCTGAGCAGGATCTCCTCTGTAATATAGAAAGTGTCCTGCATATCCCGTGCTGGGTGGTCCTTAGGCAGATTCATCCGCTCAAAGTTGTAATAGTCCTTTTCCACTTCAAAGCCGTCCACGACCTGATAGCCCATCCCGATGAAGATATCTTCAATTTCTTCACTAGTCTGGCTAAGAATATGACGGTTCCCTAACGGAATTTGACGGCCTGGCAGGGTCACATCCAAGGATTCCTCAGCCAGTTTCAGAGCTACTAATTGCTCTTCCATCTCTTGAGCAGTCTTTTCAAAGGCTGCTGTCAGAATATCACGCGCTTCATTGACATGCTTCCCGATAATCGGCCGCATTTCAGCAGAGATATCCTTCATACCTTTCAGGACTTCAGTCAGCGAACCCTTCTTACCCAAGACAGCTACACGCAAGTCCTGCAGTTCCTTTTGATTCTCCGCCTTTAGCTGCTTGAGAGAAGCTAGAGTCTCTTCACGCAGGCTTTTTAGTTGTTCTTCAATCGTTTTCGTCATTTTCCCTCCAAAATAAAAAGCGCGCCAATCTCCATAAGCGGAGCGTTGACACGCGGTACCATCCGTTTTTTATCTGGCAAGCCAGACCTTACTTATCAATCCTAGAGCAAGTGAATTCGCCTAGCTTTCATCTAGAGAGCTTTCAGTCAATGGCTCCCCTCCCTGTTAAACTTCCCCTAGGGTACTGGTCTTGCGGATTGCTATTTAATTACTTAATATTCTAGCAAATTTCCCCTATTTTGGCAACAAAAATAAAAAGCTCCTGGCATCCATTTAAAACGGAATAGCCAGGAGTGCGTCTTGTTTACTGATTATTAACGAAGCAACTGAGGTAGCTAAAAGCTACAGACAAACAATTTACTTAATGATTGATTCAATCTTTTATAGCCCTAAAGAATGATTTTCTTTTATATCGATCTAATAAGAAAATATATTTTATCGTACAAAAGCAATGACGATTGTATAATTCGAAGTCCGAAAACCATTGAAAAGCTTCTCTCTTCATTGTTGCTCTCTGAGGTTTTTTTCTCATTTTAAACTCTGATTTTCCATAGCAACAATCTGCAATCGCCACAAGAGATAATTCAGTTCAGATATTTTTTAACAATACCTCCAACAAAGACGAACAACAAATCAGTAAACAAGGACATAAGCTAAAATATAGATAACTTAAAACAGATTTGAATTTCTGAAACCCATTGGAATCAGTCCTTTCTATTTGCTAAGCCATGCATTCCTTATCAAAGGAATGAAACGTTTAAAGAAGGAAAGAAGAATATCAAAATTCTTAATTTCCCACCTATCTTTTATTCACTATTAGTGTACTCTTTTATCTTTAAAAAAGCAAGCGTTTACATTGTTTTTTTATAATATTTTTTGCAAAATAAAAAGCTAATTGGAGAACCTTTTAGGCCTCAAATCAGCATTTTTCTATTCAAATAAACTATAATAATCTGAAATGGTCATTTGAGCTTTTTCTTCTTGCTTAAGATCCTGAATAATCTGACCATCCTTCATAACAATCAAGCGATTGCCGTACTTAAGTGCATCTTCCATATGATGAGTAATCATAAGAGCAGTCAACTGGTCTTTTTGGACAAAATCGTCTGTTAACTCCATTAAAGCCACACTAGTCTTAGGGTCCAAAGCTGCTGTATGCTCATCCAGTAGCAAAAGTTCAGGACGTTTGAGTGTCGCCATTAAAAGACTTAGGGCCTGTCTTTGACCACCTGATAGGAACTCAATTGCTGTATCCAAATGCTTTTCTAGGCCATTGCCAATTTTATCAATAGTCGCCTGGAATTCTTCTTTATAATGATTCAATCGGCGAGGAAAAAGACCTCTTCTCTCTCCTCGAAACTTAGCAATCAGGAGATTTTCAGCAACAGTCATACGAGGCGCTGTCCCCATTTTTGGATCTTGAAAAACTCGAGAAAGGTATTTTGCTCTTTTTTCTGGAGAATAATGTGTCACATCTTCACCCAAGATATGGATACTACCACTGGTTAAAGGTAAGGTCCCAGCAATTACGTTAAAAAGGGTTGATTTTCCGGCTCCATTTCCACCTAGAATAGTAATAAAGTCATGCTCATGGATTTGGAGAGACACATCATTCAAAATGACTTTTTCTTCATCTAAACCATTATTTACAACTTTTGTGGCATTTTTTAATTCTACAATGACTGTCATTTGCTTAATGTGACTCCTTTAAAGAATTTATTTTTAAGCGTGGGAATCATGAGGCAGATTGCCAAAATCACCGCACTGTAGAGGCGTAGGTAGCTGGTATTAAAGCCTAAAGCGATAACCGCCCAAATCAGAAATTGATAAGCAATCGCACCTACCACAATCGTCATCAGTCTTTCAGCCAAAGTAAGACTCTTAAAGAGAACCTCTCCAATGATTAAGCTGGCCAAACCGATAACAATGACTCCAATCCCTCTTGAAGCATCCGCATAACCTTCTTGCTGGGCAATCAAAGCTCCAGCTAGGGCAATCACTCCATTGGACAGCACCAAGCCCATCAGCTCCATCCGACCAGTATTAATCCCAAAACTTCTGGCCATATCAGGATTGTCCCCAGTAGCAATGTAGGCCTGGCCTAGCTTGGTATCAAGAAAGAAAAGCAAAGCTAGAATTACCAGAACTACAAAAATTAGGCCTAGAAAGATTTGATTCATTTCCTCTGAAAAAGGAAGAAAGTCTTGAATCTTTTTTGCCCCTAGTAGCCCCAGATTGGCTCTTCCCATGATCATAAGGATTAAGGAATGGCATGAGGTCATAACCAAAATTCCAGACAGCAGAGTCGGAATTTTTCCTTTGGTATAAAGCAAGCCCGTTGCAAAACCAGCCAAACATCCAGCTAAAATAGCAATCAAAGTTGCAATTAGTGGATTAACGCCCTTAGTAATCAAAGTGACAGCAACAGCCCCTCCCAGAGGAAAGCTGCCTTCTGTTGTCATATCTGGAAAATTCAAAATCCTAAAGGTCATAAAGATTCCCAGACCCAAAATGGACCAGAAAAGACCTTGTGAAATAATCGAAATAATCATATTCTATCCTAACTTTGTATTAAAACTTGCCACTCAACTAAGGCTTGAGTTTTTAAGTCTCCTTCCTTACTCAATCACTTGTCCAGCTTCTTTGAGGGCATCTTCTGGTACAGTAATTCCAAGTTCTTTGGCATTCTTCTTATTGATGACTGACTTACCTTTATTAAAAATTTCAACTGGTGTTTCTTCTGGTTTTGCACCTTTCAAGATTTTAGCAGCCATTTTTCCTGTTGCAACTCCAAGGTCATGTTGATCAACAACAACTGATGCTAGTCCACCTTCTTCTACCATAGCAGTCGCACTTGGGTATATAGGTTTTTTAGCGTCTTTATTGCTAGATACTACAGTCGCAAACGCTGATGCAATTGTATTATCAATCGGAATCCAGATAGCATCAACCTTTCCAGTCATGACATTCATGGTTGAAGCAATTTCATTGGTTGAAGGAACAGAGTATTCTTCTACCTTATAGCCTGCCTCTTCAGCTAATTTTTTGAACTCTTCTACCTGAGATTTAGAGTTATCTTCACTGCTAGAGTATAGTGCACCGATAGTTTTTACATTTGGCGTCAATTTTTTAATCAGCTCCAACTGTTGCTTAGCTGGATTGCGGTCAGAGACACCAGTGATATTGCCACCTGGTTTTTCAAGATTTTTTACTAGATTAGCTCCGACTGGATCTGTGATAGCTCCCATGACGACGGGCTTGTTCTTAGTAGCTGAAGCCAGTCCTTGAGCAGACGGAGTCGCAATCCCAATCAGCACATCATTGTCATTAGACACCAATTGCTTGCTCATAGTAGCAACCTTACTCTGATCACCCTCAGCATTCATAAAATCAATTTTAATATCATCGGCCTTGTAACCTTCTTCAGCTAATCCATCTTTAATGCCTTTATAGATTAAATCAAGTGAAGGATGACTGACATACTGTAATACTCCGACTTTGACTGTTTTCTTATCTGTAGTAGACTTCGCCCCACCACCTTTATTCAAGCTGGAATAGATCAAAGATCCTCCAACCAAGACTACTAATACTGCTAAAACAGCGAGTAAACGTTTATTCTTCATATTTTTTCTCCATTTCTATTTTTAAGCTTTCTCATTTCAATCCCTAGGGACGCCATCGTTTAAACATGGGGAACTCTCCTTCTCTTTTTTCCAACAAAAAACCTCACACAGATATTCTGTGTGAGGGCGTAAATCGCGGTGCCACCTCAATTATGGAAAAATAAATAGCATTCTCCCATATCTCTGCCTTGTCTACCAACAAGTTGCACTGTAAGGTGTGCCAACCGAATTCTTATTGTTTCGAATTCATTTATTCTTTTAGCTTATCAGTAAATTACCAAAAGACACTCTAATCATTAGCCCAATTTCGTAAAGATTTGCTACTTGTTTTCACCACCCACAAGCTCGCTAAAAACAAATTCATTTACTACTTTTCTAATTTCCTATATTGTAAGTTTTTCCTAATAATATGTCAAGACCTTTTTGACAATTTTTGTAAAATGTTCGGATTTTTATTGTCTAGTCCATTTTCGATTAAAACTCAAATAATTTGATATCTCATTGGGAGCTTTTACCTTATTTTTTTGTTATAATTTTCTATAGTAACTTTCAAGGAGATAAGCATGTCTTTTGACGGATTTTTTTTACATCACATGACTGAGGAACTTCGCCACGAATTAGTGGGCGGCCGCATCCAGAAGATTAATCAGCCCTTTGAACAGGAGCTGGTTTTACAAATTCGTAGTAATCGCAAAAGCCATAAGCTACTCCTATCAGCCCACTCTGTCTTTGGGCGCGTCCAGCTGACTGAGACTACTTTTGAAAATCCAGCTATTCCCAATACCTTTATCATGGTGATGCGCAAATACCTGCAGGGCGCTGTCATTGAAGCAATCCAGCAAGTGGAGAATGACCGGATTTTGGAAATCAGCGTCTCCAATAAGAACGAAATCGGCGATAGCGTGGCTGTGACTCTAGTCATCGAAATCATGGGTAAACATAGCAATATCATTCTCTTGGATAAGGCTAGCGGTAAGATTATTGAAGCCATCAAACATGTCGGTTTTTCACAAAATAGCTATCGAACGATTTTACCTGGCTCAACTTATGTCGCACCGCCTCAGACAGGCAGTCTCAATCCTTTCACTGTGGGCGATGAAAAGCTCTTTCAAATCCTACAGACTGAGGAAATAGAGCCCAAACGCCTTCAGCAAATTTTTCAGGGATTGGGTCGGGATACGGCTACTGAGCTCAGTGGTCGTCTGACAGCTGACAAGCTCAAAACTTTCCGATCCTTCTTTGCCAGTCCGACTCATCCTAGCCTGACCGAAAAATCCTTCTCTGCTCTGCTATTTTCCGACAGCAAGACCCAAATGTCCACGTTATCCGAACTTTTAGACACTTTCTACAAGGACAAGGCTGAGCGCGATCGAGTTAACCAGCAGGCCAGCGAACTCATCCGCCGAGTAGAAAATGAGTTGGAAAAGAACCGGAAAAAGTTGGGCAAGCAAGAGGAAGAGCTCCTAGCAACGGAGAATGCAGAAGAATTCCGCCAAAAAGGGGAACTTTTGACCACCTTTCTACATCAGGTACCTAACGACCAAAATCAGGTGGAGCTGGACAATTACTACACAGGTGAAAAGATCCTCATCACACTTGACAAGGCCCTGACCCCCAATCAAAATGCTCAGCGTTATTTCAAACGCTACCAGAAGCTAAAGGAAGCCGTCAAACATCTGACCAGCTTGATTGAAGAGACACGGAACACAATTCTCTACCTAGAAAGCGTGGAAACAGCCCTTGCTCAGGCCAGTCTTAGTGAGATTGTGGAAATTCGGGAGGAACTAATCCAGACTGGCTTTATCCGCCGACGCCAGAGAGAGAAAATTCAGAAAAGACAGAAACCTGAGAAATATCTGGCAACAGATGGCCAAACTATTATCCTGGTTGGCCGCAACAATCTACAAAATGATGAGCTGACGTTTAAGATGGCCAAGAAGGACGAGCTTTGGTTTCACGCCAAGGATATTCCAGGTAGTCATGTGGTCATCACAGGCAATCTTCAGCCCAGCGATGAGGTCAAGACTGACGCTGCCGAGCTAGCGGCCTACTTTTCCAAGGCCAGACTCTCCAATCTTGTCCAAGTAGACATGATTGAGATTAAAAAGCTAAATAAGCCCACTGGTGGAAAGCCAGGATTTGTCACTTATACAGGACAGAAAACCCTTCGCGTTACACCTGACGCAGAGAAAATCAAGAGTATGAAAACTCAATAACCAAAAAAGCGATTCGGAATATCCGAATCGCTTTTAAACTTCACTCAATCTGTCGAATGCGGAGACATTGATCTCTCTTAATCTTCTTCAGATTTCTTCTTCCGATTTGCTAAACCTAAGAATGTTAAGCTGGCAATGGCTGCTAAGAGACCTGAAGCAGTCTGATCACTTGTCTGACTTCCTGTTCTTGGAAGAACCCCTTTTTCGTCTTTTGGATCGACATAAATAGGTTCTACTCTCTCTTCAGCTTTAGGTGTTTGAACTGCTACTGCAGGATCAGCTGGAATTACTGGAACCTTTGGTTGTTCTGGAGTACTTGGTCTGTTTGGAACGACCGGAATTTCTGTCACTCTCGGTGTGTAGCTTGCAGAAATTGTTTGACCATTTCGATCCTTACGGATTACAACGACTCCTTTAGCTGTACCAACAAAGTTTGGCTCTGGAACAAAAGTTACAACACCGTCTGGTGAGATGGTATAAGTGCCTTCTCCTGGAACAACTTTTTCAGTTGAGCCATCCTCAAAGGTTGGTGCTACTGTTAAGTCTACATCACCTTCAAAGATTGGTTTACCAGTCTGTGTTTGACCCTTGAGTCCATCTGAGGTTACATCTTCTACTCGTGTTTGGCCGATGACCGTTGGTGTATACTGCGCTGTAACAACGTTGCCATAAATATCCAAACGTTTTACAACCACTCCTTTGGCTGTACCAACAAAGTCTGGTTCTGGAGTAAAGGTAATCTTACCATCTTTATCAATTGTATAGCTTCCTTCTCCTGGAACAACCAGTGTCGTGCTGCCGTCCTCAAAGGTTGGTGGAACTGTACTATCGATATGTCCTTCAAACGCTGGGGTTGCCACTTGCGTTTGGCCTTTAGCTCCTGTAGAGGTTGTATCCTGTCCAGTAGACGGATCTACAACTGTTGGACGATAGCTTGCAGTAACTGAGGTACCGTTCTTATCCTTACGAACAATTGTTACGCCGGTTCCTTTTCCTACAAAATCAGCTTCTGGAGTAAAGGTTACTGTGCCATCCGGTGAGATGGTATAGGTTCCTTCACCTGGAATCACTTTTTCAGTTGAGCCATCTTCAAAGGTTGGTGCTACAGTTTCATCAATTGGAACCCGTGGATCGCCACCTTGGAAGGTTGGAGTACCTGTTTGTACAAGTCCCTTAATATTTTCAGAGGAAGCATCCTTACCAATTGGTGTTACTTTCGTAAATTCTGGACTGTAAGTCGCAGTCACTGGAGTGCCATTCTTATCCACACGTTTCACGGTGATTGGATCTGGTTTCCCTACAAACTGCTTGTCTGGAGTGAAGGTTACTGTTCCATCTGGTGCAATCGTGTAGGTTCCTTGACCTGGAATGGTCTTCTCTTTGCTTCCATCTTCGAAGGTTGGTTCAACTGTTTCATCAATTGGAACCAGTGGATCGCCACCTTGGAAGGTTGGAGTACCAGTTTGAGGGAGTCCTTGAGGACCTGTGCTAGTTGCACCAGTTCCTGTAGGAGTGACCTTAGTGAATTCTGGACTGTAAGTTGCAGTGACTGAAGTGCCATTCTTATCCACACGTTTCACGGTGATTGGATCTGGTTTACCAACGAACTGCTTGTCTGGTGTGAAGGTTACTGTTCCATCTGGCGCAATCGTGTAAGTTCCTTGACCTGGAATCACTTTTTCCTTGCTTCCATCTTCGAAGGTTGGTTCAACTGTTTCATCAATTGGAACCAGTGGATCACCACCTTGGAAGGTTGGAGTACCTGTTTGTGGAAGGCCTTGAGGGCCTGTGCTAGTTGCGTTAGTGCTGGTTGGAACCACTTCTTTCACCACTGCTTGGTACTTGACAGTAACAGGAGTGCCGTTGGCATCCACACGAGTCAATTCAAGTTCTGGTGTTTCACCCTTGAACTGTTTGTCTGGAGTGAAGGTCACCTTACCATCTGCGTTCACCTCGAACTTACCAACATTTGGAACTTCCTTCACAGCTGTCCCATTGTCAAATAGTGGAGTCGAATCCGCTGGGAATGGAACAGAGTCATGGCCTGGAGTGAAGGTCACTTTACCTTCTTGGACCTGACCTTGAAGTCCTTCTGTCTTATCGCCCGTACCAGTTGGTGTTACCTTAGTAAACTCTGGACTGTAAGTTGCAGTGACTGGAGTGCCATTCTTATCCACACGTTTGACTGTGACTGGATCTGGGTTTCCGACAAACTGTTTGTCTGGAGTGAAAGTTACAGTTCCGTCTGGTGCAATCGTGTAAGTTCCTTGACCTGGAATAGATTTCT